>CAYMMK010000011.1:0-39064 GCA_964391575.1 uncultured Limnohabitans sp.
TGCCGCGCTTGCGGCGGCGGCGCTTTTCGGTGGCGCAGGTCTGGTCGTAGATGATGATGGTTGTGCCCCGGATTTCGCGCATTTCGCGCTGGATGCGGTCGAGCTCGTCGCGGTGGTACACCTTCACGCCCTCGGCCAGGGCCACCCCGTTGTACTTATCGGGCTCATCGGTGACCACATCGATCCGCACCGCACCCTCGGCACGCAGGCTCTGTGCAATCTGCACCACGCTGTGGCCCTCGGGCCGCTCGCCCAGCTGCTGGCCCCCGGTCATGGCCACCGCATCGTTGTAGAGCAGCTTGTAGGTGATGTTGACGCCGGCCACGATGCTCTGGCGAATGGCCAGAATGCCGCTGTGAAAATAGGTGCCGTCGCCCAGATTGGCAAACATGTGCCCGGTGTGGCTGAAGGGTTGCTGACCGACCCAGGGCACGCCTTCGCCGCCCATCTGCGTGAAGCCTGCGGTGCTGCGGTCCATCCACAGGGCCATGAAGTGGCAGCCAATGCCGGCCATGGCCTGCGAACCCTCGGGCACGCGGGTGCTGGTGTTGTGCGGACAGCCCGAGCAGAACCAGGGCGTGCGCTCGGCGGCTGCGCCCAGGGTGAGCGTCTGCATCGAATGCTCCTTGGCCTCGAGCACCGCCAGGTGCGAGTCGATGCGGGCGGTGGTGTCGGCGTCGATGCCCAATTTCTTCAGGCGCTTGGCGATCGCGCGGGCGATGATGGCCGGGCTCAGGTCGGCGTTGGCCCGCAGCAGAGTATTGGCACTTGGGTTGGGCATCGACCATTCGCCGCCGCTGTGATCGCCCCCCACCTCGTCGAACTTGCCCAGCACATCCGGACGGACATCGGGCCGCCAGTTGTAGAGCTCTTCCTTGAGCTGGTATTCGATGACCTGGCGTTTTTCCTCGACCACCAGAATTTCCTGCAGACCGGTGGCGAACTCCCGCGTGGTCTGCGCCTCCAGCGGCCAGACCACACCCACCTTGTGCAGCCGGATGCCCAGCTGCCTGCAAGTCGCGTCGTCAAGCCCGAGGTCCAGCAAGGCCTGTCGGGTGTCGTTCCAGGCCTTGCCACTGGCCATCAAGCCGAAGCGGTCGTTCACGCCTTCAATCACGTTGTGGTTGAGCCGATTGGCGCGGATATAGGCCAGGGCGGCGTACCACTTGTAGTCGAACAATCGCGCCTCCTGCTCGAGCGCGGTGTCGGGCCAGCGGATGTGCACCCCCCCCGGTGGCATGACAAAGTCGGGCAGCACGATGTTCACCCGCTCGGGGTCGATGTGCGCGGTGGCGCTGGACTCGACGATTTCCTGGATGGTCTTCATGCCGGCCCAGACGCCGGCAAAGCGGCTCATGGCCAGAGCGTGCAGGCCCATGTCCAGGATGTCCTGCACGCTGGCCGGAAAGAACACCGGCAGGCCACAGGCCTTGAAGATGTGGTCGCTCTGGTGCGCGGCGGTGGAGCTCTTGGCCACATGGTCATCACCGGCCACCGCCAGCACCCCGCCCCAGGGCGTGGTGCCGGCCATGTTGGCATGCTTGAAGACGTCCGAGCAGCGGTCGACTCCGGGACCCTTGCCGTACCAGATGCCGAACACGCCATCGAATTTGTGGGTGCCCGGCGGCGCAAAGCCCAATTGCTGCGTGCCCCACAGGGCGGTAGCGGCCAGCTCTTCGTTCACGCCGGGCTGGAAGACGATGTTTTGCGCCTTCAGGTATTTCTGTGCTTTCCACAGCGACTGGTCATAGCCGCCCAGCGGCGAGCCACGGTAGCCGCTGATGAAGCCGGCGGTGTTTTTGCCCCGCAGGGCATCGCGCTGACGCTGCAGCATGGGCAGCTTGACCAGCGCCTGGATCCCGCTCATGAAAGCGCGCCCCACCTCCAGGCTGTACTTGTCGTCCAGTGTGACGGTCTCCAGCGCTTTGCGAATGGTCTCGGGCAAGGGTGCGTTCATCACCGTTCTCCTGTTGGGGCCGGGCCAGGCTGCCTGCAGTGTAGGCGCTCGGGGCCGACAGGTGCTTGCTTTTAATGGCCGGGTTTGCCCTTGGATTTGAAAGAATCTTGCTCAATAATCCCCACCATGGAAATACTGGACAAATTTGATTGGCTGATCCTGAACGAACTGCAGATCGATGGTCGCCTGTCCAATGCCGAGCTGGCGGCCCGCGTCGGCCTTTCGGCCGCGCCGTGCTGGCGGCGTGTGCGGGCGCTGGAGAAAGCGGGATTCATCACCGGCTACCGGGCGGTGATCGACCGCCACAAGGTCGGCCTGGATGTGCTGGCCTTCGTGCGACTGGACGCCGAGCGCAATCGCGGCGATATCACCCGCGAGCTCGAGCAAGCCATCAGCCGCATCCCCGAGGTGATTTCGTGCCATTACATCAGCGGCACCGGCACTTTCGAGCTGCAGGTGGTGGCGCGCGACCTCGACGCCTTCAGTGCCTTTGCCCGCGATGTGCTGCTCAACCTGCCCAATGTGAAGGACCTGCACACCAGTTTTTCGCTGGGCGAGGTCAAATCCGGCGGGGCCTTGCCGCTGCCGGGCTGAATGCCGCCTCAGGTGGGCGGATCGTCCTTGTGGGGCAATTCGCCCTTGCGGCGCCCAGAAAACATGGTCCACCAGACAATGCCGATCAGGATCAGCAGCGCCAGCAGGGCTTCCAGCAAAATCAGGCTCATGCAACCACTCCGAACACCCGTGCCCGAGGCACTTTGCAACAGGCACGCCAGACGGTGGACGTCCCTGGCCCTGATTGTAGGCAGCCTGGCCGGCTGCGCCCTGGCGCCACCGGCCAGCCCCCCCGCACCGCAAGGGCTCCCGGCCGCTGCTGCGCCCACCCCACCAGCGCCGACCGTCGGCCGCTGGGTGCCGGTGCCCTGGTCGCAGCTGGACCTGGAGTCGGACACCTTCAGCGAAGCCTGGCCCGCCTGGCTGCTCAGCTGCGAGCGGCCCACCCCGGCCTGGCGGGCGCTGTGCCCCGAAATCCGCCGCCTGGCCAATGCCGGCTCCCAGGCCCAGGGGGCGTTTTTGCGCACGCGGCTGCAGCCCTACCGCATCGAGGCTGAAAACGCCCAGGCGCAGGGCCTGCTGACCGCTTACTACGAGCCGCTCATGCAGGCCAGCCGGCGTCCGCAGGGCCGTTTCACCGTTCCCCTGCATGCGGTCCCGGCCGGGCTGGGCGCAGGCAAGCCCTGGTTCACCCGCCAGGAGATCGACACCCTGCCCCAGGCACGTGCCGCGCTGCAGGGCCGCGAGCTGGTCTACCTGGCCGATCCGGTGGACGCCCTGGTGGTGCAGATCCAGGGCTCGGGCCTGATGCAGGTCAACGAGCCCGACGGACAGCGGCGCCTGGTGCGTCTGGCCTTTGCCGGCACCAACGAGCAACCCTACCGAAGTGTCGGACGCTGGCTGCTCGACCGGGGCCTGGTGCGGGATGCCTCCTGGCCCGGCATCAAGGACTGGATGGCCCGCAACCCCTCTCGGGTGCAGGAGTTGCTGTGGAGCAACCCGCGCGTGGTGTTCTTCAAGGAAGAGGCCCTGCCCGAAGGCCGCCCTCCAGCCGGGCCACGGGGGGCCCAGGGTGTGTCGCTGACTGCGGGGCGTTCGATCGCCGTCGATCCGCGCAGCATTCCCTATGGCACACCGGTGTGGCTGTCCTCGAGTGGCCCGCAGGTACAACTGCAGCGGCTGGTGCTGGCGCAGGACACCGGCTCGGCCATTGTGGGCGCGGTGCGCGCCGACTATTACACCGGCTCGGGCGATGCGGCCGGCGAACTGGCCGGCCGGCTCAAGCAGCCCCTGCGCATGTGGGCGCTGTGGCCGCGCTAGGGGGCATCCCTCAGTCCAGCACGCTGTGCGCGCCTTCAAAGCGCTGCGCGTAATAGCGGTTGCTCAGGCGGTCCAGGCGCACCCCGGTGCGGGGGTTGCTGGCGTGCACGAAGCGGCCCTCGCCAACGTACACGCCCACATGCGAATGACGCTCGCCCAGGGTGTTGAAGAACACCAGATCGCCGGCGCGCAGCCGCTCGGGATCGATCGGGCGCGACTGACGGCCCAGCTCGGCCGCGTTGCCGCGCAGGCGCAGACCGGCGGCCTGCTCGAACACGTGGCTGACCAGACCCGAACAGTCAAAGCCGGTAGCCGGGCCGCGCCCGCCCCAGGCATAGCGGGTGTCGAGCAAAGACAGGGCAAACAGCGCAATGTCGTTGCGCTCCCGCTGGCGCACTGAGGGCGGCGTCGCCGCTGACGGCGCCGGCACGCGCGGGCCCGTACTGCACCCGGCCAGCACTGCGGCCCCGGCCAGGGACAAAAGGTGGCGACGTCGCAGTGTCATGCGGAGTTGCGCAACAGGTTGGTCAGTTCAACCGCCGACTTGACGTCCATTTTTTCGAACACGCGCGCACGGTGCACCTCCACCGTGCGCACACTGATCTGCAGCTGGTCGGCGATCAGTTTGTTGGGCAGGCCCTCCACCACACGGTGCATGACATCGCGCTCGCGCTCGGTCAGCTCGTGCAAGCGCTGGCGCAGGCGTGACTGCTCGTTCTGCTCGGCCAGCCGCCGGTGCGAGAGGGCCAGGGCCTGTTCGATGCGGTCGACCAGGGCGTTGTCCGAAAAAGGCTTCTCGCAAAAATCGAAGGCGCCGCGTTTGACGCTGGCCACCGCGGTGGGCACGTCGGCATGCCCGGTCAGGAAGATGATCGGCCAGGCCCGGGCCAGGCCCGCTTGCAGCAGCAGCTCAAACAGCGCCAGGCCGCTAAGCCCGGGCATACGCACATCCAGCAGGATGCAGCCGGGCAGGCGGGGAGTCTGCCCCTGCCGCCAGCCGGGCAACTGCACATCAAGGACGTGCATGAAGGCCTCGGCGCTGTCGTGGCATTCGCTCAGCAGGCGCCGGGTGCGCAGCAGCCAGGCCATGCCCTCGCGCACGCTGGCGTCATCGTCAACGATATGAACCGTGTCAGGGACCGGAGATCGCATGCACCCATTCTAGGGCGGCGATGGGCTGGCGGCAGTCTCTGGCACGGGCACCGGCAAGGTAAACCGAAACACCGTGCCCTGCGGGGTGTTGGGCAGGAAGTCCAGGTGACCGCCATGCTGCTCGATGACCGTGCGGCACAGGCTGAGGCCCAGCCCCATGCCCTCGGCCTTGGTGGTGAAAAACGGCGTAAACATCTGCTCGGCCACCTCGGGGCTGATACCCAGCCCGCAGTCACTGACCCGAAACTCCACCCAGCGCGTGGGCGCATCGGCGGCTGGGCGGGCCTGCAGGGTCAACAGCGGCCGTCCGGTCTGCGGCGTGTCCATAGCCTGCAGGGCATTGCGCGCCAGGTTGAGCAGCACCTGCTCGACCATGGTGCGGTCACACCACACGGCCGGCAGGCCGGCTTCGGCGTGCCAGCGCACCTCGGCATGGAGCTTGCGCGCCTGCAGCGTGACCAGCGGCGCGATCGACTCGAACAGCCGCGCCGGCGACACCGCCTCGCGAGACTGCTCGCGCCGGCGCACGAAATCATGCACGCTGTTGATGACCTTGCCGGCCCGCTCGGCCTGCTGGGCAATGCGCTGCAGGGCGATGCGCAGGTCAAAGGTGGTGCCGCTGGCCGGGTTGTGCAGCAGGTTCAGGGAGCCGTTGGCATAACTGGCAATGGCCGCCAGCGGCTGGTTGAGCTCGTGGCTGAGCAAAGAAGCCATTTCACCCACCGTCGCCAGGCGGGCGGTGGCCTGCAGGCGCTCCTGGCTGGCGCGCGAAAGTTCCTCGACGCGGCGCTGCTCGCTGATGTCGAGCACCGCACTCATCCAGCCGGTCTGCTCGCCCTGGACGCTGATCAGCGGCGCCTCGATGATGAGCACGGCAAAGCGGGTGCCGTCCTTGCGCATGAACACCGATTCGTAGCCTTCGCGCGGCAGGGCCTGGCCGGCCAGGCGCACCGCCTGGCGCTGCTGGTATTCGTCGGCCATCTCGGGCGGCCAGTAGGGCATGGGTGCGCTGTGCCCCAGCAACTCTTGTGCGCTGTAGCCCACCATCTGGCAAAAGGCCGGGTTGACGTAGGTGATGCGTCCCTGCAGGTCGCGAGCACGCAAGCCGGTGACCAGCGAATCCTCCATGGCTTTGCGAAAGGCCAGAGCCTCGGCCAGCTCCTGCTCGGCACGCAGACGCCTGCGCGAGTCCTTGCCCAGCAGAACCAGCACCGTGATCAGGGCGATCGACATGCCCGTCACCAACGCCGTCATGACGCTCGGGAACAGATCGGGTACCGCACGCCGGCCATCAAAACGCAGGATCAGATTGGTGCCGGTCAGATCCAGCACCTGCTGGCCGGTGAAGACGCGCGCGCCCGGCCGCATGCTGCCGACAATGGCCAGGCGTGTACCATCGGGTTCGGTGACCGCCATTTCATAGCGTTGGCCGTAGCGCGGCAGCAGTCGCTCGACCAGCAGGTCCTTGAGGCTCAGGGCCACGATGGTGTAGCGCCAGGCGGTCGGGCCGGAGGCCTGGGGCAGGCACAGCTCGATGACCTCGATGCCCATGCCATTGCTTCGGGGCAAATAGTAGCTCGACGAATACACCGGCGCATTGATCCGGCGCGCCCGCTGGCAGGCCAGCAGGACCTCGTTGAGCGCCTCCTGCCGGCTGCGTGCATCGAACACCGGCGGCCGCAGTGGCGAGTCGACCCAGCGGCGCAGGATCATGGCCTCGTCACGTTCCTCGACGCGCAACCATTCACGGTTCTCACGCAGCAGCGCCAGCATCTCGCTTTGCCAGGCGGGAAAGAACAGGGGTCGGGCCTGTACCGCCTGCAGGGCCTGCACCTGGCGGTTGAGCTGGGTCCGCAGGTCGTTGACCGCATCGCCGGCGTCACGCTCAACCTCGGCCACCACCTGGCTGACCTCGTAGCGGCCGGCCAGCCAGACCAGGGTGGCCAGCAAGGCCAGCACCAGCAGCAACAGGGCCGTCCACAACGACAGGCGTCGGCCATGGGTGCGCAGCCTTGCCAGTTGCGAAGGCCACCACCGCATCAGTCGGTGCGGGAAATCGATGTCGATCTTCATGGGCGTGCTCCGGAGGCTGCTTCACTGGTGGCCGGCGCTGCAGGCACCGCACCCCCTGCAGGCAGCGGCAAGCGCGTGATGCGCGGTTCGCGCCAGGGGCCGTCAATGCGATACAGCTGGGTGTTGGCCTGGCGCAGCGGCTGGCGCAGGAACAGCTGGGCCAGGAAACTGGTCAGGCCCACCACCGGGTTGACGGCCAGCCCCGCCAGCAGCGAGGCGGTGCCGGCATCGACCTCGGGCAGGATCAGCACCTGCAGGTCCTGGGTCTCGCGCGCCAAATCGGCACTGCCCTGCATGCGCACGACCGCATTGACGCCTCGAATCTGAAGGTTGTCGGTACTGGCCATGCCTTCGCGGATGCGCACATCCCCTTGCGCCTGATCAAAGGAAAAGCCCTCGGCAAACACATCCCGGAAATCCAGCAACAACCGGCGCGGCAGGGCCTGCAGGCTCAGCACGCCCAGAAGCTTGGCCGCACCCGGGTCGGCCTTGAGAAACTGGCCGCGGGCGACATCGAGCCGCAACTGCCCGTGCAGGCTGGGGTAGTGCAGCGCCAGCGGGGTCCCAGCCCAGCCGACGCGGCCCTCCAGGCGTCCGCTGCCGGCGCGCAGCACTTCGGGCATGCCCAGGCGCGCGAGCAGGGCGCCGGCATCACGCAGTTCCAGCCGCACGTCCAGCTCGGTGCGGCGCAAGTTGCCAGCGGCGGCTGACCAGCGGCCGCTGGAGACCAGTTCGGCTTCGGGCACGCGCAGGTTCAGGCGGTTCAGGCGCCATTCGCGCGCGCCGGCCGCGCGCGGCCCGGCTGACTCCACATTGACCGCCTCGACCTCCACCCGACCGAGCGCCTTACCGCGCAATTGCAGCGCTTCGACCACGATGTCCAGGGCGGGCAGCTCGGTGGGTGCGCGATCGAGCAATTGGGCGACGTCCTGTTCGGCCGATTCGGGCAAGTCCAACCGGGTCAAGCGGGCCTGCAGGCGGTCCGTACGACCCTGGGTGCCCAGCTGATAGTCGATCTGACCCGACAGCTCGCGGGCATCCACACTGGCACGCCACAGCCGTCCCTCGCGGGAGATGCCGGCACTGACGTTGTGCAGGGTGCGACCGTCGAGCACCAGGGTACCGGCCTGCAGGCTGATCCGGTCCGGCCAGTGGCTCTGCAAGGCAGCACCGGATGGCACCGAACCCTGGGGCCACAGCGCTCGCCAGTCATCGAGCGACAGGTGGTCCATCTGCACCCGACCAGCCACACCACTGGCAGGCAGGGCTGGTGCGACGGCAGGCCCCCCCCCCAGCACAATGCTGCCCTGCAAGGCCCGGGCCATGCCCGCACCTTCGGCCAACAGTTCACGCACATACACCACCGCAGCACGATCGCCCAGGACCACCTGCATCCGCTCGCGTTTGCCGACCGGATCGACACGGGTGACCACCTGCAGAGGCAAGGCCGTGGCGGCCGGCTTGCCCAGAGGCTGCGGCCACTGCAAGGCCAGGCCCTGAAGATCGCTGCGGATGTCCAGTTCGGGATGGCCGGCGTGCCAGCCAACAGCCGCGCTGTAGGCCATCTGGCCCTGCACACGCTCCCACAACGGCGCAAGGTCCTGCAGCAGGCCCGACGCACGCAGCCCCTGCGCGCTGGCCTGGCCTTCAGCGCGGACCGACAGGGACGAACGCTGCTGGCCCGGTGCGTCAACCCGCCAGCCCCCTTGAAGCTGGACCGGACCACCCAGTGCATGACCCTGAACGCCCTGCAGCTCAAAGCCCTGCTCGGTGTAGAGCACCTGGCCGCGCGCACGTTCGATGCGGGGGATCTGCGGCATCAGCAGCACTTCGTTGTCCTGCAGCTGAACGCTGCCCTGCACGCGGGTTTTTTCTGCGTGCTCGATCGGGATCGTCAGCCGCAGGCGGTGGTTGAGCTGCCCGCTGACTTCGGCCCGGTCGAGAATGCCGCCGAGCATCTGGCCCAGCGGCGATTGGCGCACCAGGCGCAGGGCCGGTCCAGCGCCGCCACGCACATCGGCCTGCACATCGACCACCGGCTGGTGGGCCATGTCGGCAATGTCGGCGCGCAAGTTGCTGACCTGCAGGCCTTCGCCGATCAGTCCGCTGGCAGCGCTGAGTTCCATCCGCAGCCGGTCAAACACCAGGTCGCCACGCACCGACTGCAGCACCGGCCAGGCCCGGCTGCCGGCAGGCACAAGGCTGGGCGGAATGTAGGCCATCTGCAGGTCCCGCACCTGACCGGCAAAACGGAACTCGCCGTCCTGCGGGTTGGCAAAGGGCAAACGCGAAAGGTCACCCCGGATGCGCACGCTGACCTGGCTGGCGCGGCCCTGCACGATGGCGTCGCGGACATAGTGGCGGGCCTTGGCCTGCACGCCCAGCGGCAGGTAACGATGGATGCGGGACGCGTCGGCCCGGGCAAAGCGGCCCTCCAGGTCCAGCACGCCCGGACCGGCCTCGGCCGGGGACCAACTGCCCTGCAGCTGCCCCGCCAGATCGGTGTTGTCCAGGCGGACCGACCACCTGGGCACGCGCCAACGGCCATCGCCCTGGCGTTGCCATTGCACTTGGGCCGTCATCTGTTTGAGCGAAACCCGCGGTTCCTCGAGCAGGCCACCGAGCAAAAGTTCGCCGCCACGGGGCATTTCCAACGTGGCGCGACCCTCGCGCTCATCGAGGGAGAGGTCTAGCCGGGCACCCCGCAGGCCCAATCCCGGTGCGCGGGCGGCAGCGGGCTCGATATGCAAATCCTGGCCCTGAAGTCGCATGTTGTAGCTCGACAGGGCGGGCCACTGGCCCTGCCACTTCAGCTGCAGGCGCGAGAGCTGCCCGCGCACCTGCCAGGCCTGCAAGTCCTGGTGAAGTGAGGCTGACAGCGGCAAGCGCAGGGCCAGGGTCTGCAAGGTCTGCAGATCCAAGGCCTGGCCCTCGAGCTGCCCGCTGGCCGCCTGCGTATCCCGGGCTTCGGTATAGCGCAAGCTGACATCCCCGCCCGGCCAGGGCAGGCCATCGCTGCTGCGAAAATCCAGGCCCTGGGTGGACAGGGTCCAAACCGGTCCCTGGCGCTGGGCGCTCAGGCGCCCAGTGAGTACCTGCAGTTGCAAGGGCTGCAGGTGCTCGCCCAGCACCGCGTGCAGATTCCGCAAGTCCAGATCGAGCACGCTGCCGGTCCAGACCCCTCGCTGGATGTCGGTCCACATGCGCATGCGGCCTTCTCCGCTGACCAAATCGGCCTGAAGTCCGGCCGGCAGGGGCAGACGGTGGCGCCAGGCCCGCAGGTCGGCATGCGGCCAGAAGGCATACACCTGTCCCGACCAGTCCTGCCAGCGCCCCGGGTGCTGGGACAGCAGACTCCGTCGGAAACGGCCGCTGACGACAAAACGCTCGCCCCATTCACCCGGCGGTGTGGCGTCGAGACGAAGCAGGTGTTCCCGTGCCGAATTGCGCAACACCAGGTCCAGCTCGGACAAGCGCAGCGGATGGGCCTGCTCGCCTTGGCGCTCGTCATGCCAACGGACCACGCCTGCCCGCACCAGCACTTCACGCTGATCGAACAGCCAGTCGGCCACCGCGCTGTCGCGGCTGCCGGGTGAGAGCTTGAGTCCGGCCACCCACCACTCGCCAGCGGCATTGCGCCGCACCTCGAGCTCGGGGCCGTCAATCACCAGTTGCTCGAGCCCGAGCTGCAGGACCGATCGCACACTGATGGCCACCAGCACCCGCGGCAGCCGCAAGGCGGTGCGGCCCTGCGCATCGAGCAGCTCGATGTCGGACAGGGCCAGCGAGGGCACCCAGCCGGTGGTCAGCGCCTGCACCTGGCCGATGCGCACCGGCAGCCCCACGGCCTGCGAGGCCAAGGTTTGCAGCGGGCCACGGTACTCGGCGATTCGCGGCACAATCCACACGTGCAGCACCCCCCAGCCCAGTGCCAGCAGCAGGCCCAGCGCCAGCAGCATCCAGGTCAGCAGTCGTCCGATCCGCCCCAGGACCGGACGCCACCAGGTGGCAAGGGACAATGACCGCACAATGAATAACGTGATACTTTGGCACGAATTATGACTGGCAGCGCGCCCGCTGACACTTCACCGGCATGGCCGGCACGGGATGCGGCCGCACACAGCCGATTCGTGCAGCGGCTGCGCCGCCGCTACAACGATTGGCTGACGCTGCTGCCCGAGGGCGCCCCCGAGCGCCACACACTGACGCTGACACTTTCGGATTTGTGCGCCCGGGGACTGTCGATGGGCGATGCGCTGCGGGTGCTGCGCCAGATCACCCTGTGCCGGCTGGCCGAGCTCGACACCGGCCGACAGGCAAGCCTGCAGCAGGTGACTGGCACCATGACCGCGCTGGCTGAAGTCACCCTTGATGCCGCATGGCAGCAGGTCGCCCGGGATCTCGATGCCCTGCACGGCGCGCCGTGCTCTGCCGGCGGCCAGCGCACCCCCATGTGGATCATCGGCATGGGCAAGCTCGGTGCACGCGAGCTCAATGTCTCCAGCGACATCGACCTGATCTATGTCTACCGCGAAGACGGCGAGACCGCCGGGACGGCCGACGGGCGCGGCCGCATCAGCCACCAGGAGTACTTTGCGCGCGCCGTCAAGCGCATGCAGGCCCTGGTGGGCGAGACCACCGAGCACGGCTTCGTGTTCCGGGTCGACCTGGCGCTGCGCCCCAATGGCAACTCGGGCCCCAGCGTGGTGTCACTCGACGCGCTGGAGGACTACCTGCTGGTGCAAGGCCGGGAATGGGAGCGCTTTGCCTGGATGAAGAGCCGCGTGGTGGCCCCCTGCAGCGCGGTTGCCGACGGCTCGGCTCAGGCCTTGCGCCAGGTGGTGTTGCCCTTTGTTTTCAGGCGTTACCTGGACTACAACGTGTTCGAGTCGCTGAGGGTGCTGCACCGCCAGATCCGGGAGCACGCCACCAAGCGCAGCGCCGGCCACCCCGAGCGCGCCAACGATGTCAAGCTCTCGCGCGGTGGCATCCGCGAGATCGAATTCATCGTGCAGCTGCTGCAGGTGGTGCGTGGCGGCCAGTTCCCCGAGCTGCGCACCCGTTCAACGCTGGATGCCCTGCAAAGGCTGGCCCGCGCCGGGTTGATGCCGCAGGCTACCGCCGATGCCCTGTCGGCGGCCTATGGTTTCCTGCGCCAGGTGGAACACCGCATCCAGTACCTGGACGACCAGCAAACCCATGTGCTGCCGGTGCGCGACGACGACCTGGCCTGGATGGCGGCCACCATGGGCCACGCCAGCACGGGCGACTTTCTGGCGGCGCTGGACACCCACCGCGAGCTGGTGGCCCAAGAGTTTGACACCCTGCTGGGCGGCGACCGCCCCTGCAAAGGCTGCAACGGCCCACAGGGCCAACGCGAGACAGCCCCCTTGGACTTGGTCCTGGGCAGCTTCAGTGCGCTCCTGAAGGAGCGGCTGGAGCCATGGCTGGCCAGCCCCAGGGTGCTGGCCCTGCGTGACGATGCACGCGCGCGGCTGTCGCGCCTGCTGCAGCGCACCGCACAGTGGCTCGAAGAGGGCCGAGTGGGCGAGACAGCGGTGCTGCGCATGGCCGACTGGATCGAGCCGCTGCTGCGGCGCGAGGTGTACCTGTCGCTGTTGCTTGAACGCCCCTCGGTGCACGAACGGCTGCTTCGTCTGCTGGGTGCGGCCCGCTGGCCGGCCCGGTATCTGGTGCAACACCCCGGCGTGATTGATGAGCTGGCCGGCGGCAATCTGTTTTCCAGCCGTTTTGACGCCACCGAGTTCGAGGCCGACCTGCATGCGCGCCGCATGGCCCTGCAGCGCACCGGCGAGGACGATGAGGAAAGCCTGCTCAACCTGCTGCGCCGGGCCCATCACGCCGAGCAGTTCCGCACCCTGGCACGGGACGTCGAAGGGGTGCTCAGTGTCGAGCAGGTGGCCGACGACCTCAGCGCCCTGGCCGATGCGGTGCTGCGGGTGACCGCCCGCTGGTGCTGGGACCGCCTGAAGAACCGCCACCGTGACGAGCCACGTTTTGCCGTCATCGGCTACGGCAAGCTCGGCGGCAAGGAGCTGGGCTACGGCAGTGACCTCGACATCGTGTTCGTCTATGACGATGAAGACGATCGCGCACAGGAGGTCTACGCTGCCTTTGTGCGCAAGTTGATCAACTGGATGACGGTCAAAACCGGTGAGGGCGACCTCTACGAAATCGACACCGCCTTGCGGCCCAATGGCAACTCGGGGTTGCTGGTCACCCGCTTCCAGGCCTATGCCGACTACCAGCAGCAGCGTGGCAGCAACACCGCCTGGACCTGGGAACACCAGGCCATGACCCGCGCGCGCTTCGTGGTCGGCCTGAGCGCCCTGCAGCCTGCCTTTGATGCGGTCCGCCAAACGGTGATCAGCGCCCCGCGCGATGCAGCCAGCCTGCGCGCCGAGATCGTGACCATGCGCGAGAAAGTGCGCCAGGCGCATGCCGTACCGCCGGACAGCTTTGATCTCAAGCACAGCCCCGGGGGCATGGTGGATGTGGAGTTCGTGGTGCAGTACCTGGTGCTGCTGCACACGGCACGTCACCCGGAACTGGCCGACAACGTGGGCAATATCGCCCTGTTGCACCGCGCCGAAGCGGCCGGTCTGTTACCCGCTGGGCTGGGCCACGCGGCGGCCGATGCCTACCGCGAGATGCGCCGCCTGCAGCACCGCGCCCGCCTGGACGAGCAGCCCACCCAGGTCGCAGCCGGCGAACTCGCCGACGGCCAGCAGGCGGTGCGGGCGCTGTGGTCGGCGGTCATGCAAACGCCCTGAGACGGCAGCAGGCCGCCCGGCGTGTTCAGCGGCTACAGACGCTACAACTGCCCGAGTGTCTGCCGGCAGCGCTCGGCTTCGCGGGCAATGTCTTGCTGCGCCTCGGGGGAGAGCTTTTGCAGGTGCCCCACCATCAGCACCGTGCGCGGGTTGGCCGCCAGCGAGGCCTGGTGGCGGCGCAAAAAGTCCCAGTACAGCACCGTCACCGGACAGGCCCGCGCTCCGGTGCGCTCGTCGGGCCGGTAACGACAGCCCTCGCAGTAATTGCTCATGCGCGCGATGTACTGGCCGCTGGCCACATAGGGTTTGCTGGTCATGCGCGGGCCGGCCGCGAACAGGGCCATGCCCAGGGTATTGGGGGTCTCGACCCACTCGACAGCGTCGATGTACATCGCGCGGTACCAGCGGCTGACCTCGGCCGGGGACAGACCCGCCAATACGGCGAACTGGCCGGTCACCATCAGGCGCTGGATATGGTGGGCATAGCCGTGCCGCAGGCTTTGGCCGATCACCGCCTGCATGCAAGCCATGCCGGTCTGGCCGCTCCAGTACCAGGCGGGCAGGGGGGTGTGGTGGCCAAAATGGTTGGCCTCAGCCAGCCGGGGCATGTCCAGCCAGTAGACGCCGCGAATGAATTCACGCCAGCCCAGAATCTGACGGATGAACCCCTCCACGCTGGACAGGGGCAATGCCTGCTCCCGCCAGGCCTGCTCGGCCGCATCGATCACTTCGCGCGGCTGCAGCAGGTGCAGGTTCAGGCTGCTGCCCAGCAAGGCATGCCAGCCATACGGCAGGGTGGTCCACATCGCGTCCTGCCACGGGCCGAACCCGGCCAGACGCTCCCGGATGAATTGCCCGAGCGCCAGCAGCGCATCGGCCCGGGTCACCGGCCAGCCAAAATCGTCGAGCTGCCCCGGATGGTCGGCATAGCGCTGCCGCACCAGGGCGATCACTTCCTGCGTGAGGGCATCGGGTGCAATGCGCACCGGGGTCGGCACCGGCCCGGGGCCCTTGCGGCCGAAGCCCTTGCGGTTGTCGGCATCGAAATTCCAGCGCCCGCCCACCGGCTGCCCGCCCTCCATCAGCACCCCGTGTCGACGGCGCATCTCGCGGTAGAAGAACTCCATGCGCAGTTCCTTGCGCCCTTGCGCCCATCGGGCAAATTCCGCGCGGGAGCACAGGAAATGGGTGTCCAGCACCCACTGCAGCGGCACGCCTGCGGACCGGGCGGTGTCGGCAATCAGGGTCTGCATGCGCAGGGCGCCCGGCTCGAGCACCTGCAGGGTCTGCGCCGGCCATTGGTGCAACGCCCACGCCAGGCGCCCGGCAAAGCCGGCGGGCAACTGTTCGTCATCGAGCCGGCAATGCGTGCAGGGCCAGCCGCGTCGCCCGGCTTCCTGGACAAAGTGGCGCATTCCCGACAGAAAGAGGACCAGCCGGGCCTGGTGGTTCCAGACTTCGGTGGCTTCGCTGTCGGCTTCGATCACCAGCAGCCGGTCGCAGGCCGGGTCAAAGTCAGCCAGCGCCGGGCTGTCCCAGCCCAGCTGATCGCCCAGCACCAGGACCAGCCTGCGCAGGCGCTTCATGGGGCCGGCGCGCTCTGGCGCCCCTGCTGGCGGCAGCGGTCGCTGCAGTACAGCACCTGGGCCCAGGTGCGCGCCCAGCGCTTGCGCCAGCTCATGGGCCGGCCACAGGCGGCGCAGGGCTTGCTGGGCAGGGCCTGCTTGTTGCCTTTGAAATTCGATCCTGGGGCCATGATGTCCTGACGCACAAAAAAGGGGGGGTGACAGATTCGGAAAAGGAGTTTAAACTGATCAGTCACCTTTTGGAACTGAAAGTGCAAATGAGAATCCTGTCAGTCCATTTCATCGGTGCTGCAGTGTGCCTGACCCTGGGCACTGGCGCGGCTGCCGCATCCCCTGCACCCGCGGCCTGCCCGGCCCTGCTCAATGTCACCCTGCCGCGACTGCAGGACGAAAAGCCCCAGGCCCTGTGCCAGTACAGCGGCAAGGTGCTGCTGGTGGTCAATACCGCCAGCCACTGCGGCTTTACTGGCCAGTACAAGGGTCTGGAGGCGCTGCATGCCCGCTTCAAGGACCAGGGCCTGGTGGTGCTGGGCTTCCCCTCCAATGATTTCAACCAGGAAAAGGGCAGCAACAAGGACATCGCGGAGTTCTGTGAGAGCACTTTTGGCGTCAAGTTTCCGATGTTTGCAGCTTCCAGTGTGACCGGCGAGAAAGCCAACCCCCTGTTTCGGCAGCTGATCGCGCAGGGCGCCACGGCGCCGAAATGGAATTTCTACAAATACCTGGTCGGGCGTGACGGCCGGGTGGTCGAGAGTTACAGCAGCATGACCAGCCCGGACAGCCGAAGCCTGGTGGCCGCGATCGAAAAACAGCTCAAGGCACCCTGATGCGTTACCAGAAAGTGGCCATTGTCGGCGCCGGCATTTCCGGGCTGGCCGCCGCCCACACCTTGCAGGGCCGGGCCGACCTGACCCTTTACGAGGCGGGCGATTATTTCGGTGGCCACACCCACACGGTCGACATCACCCTGCCCACCCCCGGCGGACCGGTGACCCACGGGGTGGACACGGGTTTTCTGGTGTTTAACGACCGCACCTACCCCCATCTGATCAACCTGTTCGAGGAGCTGCAGATCGAGAGCGTGCCCTGCGACATGTCCTTCTCGGCCAAGGTGCCCGCAGCGCTGGCCGGTCAGACCCTTGAATGGTGCGGCTCGGATCTGGGCAGCGTGTTCGCGCAGCGCAGCAATCTGCTCAACCCGCGCTTTTGGCGCATGCTCGCCGACGTGCTGCGCTTTAACGCCCTGTGCACCCGCATCGCCCGCGACAACCGCGAGCAGCAGCTGCGCCAGCCGCTGGGCGAGTTTCTGCGCGAACACCGCTTCAGCGAGGTGTTCAGGGACTGGTATTTCCTGCCCATGCTCGGCTGCATCTGGAGTTGTCCGACCGACCAGATGCTGCAGTTCCCGGTGGCCACCATGATCCGTTTCTGCCACAACCATGGCCTGATCCAGGTCACCAACCGGCCCCAGTGGCGCAGCGTGCTTGGCGGGGCTCGGCGCTATGTGGAGAAGATCATCGCCAGCCTGCCCGATGCCCGCCTGAACACGCCGGTGCGCCTGATCGAGCGCGACGCCCAGGGCGTTCGCATCATCACCGACCAGCGTGCCGAGCGTTTCGACGCGGTCATCATCGCCACCCACTCCGACCAGGCGTTGTCGATGCTGCGCCAGGCCAGCGCCCAGGAGCGAGCGGTGCTGGGCGCCATCCGTTACCAGCCCAACCGGGCGGTGCTGCACACCGACGCTTCGGTGCTGCCCAGCCGTCGCAAGGCCTGGGCGGCCTGGAATTACGAACGCGCCGCTGACAGCGCCCGCGAATCGGCGCAGGTGTGCCTGCACTACCTGCTCAACCGCCTGCAGCGCATCCCCTTCGAGCAACCGGTGGTGGTCTCGCTCAACCCGGTCAGCCCGATCGATCCGGCCTGCGTGCTGGGCAGCTTCGACTATGCGCATCCGGTGTTCGATCTGGCCGCCATCGACGCCCAGCGGCAGCTGCCACTGCTGCAAGGCCAGCAGCACACCTGGTATGCCGGCGCCTGGGCCGGTTATGGCTTCCATGAGGACGGCCTGAAATCCGGCCTGCAGGCCGCCGGCGCCCTGCTCAAGCGCATCCACGCCGACGACCCGGCGACGCAAAGGCGGGCGGCATGAACAAGGCCCTGATCGGCTGGGGCCAGGTGCGCCACACCCGCTTGCGGCCTGCGCGCCACGCCTTTGCCTACCCGAGTGCCTTCCTGATGCTGCCCATGCGCAGCCTGTCCTCGCATGCACTGGACCGGGGCCTGGACGGTGCCCCTGCGCTGGCGATCAACCGCCCGGGCTGGCTGAGTTTTCACGACAGCGATCATGGCGATGGCCGCAGCGCAGCCCAGGGCGGCGCCCTGGCCTGGATGCAGGCCTTGCTGGCCGACGAGGGCGTCACCGACGCCGACGGCGAGATCTGGCTGCAAACGTTTCCGCGCGTGCTGGGCCACACCTTCAAGCCCGTGAGTTTCTGGTACGCCCACCGGCAGGATGGCTCGCTCGCCGCCATCGTGGCCGAAGTCAACAACACCTTTGGCGAGCGGCACTGCTACTTGCTGCCCGCGCCGCTGTATGGCCGGGTGCTGGAATCGCGCAAGGTGTTCCATGTCTCGCCCTTCTGCGCCGTGGAGGGTCGCTACCGGTTTCGCTTCATGCACAGCCGCCGCGATGGTGTCGAGCGCCTGGTGGCCCGGGTCGACCATGATGACAACCAGGGGGCATTGCTCGAGACCAGCTGGAGCGGCACCCTCGAGCCGGCCACGGCCGCCGCCCTGCGTCGTGTGGCCTGGCGCTTTCCACTGCTGACCCTCGGGGTGGTGGCGCGCATCCACTGGCAGGCCCTGCTGCTGTGGCTCAAGAAAGTTCCGTTCTGGCACAAGCCGGCACCACCGCACGATTTCGTGACCCGATAAACCTCGACAGGAGTGACAGGGATGCAATCCACACTAGAACGCTCTCACCCCGTGGCAACCCCCATGCCCGCTGCCAGCGCCCTGCCCGCCGCCGCACGGCGGGTGCTGGGCCTGCTGCAGCGGCTGCAAACGGGCACTCTCACCCTCACCGGACCGGAGGGTCAGGAGCGGGTCTTCGGCACCCATGCCGCGCCCCATGCCCATCTGGTGGTGCATCGCTGGGAACTGTGCGCCGAGGTGCTGCGCTCGGGCGACATCGGGTTTGCCGAAGGCTATATGGAGGGCCACTGGAGCAGCCCCGACCTGGCCGCCCTGCTGCGCCTGCTGGTGGCCAACCGCCGCCAGCTCGAAGACGCGGTGTATGGCCACTGGCTCGGTCGCCTGGCCTACCGCATCAAGCACCTGCTCAACCGCAACACCCGCCACAACAGCCGCAAGAACATCCACGCCCATTACGACCTGGGCAACACCTTCTATGAGCTGTGGCTCGACGGCACCATGAACTATTCATCGGCCTGGTTCGAGGGCGACCACAGCCGCGACCTGTCTGAAGCCCAGCATGCCAAGGTGCGACGCGCACTGCGCATGGCCGGCGTGCAACGCGGCGACCGTGTGCTCGAGATCGGTTGCGGCTGGGGCGCAGTGGCCGAGGCTGCCACACGCGATTACGGGGCCCACCTGACCGGGGTGACTTTATCGACCGAGCAACTGGCCTTTGCCCGCACCCGCATGCAATGGAACGGCACTGCGCAGGCGGCCGATCTGCGGCTGCAGGATTACCGCGACATCGCCGACGGGCCCTACGATGCCATCGTCTCGGTGGAAATGGTCGAGGCCGTGGGGCAGGCCTACTGGCCGACCTACTTCCAGAGCGTGGCCCGATTGCTCAAACCGGGCGGGCGGGCCTGCATCCAGTCGATCGTGATCGACGAGCAACTGTTCGAGCGCTACCTGCACTCGACCGACTTCATCCAGCAGTACATCTTTCCAGGTGGCTGCCTGCCCAGCCCAGCCGAATTTCGACGCCAGGCGCAGGCGGCCGGCCTGCAGGTGGTCGATGAACTGGCCTTCGGCCCTGACTACGCCGAAACCCTGCGGCGCTGGCGCGAGTCCTTCACGCAGTCGCTCGAACAGGTCCGCATGCTGGGCTTTGACGAGCGCTTCATCCGGCTGTGGACCTTCTATCTGGCCTACTGCGAGGCGGCGTTCGACGAGGGCAACATTGACGTCGTGCAGTTCACCCTGGTACGGGTCTGAAGGCCGCCATGAGACACCCAGCCCTGCTTGCATGGTGCCTGTCGGCCGTGATGCTGATGCAGACGGCCCAAGGGGCACAGGCGCTCGATGCGCGCTCTGACCTGCAGGCGCTGCCGGGGGCCCTGCCGACTGCACCGGTGCGCATGACCTACTGGGGCTTCGACCTCTACGATGCCCGGCTGTGGACCCTGCAGGGCTTTGAGCCCCAGCGTTTGCCAGCCCACCCGTTTGCGCTGGAGTTGCAGTACCTGCGCCGCCTGGAGGGCCCGGCGATTGCCCGGCGCTCGATCGAGGAGATGCGCCGTATCGGTACGTTCACCGACGCCCAGGCCCAGCGCTGGCTGGCGCGCCTGCGCGAACTGTTTCCCGACGTGCGTGCGGGCGACCGCCTGACCGGCATCCACAAGCCCGGTGAAGGGGCGGAGTTCTGGTTCAACGGCCAGCGCCGCGGCGAGCTTGCCGATGCCCGCTTTGCCGAACTGTTCTTCGGCATCTGGCTGCACCCCGAGACCTCGGCCCCCGAAGTGCGCGAGCGGCTGCTGCGGGATCTGCGCCGATGAACACCACCCCTCCACGGCCGGCCCTGGCCGGGCGCTACGGCCTGCTGGGTCTGCCGCTGGCCTTTGTCGCCCTGCCGGTCTATGTACACCTGCCCAACCACTACGCCCAGACCTACGGGGTGGCGCTCGGCGCGCTGGGCGCGGTGCTGCTGCTCAGCCGCAGCGTGGACGCGGTGGTTGACCCCTGGCTGGGCCGCCTGGGCGACCGGCTCTACGCACACTCCTGGCCAGCGGTCGTCTGGGCCTCGGTGGTGCTGGCCATGCTGGTGGCGTTGGGGTTTGCGGGGCTGTTCTTTCCACCATGGACCGATTCGCCCCAGACCCTGCTGGTCTGGGCGGCCGTGATGCTCACCCTCAGCCACCTGGCCTACAGCGGTCTGATGTTGCTGCACCAGGCCTGGGCGGCCCGGCAGGGCGGCGGCGCCGCCACCCAGAGCCGCTGGGTGGCCTGGCGTGAAGGCCTGGGGCTGTGCGGCGTGCTGCTGGCCTCGGCCCTGCCCAGTCTGGCCGGCTGGGGCGTGACCACGGCCGTGCTTGCCGTCATGCTTGCGCTGGGCCTGTGGGCCTGGCAAAGCGCACAACGGGCTTGTCCCGGCGATGACCCCACTGAGCTGGCCCCGACGGGGGGGGCATCCGCGGCCCTGCCGACCGCGCCGAATCCGCCTGGGCCGGGCGCACCGGGCAGCGGCGATCTCTGGACCCCCTGGCGCCAGGGGGTGTTTCGCCGCCTGCTGGCGGTCTTCATGGTCAATGGCTTGGCCAGTGCCATACCCGCCACCCTGGTGCTGTTTTTCGTTCAGGACCGGCTGCAGGCCCCGGCCGCTCTCGAGCCCCTGTTCCTGGGGCTGTACTTTGCGGCCGGTGCGCTGTCGTTTCCGCTGTGGCTTCGGGTCATCGGCCGCATCGGGCTGGTGCGCAGCTGGCTGTGGGGCATGTTGCTGTCGGTGCTGGCTTTTGGCGGCGTGCTGTTGCTCGGACCGGGCGACAGCCCTGCTTTTCTTGTGGTCTGCGCCCTCTCGGGCCTGGCACTGGGGGCAGACCTGACGGTCCCGGCGGCCCTGCTCAACCAGAGCATTGACGAGTGCGGGCAGCGCCAGCGCAGCGAGGGCGCCTTCATGGGCTGGTGGAATCTGGCCACCAAGCTCAACCTTGCCCTGGCCGCCGGCCTGGCCTTGCCGCTGTTGCAGCTGTGGGGCTATGCCCCCGGGCGGCAGACGCCCGAGGCCCTGTGGGCCCTCGGACTCGCCTATGGCCTGTTGCCCTGCCTGCTCAAACTCGCAGCGGCGGCGCTGGCCTGGCGCCTGCTGGCCCGCCCCGCCCTTTCCCTTCGCCCCCTGCAAGGAGCCTGACCATGACTTCCCCCAACCTGCAACGCCGCGCCAGCCTGCAGCGCCTGGCCGCCCTGGGCGCCGCCGCCACCACCCCGGCCCTGCTCGCCGGTTGTGCCGGTCCGCAGATCGAGAATTACGCGCGCGAGCGCCCGCTGCTGGACCTGCGCCAGTACTTTGACGGCACGGTGGATGCCTGGGGCGTCTTCACCGACCGCAGCGGCCAGGTGGTCAAGCGCTTCACAGTGGTCATGGACTGCCAGTGGAACGGCAACGAGGGCGTGCTCGATGAAGCCTTCACCTATTCGGATGGCAGCACGCAGCGGCGCATCTGGCGCCTGCAGGCCCTGCCCGACGGACGTTACACCGGACGCGCCGACGATGTGGTCGGCGAGGCCCGCGGGCAGGTGCGCGGCAACACCTTTCGCTGGGGCTACACGCTCGCGCTGCCGGTGGACGGACGCATCTGGCATGTGGATTTTGACGACTGGATGTACCTGATGGACGAACGCGTGATGCTCAACAAGGCGGAGATGAGCAAGTGGGGGGTGCGTCTTGGCGAGGTCACCCTCTCCTTCACCCGCCGCACCCCCCTGCCGAAAGCCCGCCCATGAACAGTCCTGCCCTGCCTTCGGGCGTACTGGCGCGGGTGCCCGGCGTGCCCGCACCTCACCACAGCCGCCGTCGCTGGCCGCAACTCAATGTGCCCTTGCGCGACTGGGTCGGCCGCCGGGTGTGGCTGGTGGGCGCCTCCACCGGCATCGGCCTGGCCTGCGCACAGGCCCTGCATGCGGCGGGCGCTCAGGTGATCATCTCGGCCAGAAAGCCGCAAACGGTGCAGGACTGGGCCGCACGCGAGGAGGGTGTGCGCTGGCTGGCGCTGGACGTGACCGATGCCCAGGCGGTGCGCAGCGCCGCCCAGTCGGTGCTGGCCGAGGGTGCGCTGGACCTGGTGATCTACTGCGCGGGACACTACCGGGCACAGCGGGCCGCCCAATGGTCACTGGCCGAGATGCTGCGACACGAGCAGGTCAACTACACCGGCGCCCTGCATGTGCTCGACGCCGTGCTGCCCGCGCTGATCAGCCAGGGCCAGGGGCATATCAGCCTGGTCAGCAGTGTGGCCGGCTGGCGGGGTCTGCCCAACGGGCTGGCCTACGGGCCCACCAAGGCGGCACTGACCCACCTGGGCGAAAGCCTGTACATGGACCTGCAGGACCATGGGGTGGATGTGAGTGTGATCCACCCAGGCTTTGTGGCCACCCCGCTGACGGCGCAAAACCAGTTCAGCATGCCGGCGCTGATGCGCCCGGAGGCGGCCGCCGCAGCCATGCTCAGGGGCTGGGCCCGCGGGCAGTTCGACATCCACTTTCCCAAACGCTTTACCGGCGTGCTCAAGCTGCTGCGGCTGTTGCCCTATGCGGTGTACTTTCCGCTGGTGCGGCGCATGACCGGTCTGTGAGGTTGACATGCACACCCCCCCGCACCCGGTCGATGGCGTGATCGAATTTTTCGAGCAGCTCACACCCCAGCACCTGCAGCACCTGCACACGCTGTATGCGGCCGATGCCCGCTTCAAGGACCCGTTCAACGAGGTGCAGGGCCTGCCGGCGATCGGCGGCATCTTTGCGCACATGTACACCGCGCTGCACGAACCCCGCTTTGTCATCACCACCCGCATCGTCGACGGACGCCAGGCCTTCCTCGGCTGGGACTTCATGTTCCGCTTGCGGCGCTTTGACACCCGCACCACCCAAACGGTGCGTGGCGGCAGCCATCTGGTGTTTGATGACAACGATCTGGTGGTGTTACACCGCGACTACTGGGACGCCGCCGAAGAGCTGTATGAAAAACTGCCCGTCGTCGGCGCTCTGATGCGTTGGCTCAAGAAACGGGCCAACAGCTGAGGCGGGCCGGCCTGCGGATCAGGCGCGCGGCATGCAGTCGATGAAACTCTGGCGCTGCATCAGCTTGTCAAACAGCTTGTGCAGGTTGGCATGGTTGCGCCAGGGAATCTGTGGAAACCGGAAGTCCAGGTAGCCCAGCGCGCAGCCGACGGCGATGTCGGCCAGGCTCATGTGGATGCCGGCGCAGTAGGGCTTGTCGCCCAGACCCTGGCTGAGGGCCAGCAGGCTGTGGTCGATCTTCCCCATCTGCCGGTCGATCCAGGCCTGACTGCGCTGGCTGTCGGTGCGGCCGGACCAGGTGGCCTCCAGGCGCGCGAGGATGGCCGCATCCATGATGCCGTCGGCCAGCGCCTCCCAGGTCTTGATCTCGGCCCTTTCGCGGCCACTGCCGGTCATCAGCTTGCCCACTGGCGAAAGGGTGTCCAGGTATTCAACAATCACGCGCGAGTCGAACACCGACTCGCCGCCTTCCATGATCAGACAGGGCACTTTGCCCAGCGGATTGGATGCGGTAATGGTGGTGGCAGGCGACCAGACGTCCTCGGTCACCAGCTGGTAGTCGAGCTTCTTTTCAGCCAGCACGATGCGGACCTTGCAGACATAGGGGCTGGTGAGGGAGCCAATCAGTTTCATGTACAACCTGAAATTTCGGAGTCGAGTGGCGATTCTAGAGGATGGCATTGACCCTGCGTGCAGCGGATCGACCCAAAGACCCCCAGGGCAGGGCTTTTACAATCCACACATGCCTTTCACTTCCCTGACCGCCCTTTCGCCCCTCGATGGCCGCTACGCCGCAAAGCTCGACACCCTGCGCCCCCTGATGAGCGAGCTGGGCTACATGCACCGCCGCGTGCAGGTGGAAGTCGCCTGGTTCGTCGCCCTGTCGGACGCCGGCTTTGAAGAATTCAAGCCCCTGAGCGCCGGCGCGCGCACCTACCTGGCCGCGCTGGTCCAGAATTTCAGTGAAGCCGACGGACAGGCCATCAAGGCCTTCGAGAAAACCACCAACCATGACGTCAAGGCGGTGGAGTACTGGATCAAGTCGCGCTTCAAGGACCGTCCCGAGCTCGAGCGGGTGGCCGAGTTCGTGCACTTTGCCTGCACCAGCGAGGACATCAACAACACCAGCCATGCGCTGCAGCTTAAGCATGCCCGCGCACAGGTCATCCTGCCCGGGCTTGACAGCCTCATTGACCGGCTGCGCGAGATGGCGCATGCCCTGGCCGAGGTGCCCATGCTCAGCCGCACCCACGGCCAGACCGCCAGCCCGACCACCCTGGGCAAGGAAATCGCCAATGTGGTGATCCGCCTGCGCCAGGCGCGTGAGCGCATTGCCGGCGTGCAGCTGCTGGGCAAGATGAACGGCGCTGTCGGCAACTACAACGCCCATCTCTCGGCCTGGCCCGATGTCGACTGGGAAGCCTTTGCGAGGAAAGTGGTTGAAACCCCCGAGCCGGGCGAGGCCCAGAGTTCCGAATGGGGACTGGGCTTGCACTTTCAGCCCTACAGCACGCAGATCGAGCCGCACGACTACATGGCCGAGCTCTTCGACGCTGTGGCCCGCAGCAACACCATCCTGATCGATCTGGCGCGCGACATCTGGGGGTATGTGAGCCTGGGTTACTTCCGGCAAAAGCTCAAGGCGGGCGAAATCGGCTCGTCGACCATGCCGCACAAGGTCAACCCGATCGACTTCGAAAACGCCGAGGGCAATCTGGGTCTGGCCAATGCAGTGCTTGGTCACCTGAGTGAAAAGCTACCGGTCTCGCGCTGGCAGCGCGACCTCAGCGACTCGACCGTGCTGCGCAACATGGGTGTCGGTCTGGGCTACAGCGCACTGGCCTGGGCTTCGCTCATGACCGGCCTGAACAAGCTCGAACTCAATGAAGAAGCGCTGGCCGCAGACCTGGACGCGTCCTGGGAGGTGCTGGCCGAACCGATCCAGACCGTCATGCGGCGCCATGGTTTGCAGGGCGCCTACGAAAAGCTCAAGGACATCACCCGCGGTCGGGCCGTGACCGCCGCCGATCTGCACCCGCTCATCCGCAGCCTGGAGATCCCGCAAGCCGACAAGGAGCGCCTGCTGGCCATGACGCCTGCCAGCTACATCGGCAAGGCCGCCGAGCTCGCCCGGCGCGTCTGAACTACAGGCTGTGACCGCACACGCAGGGCCGGCGCCTGCCGGACTCCAGCCCCTTCAGGCCGCTGGCGATCGACCGCTCACGGCCTGATGATCCATCGGTATAACACCTCGCCCACCACCGGACCGAGGCCACCACCGAGCGCAGCCCCCCAGGTGTTGCCCAGCAGGAGGCCGCCGAAGAAGGCTCCCAGGCCCGCGCAGATCCCGCAAACGATCAGGCGTTTCACGTCCATGTTCAATGTCCAGCCGTGCGCCACATGCACCCGCAACAAGCAAGTTTACCGTCGGGCATACCGAAAGACCAGCAAGGCCAACACCATGCCCAGCGGTGCGTCGACAAAGGTGGTGTAGGTCAGCCAGACATCCTTGCTCAGCCAGGTGCTGACCACCAGGTTCAGGCCGGCCATGGTCAGCCCCATCAGCGCAATGCCCAAGCCCAGCCGGCGCGGGTCTACCGGCATGCCAGGCACATAGCGCGCCATGCGCGCACCAAAGTAACGGCCCCGGTTGAAAGCGGCATCGGCGAGGATGATGGAGGCGATCAGCCCGCCCAGAATCGTGCCTTTGAGCTGAATCATCCGCTCGTCCTCAAACCACAGCGAAAAGCCGGCCGACAGCAGCAGGGTGAAGATCCCGAACATGGCCAGCCCGCCCAGCAGGTCGACCTTGACGAAGCGCTGCGCCACAACCACTGCCAGTCCGGCGGCCACGCCCACCAGGGCCGCCGTGTTCAGATTCCCGGTGACCTTGGCCACCACAAAGAACAGCAGCCCCAGGGCAATATCCACCATCAGCGAGGGCTTGTTGCGCACCCACTGTTCACGGTCCCGCTGCTGCTGCATCTGCAACTGCACACGGGACTCGGGGGTCATCGGGCCCTGGCCCGACATCAGCGGCCAGGCCAGGCGCCGCCCCGGGTGGCTCTCGTGCACCAGTGCTCCGTCCAGGCGCACCGCAATGCCCACCGTGAACCAGTTCACCCAGCCTGACTCCACTTCCAGCACCGCCCCATCGCTCAGGGTGTGGCTGACACGATGGTTGCGGTAGTCGGCCTGGGCACCCATGATGTGCGTGGCGTCCCGGGCAATTTCACCGCCGTCCTGCAGCAGGCGGGTGTGCCAATCGGTCAAGCCTGCGCCGATCCGCACGTCGAAGGCCATGCCATGGACGGTGAAGGGACGGTGGTAAGTCCAGTAAGTGAAGCTCATCGGATCAGTCCTTGGCCGAAGTCGGCACCACGTTATCGTCCGAGTTGCGGTCGATGCGCTTGTTGTAGGGGTCCACGCCGACATGCGTGGGGCGACGGTCGACCGTGAGCGTGACGGTCTGCGTGCCAGTGCGGATGCGCTGGCGCTGCATCAGCAGGACATCTTTCGCACTGTAGCCGGCCTTGCCCGGCTCGGCGGTGAACACACCGACGTCGAATTCCTCGTCCAGCGGCGTCTCGCTCTCCACCCCCTTGCCATCGGCCTGGAGCTTGCGCGCCTGCACAGTGAAGCTCACGTCCCATCGGCCATCCGGCCGCTGCTGCAGCCTTGGTTCCCGGGCCTTCACATCGACCAGGGTGATGTTTTCAAACAGGTCGGTGATCAGTGCCTGGTGCTGCGGGCCGGCTTCGCGGCGAATGTGACGCAGCAGGTCCAGGCTGTTGGGATAGGGCGCGGGCTTGAAGGCGAACTCCTTGACGAAGGCGGCCAGGGCCCGGTTGAGCGCCGTCGCGCCCACCACCTCCTTGAGCCACCACAGGGCCAGCGCCCCCTTCTGGTAGTGGATGTATTGCTGGTTCTCCACCCGGGCCAGCGGCAGTTCCTCCAGCACCTCACCACCGCGCGAGCGCAGGTAGCGGTCGAGTTCGTACTTCAGGAAGCGGCGCATGTGCTCGGGCCCATAGAGCTTTTCCATCACCAGCAGGGCCGAGTACTGCGACAGGCTTTCGATGATGAAGGTGCCCCCCTGCTGGCTGCTCGATACCACCTGGTGCCCCCACCACTGGTGCGCGATCTCGTGCGCCGTGACATAGGTGACGACATCGATCTTGTCCGGGTCGGCGAGCCGGCTGAGAAAACCGATGTTCTCGCTGTAGGGAATGGTGTTGGCAAAACTCTGCGCAAAGTCGGCGTAGCTGGGAAACTCCAGGATGCGCGCCTGCCTGAACTGGTAGGGCGAGAAGGCTTGCGAGAACAATTGCAGCGAGACCTTCATGGCCTCGAGCATGCGCTTGACATTGGCGTCGTGGCCCGGGTGGTGATAGACCGCCAGTTCGATGTCGCCCAGCTTGTCCCTGGCCACGGCATACCGGGCCGACTGGATGCTGAAGAAGTGCATGAGCGGCGCATCGGGCTTGAAGCGCACGGTGCGCCGGCCGTCCTTGATGGTGTCGCTGACGGTGTAGCCCGGCGCTACGGGCGTCTGGTCGGCGTCGGTGGTGACGGTGATGTCGGCGATCACCCAGTCGCTGTCATGGCCGAGCAAATGGCGCTGGCGACCGGATTCGTCTTCCAGCGTGGGCGGCCGCAGGTCCGGCGGCAGTCCATGCTTGCGGCGCTTGGATCGGTCCTGCAGGAATGCTGCCCGGTTCACACCCAGGGAGGGTGCGATTTCGCCGTTGTTGAGAAACGTCCCGTTGTCCACGATCCGGGTCAGCGGGGCCGAATTCACAAAACCCTTCTGGTGCAAAACGGTGGTGAAGGCCAGCTCCCGACGCTCCCCCGGAGGCATGGGCTGAGCCAGCGCGTAAATGCGGTAGCCCCAATCGCGATGCTCCGTCTGGAGTGTGGCGCCGGGAAAGTCCAGGCGCTCGAGTTTGAGGTTTGAGGGTGTGCTGATGTGCAGCTGCGTCACCGGCACCCCGCTGCGGTTTTCCAGCACATAGATGCCCCGCGTGACGGCGCGGGCCTCGCGGGGGTAGAGGTTCACGTCCAGCGTGACGGCGGTGATGCGGGGCTGGGGCACCTGCTCGAAGGGCAGCAGGGCCTTTTCCGCCGCTGCCGTCTGCTGCTCGAGTTCGGGCGCTGTGATGTAGGGGTTGAGGATGTTGGTGTTCCAGAAGATGAAGCCCCCTGCGCCAGCGAAGACCAGGCCCGAACCCAGCGCCAGCGCGCCGGCGCCACCCTGCAGGCGCGCCCGCGCCAGTGGCCAGCGCTGGCGCAAGGTGCCGCCGTTGCCGCGCCGCCAGAAGGCATGGGCCAGCACCGCCAGCAGCACGGCAAAGGCGCTCCAGTAGAGCTGGAACCAGGCCTGTCCGATCCAGAAGCGCGACATGCCGCTCATGTCCGACAGCGGTACCGGCGGCGCGCTGGCATAGTTGTAGAGGTTGTGCTCAAAGCCGGCGGTGCCCAGTGCGATGCTGGCCACGATGTAGACCAGCATGACGCCCCAGCCGATGAACTTCTGCGGCACCAGCACCTGCACCAGCACCGACAGCACGGCCAGATGCAGGGCACCCACCACCGTCGGCCACAGGTACCACAGTGCATACGACAGAGGTTCGAGTTGCGTCCAGCCCTTGGCCAGCTGCACGGCCATGCCGGTGAGCACCGCCACAAGGCCGGTGGCCGTCAGCACCAGGGCGATGGCGCCGATCTTGGGCACCAGATGGGCCCAGCCGGGCGCGGCGGTGGCGTCCACGATCTCGTGGATGCGCCGCTCGCGGTCGCGCCAGACCAGTTCGCCGGCGTAGTAGATGGCGATGATGATGGTCATGAGGTTGAAGGCGCCCTGCAGGGCCTGCACCATCAGCCGCGTGACGGGATAGCTTGGGCTGCCGTACCACTCGTTGGTGAACCAGGCGCTGCCGCCGGCATTGAGCACGCCGATGAACAGCAGCACGAAGAAAGCCGGGCTGCGCAGCACGAAGGCCATATCGAAGCGGGCCAGTGCCGAGAACTGCGCCCAGCGCGTAGCGCGGTCGGTTCGGGGCTGGGGCAGGGCGCGGTGGCCGGCTGGGGTGCCTGCGGCGATCGACGCAGACGCCAAAGCCTCTGCCTTGCCGGAGGGAGCGGCGCCCGCCGGGCCCGGGCCCGACCCCCCTTGCGCACGGGTACTGCGCTGCTCAAACCGGAACAGCGTGGCGGCCATCGCAAACACCGCCGCCCCCACCGACAGCCACAGCAACCGATTGGCAAGGAACACGCCCGAAAGCTCGGGCAGCAGGGTATTGCGCTCAGCTGCCGTCCAGTACTTGGTGGTCAGGGCCAGCGCCGACAGGCCGAAGGGATCGGTGAGCGCGGTGATCTGGTCGAACTGCGGATCGCGCAGCAGCCCGCGAGTGACCAGATAACCCACCAGCAAAGCCACCGCGCCAACATAGCTCCACATCATGGAGCGTGTCACCGTGGCCAGTGAAAACGAGATGGCTCCCAGAACCAGGAGGGTGGGCAAGCCCATCACGAACAAGGCCCAGAGGTAATGCAGAGGCACGAACGGCCCCAGGCGCTCGGCATCCAGCCAGGGCATGACCGAACCCACCGCAATGGCCAGCGGCACCGAGGCCAGCACGAAGAGGGCCGCAGCGATCGCTCCGCAGAAGCGTCCGCCGAGATACGGCCACTTCGTCAGCCGGGTGCTGCGCAGGATGGGGGCAAAGCCGGTTTCGTCATCGCGCACCACCGTCCCTGCAACCAGTGCGACCACGACGAACAAGGCAAACAGACTCAGGATCCCCATCGTCTGCAGGATGGCGTAGGGTGCATTGATGTTCACATTGCCCCGGCTGCCGATCTGGATCTGGTCCACCGTGGTGGCGCCGAAGGTCAGCAGGAAGAACAGCGCAAAGCCCACCCAGAGCACCGGACTGCGCATTTGGCAGGCCCATTCGAAGTGCGCGACCGGTCCAAACAGGGAGGGGGTGCGAATGCGGTCGCCCATCTCAAGCCCCCGGTTGCGCACGCTCACGGTGCAAGGTGGCAAAGTAGACGTCCTCAAGCGATGCAGCCACCGGCGCAAAACCAGGGCCCGGGGTTTGCCCCGGGCCCTGCGACAGCACCCGGATCACCGTACGCCCGGCCCGCAGCCGCGTGGCAATCACCGCATGCTCTTCGCGGGCTGCCCCCAGTTCAGTCTTGTCGATGTCCTTCTGCCAGATGCGCCCCTCCAGGCCGTCAATCAGGGCGGCGGGCGTGCCGCTCTCCACAATGCGCCCACCCACCAGGATGGCCGTGCGCGGACACAGGTCGGTCACATCGTCCACGATGTGGGTGGACAGGATCACCACCACCTGCTCGCCGATTTCGCTCAGCAGGTTGTTGAAGCGGTTGCGCTCTTCCGGATCCAGCCCCGCGGTGGGCTCATCCACGATGATCAGCCGCGGGTGGCCGATCAGCGCCTGCGCAATGCCAAAGCGCTGGCGCATGCCCCCCGAGTAACCGGCCACCGCCTTCTTGCGCACCGCCCACAGATTCACCTGTTGCAACAAGGCCTGCACGGTCTCGCGCCGCTCACCGCGCCCAGCAATGCCCTTGAGCACGGCCAGATGGTCCAGCAGGTCCTCGGCCGACACACGCGGGTACACGCCGAAATCCTGCGGCAGGTACCCGAGCGTGGCCCGCAGCGCCTCGGGCTGGTCCAGCACATCCAGATCACCGAACCGGATGTGGCCTGCGGTGGGCACCTGCAGCGTGGCCAGGCAGCGCATCAGGCTGCTCTTGCCCGCACCGTTGGGGCCGAGCAGCCCGAACATGCCGGCCGGGATGTCCAGGTTCACGGCGTGCAGCGCCTGCGTGCCGTTGGGGTAGGTGTGGGATAGGTCGGTGATCTTGAGCATGGTTGGAACTGGATCGAGAACGAGGCGGTCAGTTTGGGGACAAGGGGGCGAATCAGAGGCGCAGCCCCAGCAGTTCGGCGCTCTTGCGCGGATGGATCAGGTTCACCCGGCCTTGGCGCTCAGCGCCCTTCAGAATGGCCTCGCGCACCTGCGCCACGGTCAGTTCCGGCTTGAGTGCGAACAGCTTGGCCGCCAGGTTGGCCACCTGGGGGCTGGCCATGCTGGTGCCGCTGAACTTGACCCGGTCGCCGCCGGGCAGCAGGCTTTCCACCTCAAAGCCGTTGGCATGCAGCACCACCGTCTTGCCGAAGGTGGAGAAGCTGGTCTCTTCACCGGCCTTGTCCACCGCGCCCACCGTCAGCAGGTTGGGCAGGGTGAAGCCCGCGGGGATGTATTCCTCGAAGTCGGCGCTGTTGTCCTCGTTGCCGGAGCCTGCCACGAACAGGATTTCCGGTGCGGAGGCCATGGCCTGACGCAGGGCGTCGCGCTCGATCGCGAACAGCTGACGGGCCATCTGTTTGCGCTCCTCCGGGTTGGCACCCACGTTGTGCCAGGCCAGCATCCCTTCATAGGCCGATGCACCGTAGCGCCAGCTCATGTTCACCACGCGCAGCTTCTGATCCTTGAAGGACTGCACGATCTGCCGATAAGCCTCGGCTGTGCGGCGCGAGAGTTCTTCGGTGGGCTTGACCGGCTCGCTGCGGTGTTCCCACAGCATGGTGGCGGCGAAGACGCGGGCGAAGGGGTTGCCCTCCACAGCAATGCCGGCCACATGCGTGCCGTGGGTGTACAGGCCCGCCAGGCCGAGTTCTTCCTGGAACTGTTTCACCTGCTCGGGCTTGAGGGTGGCCACCGCCTGCTTGAGCAGTCGTGCGTCTTCGGTGTCCTGCGCGGCCTGCAGGTCCATCGATCCCTTGACCAACTTCTTCAGCTGAGGCCAGTTGGCCTGGGATTCGCCCAGCGGCCGCAGCAGATCCTTGGACGGGCGCGCTTCACGGTCGAAGGCGATGCCGCGGCCGGCGGTGGGCTTGAACAGGGCCAGGTCCACACCCGAATCCCAGATGCCGATGCCCACCTCGCTGGCGCGGGCGTTGGGGGCGATCGTGAACAGGCGCGGCGTCCAGATGTCGCGCTTGGTGGCGTTGCCGGCCTTCTCGCGGGTATCGATCACGGCCTGAAGACCGTTCACCACCGCCGCCTTCAGCGGCACCACCAGCTCATTCTGCAGTCGTGCACCGACGATGGTGCCCACGATGGCCTCGGGCACCGACATTTGCATGTTGCGCGCGATCACATCCACCTGCTGCTCGAAGCTGCCCTTGACCAGCGCCGGGTTGAGCAGTTCCATCTGGCCCTTGAAGGACTTCACCCCATCGGCCACATCCGCCCAATTCATGGCGCTGTAGCGCTTGCGCACCTCGTCCTGCACCCAGGCCGCATCGCGCTTGCCGGTCTGCTGCTCAGCCACGATGGTGGCCAGGGTGCCGGTGGTGGCGCGCGGGCCGGGCTTGTCCTGCAGGGCCTTGAGTTGGGCCACCAGGCCGGGTACGGCGGCCCAGTCGCCCTTGAATTGGGCGAGCGTGAGCAGGGATCCGATGTAGCCGCGCATCGTCGCCGCATCCTGAATGTCGAACTTCGCGAGGTCGTCGCGCAGGTTCTTCTCCAGCGCGTCGGCCAGGGCCAGCACCTCGGCGCGGGGGGCCTCCAGGTACTGGCTGGGCAGCTTGTCGAGCTTGACCACGCGGCGCGGCAGTTGCTCGGAGGAGGTGATCACCTGGCGTTGACCGGCGTGCGCCCCACCCGCTGCGGTGTTGATCAGCGGGCTGGTCTGGGCGGCCAGCGTGGGCGTTGCAGCCAGTGAGGCGCTCAGCATGGAGGTGGCAACAACGAACGCGTTCATGCTCATCCTTTTCATGATCGGTGGGGTTCCTGTTTCGAGTTGGACAAAGGTGTGGACGCTTGATTGCGCTCATCCTGCCGATGGGACCGGGCAGGCTCCATCGACATGCGATGAACAGTTCGGGAGGGGTGATGAACGGCGCCCGGAATGCACCGGTCAGCGGCTAGGACGGACCCCCTGGCGGCGAACCCGCGGAATCCCCCGGCGCTTCGTCCTCTGGTTCGCTGGGCATGCGCCAGGCCAGCACCATCGCGGGCAGGCTGGCGCAGCACATCATGTAGGACCAGGCCATCGGGACCCAGAATCCGTCGCGCACATGCGGGTGCAGCCGACCCTCGGGGCCGACCAGAAAGATCAGCAGGACATACACCACACACAGCACCGACAGCAGCCGGTAGGCCACGGTGTGCCCGGCATCGCGCATGGCGATCTGCCGCTCGTCCAGCAATTCGTTGGGGGCGTCTGACACATGCCGCACCGCCTTGCGCAACTGGAAGTACAACAGCAGGGAGGTGAACATCAGACCAAACTCGGTGTAGGTGCCGACCTTGTTGTGGGTGATGAAGATACTCAGGGCCAGGGCGGCCATCACCAGGGCAGCCACGAGCACCAGCACACGGCGCGGCCCCTGCTGGCGCAGGCGCGTCGGCGAGGTGTCGTGGAGGCTGCGTTCGACCTCATGGCGGGTCACACCTTCGAGCCAGAAAAAGCGACGGGGTTTGCGTGGGGGGGTCATGGGGTCTCCTGGTCTGGGGTCGCAAAGGGCTCCACCGAAAACAAGGCCTGAACGTCCTGGCCCAGTACGCGGGCAATGCGCAGGGCCAGCGACAGGCTCGGGCTGTACTCGCCACGCTCCAGATACCCGATGGTCTGGTAATGCACACCCACAGCCTCGGCCAGGCCCTGACGGCTCAGCCCGCGCGCAGCCCGGGCCTGGGCAATGCGGTTGTAGACGGGGACTTCTTCGCTGCGGCTCATGCGGTGTAGCATACATGCTATGTAGCATGGATGCTATAAATCCCGGGTTGGCCCCAGGGTTTCTGACACCCGCCAAGGCGGGTGGTGTGGCCGGCCGACGCCCCGGATGCCCGACAATGTCTGGCCGTCTCAAGGATCGCCACCGATCGTTGAGCCCCGGACGGCCCGCAGGGGCTGGCCCGCCCTCACCTGGCATCCGCATGGCCCTCAAATCCACCATTTACAAGGCAAACCTTTCGATTGCCGACATTGACCACAGCTATTACGCCGACCACGCGCTGACGCTGGCCCGCCACCCCAGCGAGACCGACGAGCGCATGATGGTGCGCCTGCTGGCGCTGGCCCTCAACGCCCATGAGCTGCAGGACACCTGCGGCGGCGACGGCACACTGGCCTTCGGCGCGGGCCTGTCCGACCCGGACGATCCGGATCTGTGGCTCAAGGACTTCACCGGCCAGATCCGGCTGTGGGTGGAGGTGGGGCAGCCCGAGGACAAGCCGGTCACCAAGGCCTGCCAGAAGGCCGATGCGGTGCGGGTGTACTGCTTTCACCACGCCGCCGAGGTGTGGTGGAAGGGCATTGAAAACAAGCTCACACGGCTGGACAAGCTGCAGGTGTTTCGCGTGCCGACCGAGGCCGCGCAGGCGCTGGCCCGCATGGCCGAGCGCAGCATGCAGCTGCAGGCAACGGTGCAGGACGGCGCAGTGACGATCAGCGGCGAGCAGGGCAGCGTGCACATCGAGCCGCTGCGCTGGCGCTGACCAGGGCTACAGCGGCAGTTGTCCCTGGGCCTGTGCAGCCGCGCGGGCCTGCTGGCGGTGCTCGGCCGCGCGTTCGGCATAGCGGTTGAAGCGCCAGGAGGTCCCCTCCAGGCTGATGCGCCGCCAGACCGCACGTTTTTCACCGACGCTCATTGCGGTCCAGTGCTGGACTTCCTCGAAGCTGCGCCCGCAACCCTTGCATTGCTGGTCGCCCTGGCTGGTCGAGCAAATCGCGATGCAGGGCGTGTCGGGGGTGGTCGCATACCAGTCCTGGAAGGCCTGCGCAGCGACGCGGGGGAGGGTGAATTCGTCGGCCTCGTCCTGGCGAAAAAAGACCATCTGCCCGTATACCTCGGCCAGGGCCCGCAACTCAGGCGGCAGTGACACGCCATCGGGCGAGGGATTTTTGGCCCGCCAGTGGTTGATGGCGGCTTCAATGTCGGTGATGTGAATGGCGGCCATGGTCAAGAAATTCGATCATAACGAGGCCGCCACCCGCCCAGCCCGGGGCCCAGGCCCGCAGGCGCAGGGCCACTCAGGTGCCGCCGGACGGGCGTGCAGCGCTGCGCACGCTCAGCCACATGGTCAGGGCCAGAATGGCCACCACCACCCCCAGCGAAAACACCACCGGGATCTTGTAGACGTCGATCAGGACCATCTTGGTGCCGATGAAGACCAGGATCACCGCCAGCCCGTAGCTCAAGAGATGGAACTTGCCGGCCACGGCGGCCAGCAGGAAATACATGGCACGCAGGCCCAGGATGGCGAACACGTTGCTGGTCAGGACGATGAAGGGGTCGCTGGTGATGGCAAAGATGGCCGGGATCGAGTCGACCGCAAAAATCACATCGGTCAGGGCCACCATGGCAATCACCATGAACAAGGGCGTCGCGATTTTCTTGCCGTTTTCGAAGGTGAAGAATTTTTCACCGTCGTAGTTTTGGCTGACCGGCATGATCCGCCGCAGCAACTTGAGGGCCGGGTTGTCGTCGAGCGTCTGCTCCTGGCCGGCGGCAATCCACATTTTCACGCCGGTGAGAATCAGGAAGGCGCCAAACACATACAGGACCCAGTGGAACTCGGCCAGCAGCCAGCCGCCCACGAGAATCATGACCGTGCGCAAGACGATGGCACCGATGATGCCAATCATGAGCACGCGTTTCTGGAAAGCGGGAGGAACGGCAAAGTAGGTGAAGATCATCAGGAAGACAAAGATGTTGTCGACCGCCAGACTCTTCTCGATCAGGTAACCGGTCAGGAACTCGAGCGCGCGGGTATTGGCCTCTTCGGTAGAGCCGGTGGCATCGCGCACCGCCCACCAGAACAGGCCGTTGAAGGCAAAACTGACCGCAACCCAGACGATCGACCAGTTGACCGCCTCGCGAAAGCCGACCTCGTGCGCGCCCTGCTTGCGCAGGACGACGAAGTCGATGAACAGGGCGACCACCACGATCGCCCAGAATGTGGCCCACAACCAGGTGGGGGCCACTGTCTGAAACAGTGCTTCCATGAAAAGACCTTTGGAAAATTGATGAGAACATCAGCTCCAAAAGGTCTGGCGGGAGGAAGGCTTCGCTTCTCTGCAGGCCCGGGGCCCGCTGCTTTGCACAACCGGCCCGTACTGACGGGTCTTCTGCGCTGCCGTGTGCGGCAGTTCGCTACTCCCCTTTTGGTGAGCGGATTATGTTCGGGAATTCAATTCCCGGCCGGCATGGGGTCATTGCCGAACTCCCGGGTCCAGGGCAAGGCGTGCGCCACCACGCTGTTGCTCCAGAAACGCACGCACACGGGCCTGGGCTTCGCGCAAGCGGCTGTCCACGATCGAGGCCTCAATGTGGTCGCCGGGCTGCAGGGGGCCCTTGCGGGCCAGGTCCTGGGCCGCGCGAAACCGGTCAATGGCGCCACTGTCATCCATGCGTGCCACTTGGGCTTCGCCTTCGGCGCGCAGCGCAGCCAGCGCCTGGCCCCGCGCGCGGTGCACCTGGGCCAGCACCTGCCAGGCCTGGGCATCGCCGGCATCGCGCAGCAGCAAAGCACGCAACTGGCTTTGTGTTTCTTCGAGCAGGGCATGCCCGGGCAACTGGGCCAGGGCCTGTGCGATGGCGATCAGTTCGGGCCGGGGCCAGACAGGCGGCAGAGGCGATGCCAGCACCGCCTGCAAGGCGGCCTCATGGCGCCCCTGGCGGCTCATCACCTCGGCGTGCAGCAGCCGCACCAGCCGAGCGGCTGCCGGATCATCGGCCACCAGGCCCTGCAGCTGCTGTACGTGGCGCAGGGCCAAGGCTGGCTCGCGCAGCTGCAATTGCGCCAGTGCAGCGGCGTACAGCCGTGCGGCCCACTCGACTTTCTGCGTCCGGAGCTCGGCGCCCGGCTCCACCGCCCAGGCGCGCAGACTATCGACTCCTTGCAGGGCCAGTACACGGGCGCGCGCAGCCATCAGGGACTGCACCAGCGCAGGGGCCGGCGCTGCGCCCGGGAGCTGCAGGGACTGGCGCGCCTGCATGTCGGCGATGCGCTCGGTGGTGAGCGGGTGGCTGCGCAAATAGGGAAATGAACCGCTGTCATTGAGCGCCGAGGCCTGCTGCAGCCGTCCGAACATGCCGGCAAATCCGCGCGGGTCGTAACCCGCCTCGACCAGCACGCCGTAGCCAATGCGGTCGGCCTCGCGCTCCATGTCGCGCGAATAGCTCAGCTGTTGCTGTAAGACGGCGGCCTGCCCGCCGACGATCAAGGCCTGGGCACCCTGGGCGCTCTTGCTGGCCGCCAGCGCACCCAGGATCATCGAGCCGATCAGCCAGGGGGTCATGCGGGCCTGGTCGTCCATCGAACGGGCAATGTGTCGCTGGGTCACATGGCTGAGTTCATGCGCCAGCACCGAGGCCAGCTCATCGTCCGAGCCGACCGCAGCAATCAGGCCCAGATGCACCCCCAGGTAGCCACCGGGCAAGGCAAAAGCATTGATCGAGCGGTCGCGGCCGATCATGATGCGCCAGGCAAACCGTTCGCGCAATTCGGTCGTCAGCTCGCCACGACGCACCGCGGCCTGCACCAGCGGGTCCCACAGACGGTGCAGGTATTCATCGAGCACCGGGTCTTCAAAATAGTCGGGGTCGCGGTAGAGCTCGCGGGCAATGCGATCCCCGAGCTGACGCTCGGCGCCCAGGGAGATGCCCTCGGCATGGCCCAGACCCGGCAGGGCCGACTGCGACCCGGCCGGCTGGGCCAGGCCCAGGGTCAGGCCCAGCAGCAAGACCCACCGGCCACTCTTGCGTGCGATCATGTTCAAGCGCTGTCTCTCCGCATCAATGCCCGTATGATGCGCCAATCCTGTCAAGTCTTTGTAAACCCTTGTCGCAAGCACCCATGGACACCCCCAAAGCGCCCCTGACCCATTTTGACGACCGAGGGCAGGCCCACATGGTCGACATCGGCGCCAAGGCCCACACGCGCCGCGTGGCTGTGGCCAGCGGGCGCATCCGCATGCAGGCCTCCACATTGGCGCTGGTGCAATCGGGCCATGCCCAAAAGGGGGATGTGCTGGGGGTGGCGCGGCTGGCCGGCATCATGGGGGCCAAGAAAACCGCCGATCTCGTTCCCCTGTGCCATCCGATTGCGCTGACCCGGGTGGCGGTGGAATTCGACATTGATTCTGCCCGGGTGGAAGTGGTGTGCACCGCGACCGCTGAAACCGTGGGTGCCACCGGCGTCGAGATGGAAGCCCTGACCGCCGTGCAGGTCGCCCTGCTCACCATCTATGACATGTGCAAAGCTGTGGACCGCGGCATGGTCATCACCGATGTGAAGCTTTTGGAAAAGCATGGGGGCAAGAGCGGCTCGTGGGTAGCGAGCGAGTAGACACCGAAAACGCAACCGCTGGCTGCTCGCAAGTCCGGTGATCATCAAAATAAACCGGCAGAGTGTTGAAGCCTGGCGGGTGACCTCAATAATCCCCGATATCTTTGTTCCATCTTCCGATGATGTCCCGACTGGTTACAAAACTTCTTGTCGCTGTACTGATGAACCTGGTCGCCATGGTCAATGCTGCTGCTTTAGCGCCATTAAATGGATGGTGGTGGAACCCTGATGAAAGCGGCA
>CAYMMK010000012.1:0-38748 GCA_964391575.1 uncultured Limnohabitans sp.
GACCAAAATAGTTGAGCGTCAAGGCGGGCATGACCACCCCAAACCAAGCCAGGCGGATCGGCGCCTTGCCGAAGTGGCCCAGATCGGCATAAAGCGCTTCGGCGCCGGTCACACACAGCACCACCGCGCCCAGGATGATGAAGGTGGTGCCCGGCTGGCTCCACATGAACCTCAGCGCATGGTGTGGACTGATCGCCCACAGGATCTGCGGATGGTGGACGATGTGCGAGACTCCCAGCAAGGCAATGGCCACGAACCAGACCAGCGTGATCGGGCCAAAGAACTTGCCTATGCCGGCAGTGCCACGCTTTTGCACCCAGAACAGCATGAACAGTATCAGCAAGGTCAAGGGAATCACGGCCTTTTTGAAGGCCGGTGACACCACTTCCAGACCTTCCACCGCAGACAGCACCGAGATGGCCGGGGTGATGACCCCGTCCCCATAAAACAGGCAGGTGCCAAAAATACCCACCATCAGCAGCACCTTGCGCAGCTGCGGCTTGTCCCGCACAGATTGCGAGGCCAGCGCGAGCATGGCCACCAATCCGCCCTCACCGTGGTTGTCGGCACGCAGGACCAACAGCACATACTTGACCGAGACGATGGTGGTCAGGGTCCAGAAGAAGATCGACAAAATGCCGTAGACGTTGTCCGGCGTGAAGGCCACATGGCCCGAGCCGAACACTTCTTTCATGGCATACAGCACGCTGGTGCCGATATCGCCGTAGACCACGCCGATGGCCCCCAGGGTCAAGGCGGCGAGTGAGGATCGAGAAGCAGACACAAAAAACGGCCCGATCAGTTCGGGCAACTGAACCAACAGAACCGGATTGTGCGCCCGCCAACGGGGCGGTGTCATGAGGACTGCAAAATTTTGTTGCAGTGCAGCAACTCTGGCGCAGACGGGCTCAGTCGTAAACCTCGGCGTCCGGATCGGTGGCCTCGAGCTCGTAGCTGGCTGCCAGCATGGCCAAGCGCCCGATCACCCCGTACATGTAAAAGCGGTTGGGAGCACTTGCACCCGGTTTGGCTCCAGGTTGAGGTAAGTGCGCACTCTCTTCGAATGCCAGAGGCACAAAGCTGGAGCCGGGCGCGTTGAGGTTCTCGTCCACGCCCCGCTCGGCGTGCACCCGGTAAAAGCCCCCCACGACATAACGGTCCATCATGTAGACCACCGGCTCGGCCACGGCGGCCTGGATGCGTTCGTGGGTGATGACGCCTTCCTGGATGATCACGTCACTGACTTCCTGACCGTCCTTGATGACACTCATCTTGTTACGGGTTTTGCGGTTGATCTGGTCCAGATCGGCCACATCGCGCACGGTCATGATGCCCATGCCGTAGGTACCGTTGTCGGCCTTGACCACCACAAAAGGCTTTTCGTTGATCCCGTACTCCTTGTATTTGCGGCGGATCCGGGTCAGCAGCGCATCCACGTTGCCGCGCAGGCAATCCAGTCCGGTGCCCTCGGCGAAATTGACCTCGCCACACTGGTTGAACATCGGGTTGATCAACCAGGGGTCGATGCCCAGCAGCTTGCCAAAACGCTTGGCCACCTCCTCGTAGCTCTGGAAGTGACGGCTTTTGCGCCGCACACTCCAGCCAGCGTGCAAGGGCGGCAGAAGAAACTGCTCATGCAGGTCTTCCAGAATGCCTGGCGCTCCGGCCGAAAGGTCGTTGTTGAGCAAGATGGTGCAGGGGTCGAAGTCCTTGAGCCCCAGCCGGCGACGGTTGCGCACCACCGGCTCGAGCACGATGGTTTCGCCGTCGGGCAAGGCTATCGGCGTGGACTCGCGGATTTCGGGATGGATCGAGCCGATGCGCACATTGAGCCCGGCCATGCCGAAGATGCGCTGCAGCTGCAGCACATTGGAGAGGTAAAAGGTGTTGCGGGTGTGGTTCTCGGGGATGATCAGCAGGTTCTTGGCTTCAGGACAGATTTTCTCGATCGCCGCCTGCGCCGCCTGCACCGCCAGGGGCAGCATCGCGGTGGTCAGGTTGTTCCAGCCACCGGGAAACAGGTTGGTGTCGACCGGCGCCAACTTGAATCCGGCATTGCGGATATCCACCGAGGTGTAGAACGGCGGGGTATGTTCCATCCATTCCAGCCTGAACCAGCGTTCGATGGCCGGCATCGAGTCCAGGATGCGCTGCTCCAGTTCGTTGATGGGGCCGGTCAGCGCGGTGACGAGGTGGGGAACCATGGAAAGATGCCTTTGTTTTGCAAGGTATTCAACCTGACTATATGAGGACCAGCTGCGGGTTCACAAGTACGCGCAGGACACACCCGCACAGCCTGCGGGTGCGGCGGATCACTGGCGCACTTCGCCCTCGCCCAGCACCACATACTTGAGGCACGTGAGACCATCAATACCCACCGGGCCGCGGGCGTGGAATTTGTCGGTTGAAATCCCGATCTCGGCGCCCAGTCCGTATTCAAAGCCGTCCGCAAAGCGGGTGCTGGCATTGACCATGACGCTGGCCGAGTCGACCTCACGCAAAAAACGCTGGGCATGCCTGTGGTCGCTCGTGAGGATGGCGTCGGTGTGGTGGCTGCCGTAGTGATTGATATGGGCAATCGCCTCGTCAAGCCCGGCGACCACCTTGATGCTGATGATGGGGGCAAGGTACTCCTCGAACCAGTCCTGCTCGGTAGCAGCCTTCACATGGGCACCTGGCACGGTCATCAGGATGCTTTGCGCTTCGGGGCAGCCGCGCATCTCCACACCCTTGGCGGCATAGATGGCGCCAATCTCCGGCAGGAATGCGGCGGCCACACCCCGTGCCACCAGCAGACCCTCGCTGGCGTTGCAGGGACTGTATTTCTGGGTTTTGGCGTTGTCGGCCACCTTGACGGCCATGTCGATATCACAGGGATCATCCACGTAGGTGTGGCAGTTGCCGTCCAGATGTTTGATGACCGGTACCCGGGCCTCGGCACTGATGCGCTCGATCAACCCCTTGCCGCCACGCGGGATGATCAGGTCCACATGCTGCGGCATGGCAATGAGCTGGCCGACCGCCGCCCGGTCGGTGGTGGGCACCAGCTGTACCGCGTTTGCAGGCAGACCGGCGTCTGTCAGGGCCTGCCGAACCAGCTGGGCGAGCGCCTTGTTGGACTCGATGGCTTCCGAACCTCCGCGCAGGATGCACGCATTACCACTCTTGATCGACAGGCTGGCCGCCTCGATGGTGACATTGGGGCGGCTTTCGTAAATCATGCCGAACACACCGATCGGCACCCGCATCTGGCCCACGCGGATGCCGCTGGGCATTTGCTTCATGCCAAGGATCTCGCCAACGATGTCGGGCATGGCGGCCAGCTGCTCGCAGCCCTGGGCACAGGTCTCGATCACCTTGGGGCTGAGCTTGAGCCGGTCAATCAGCGGTTCGGTCAGGCCGGCAGCGCGGGCGCGCTCGAGGTCGGCACGGTTGTCGGCTTGCAGGCTCTCGACGTTGCTGCGCAGCAACTGGGCCAGGCGGCGCAGGGTCTGGTTCTTGAGCGCTGCACTGGCCTGGGCCATGCAGGTGCTGGCGCTGCGGGCCTGCAGACCCAGAGCCTGCATCAGCTCGGCTGTGGTGGTGGCATTCATGGGTCAATTTTCGCAGATCGCGACAGGCACGCGGCCGTCGTCTTTTCAGGACCGGGCACGGCACATGTGGGTCATGCGCAGCGCCAGCCGCTGCAAGGCCTGCCAGGGCTCGGCCGGCCAGTCCGGGACCTTGAGGCCTTTGGTGATGCCGTCCACCCGGTGCGCGGCCTGCAACAGGTCGGCCAGGCGCCGGGGGGTCATGCGGGGCAATGCGCGCTCGAACAGGCGCTCACGCGCACCCCAGATCCGCTGCGCTCTCAGGGCCACCGGCAGCGGCTGTCCGGCGGCGACAGCGTCCTGTACCCGCTTGAGGGCCCGAATATCCTCGGCCAATGTGTAGTGCACCCGCACGACCGCTTCGCCCTCGGCCTGCAGACCCACGAGCATCCTGTGCACCCGCTCGACCTGCCCCGAAAACACCGCCTCGGTCAGTTTGAGCACATCGTAGCGGGCCACAGGCCGGACTGCCGCCTCCACCTGGGCCTGGCGCAGCTCGCCCTCAGGGTACAAAAGTGCCAGTTTCTGGATTTCCTGGTGCGCCGCCAGCAAATTTCCTTCCACGCAATCGGCAAAGAACTGCAAGGTGCGCTGCCCCTCTTCACCAGAGACCACATGCTGGCCCTGCATTTGCAGTCGCTGCGCAATCCACTGGGGCAGGGCCGCCCGCTCGGGCGTATCGATCGACAGGCTGATGCCCCCACCCTCGAGGGCTGCAAACCAGCTGCTTTTGCGGGACGCGCTGTCCAGGCGTGGCAGAAAAAACAGGGTCAGGGTGCTGTCATTGTCCTGCGCCTGCTGCACCAGTTGCTCAATGGCGCCTGCACCGTCCTTGCCAGGCTTTCCGGTGGGCATGCGCACTTCGACGATTTGGCGATCGGCGAACAGGCTCAGACTGCCACCGCTGGCAAGCACCTCACTCCAGTCGAAGTGGGCCCCCTGCACGGTGTGCACGGTACGCTCGGTATAGCCTTGGCTGCGCGCGGCCGCCCGGATGGCATCGGCCGCCTCCTGCATCTGCAGCGGTTCGTCGCCGTGCAGGGTGTAGAGACTGCGCAGACCTTTTTGCAGGTGAGCCGCCAGTTGAGGCAGGGGCAGCTGCATGCGGCTTCAGCGTCCGGCCGGGGGGCGCGCTGCTGCAAGGCGGCGCATGATCTGCTGCACCAGATCGGTCTGCATGTCGCGGAACATCATGTCTTCCTCGATCTCCTTGGACAGGGCTGCCGTTTCGGTAAAACTCAGGTCACGCTGCTGCTGCAGCTCAACCGGTTCGATCCACTCCTGGCCGGCAGGCGAACGCAGGCGAAAGCGCAGCTTGAGTCGCAGCTGTAATTCCCGCACCTGGCCCGAGGCATTGAGCCCCACCACCACCCGTTCGCGGGACTCGGAAAGAATATCCAGCACCACATCGGCCTGCATCTGCTGTTGCGCATCGGCGACCAGATCGATCCTGCCGGTACCCAACAGGTGTCGCTTGAGTTCGTTGCCCAGCGCGGACCGCGTGGAGACATTGGCATACAGGGTTCGAAAGGCAAAATCACCACTGCCGCGCAGCCTGAAACCGCAGGCGCCCAGCGCCGCTGCCGCCACCACCGCACAAAGCAAACGGCGCTTCACCTCACACCACCAGATTGACCAGCCGGCCCGGGACCACTATGACCTTTTTGGCGGGCTGGCCACCGGCGGCCTTGGCAAAGGCCTCGCTGGCCAGGGCGATCTGCTCGATCTGGGCCTTGTCGGCTGTTGCCGGCACCAGAATGGCGCCGCGAAGCTTGCCGTTGACCTGCAGCATCAGCTCGATCTGGTCGCGCTCGAGTGCAGACTCGTCCACAGTGGGCCAGGGTGCATCGAGCAGCTCACCTGCGGCCTGGGCATACCCCAGTTCGTGCCAGATGGCATCGGTGATGTGTGGGCAGGCGGGATAGAGCATGCGCATCAAAAGCGAGACCCCTTCGCACAAGACCGCATGGTCACCCGGGCTGCCGTCAGGTTTGAAATCTTCCAAGGCGTTCAGCAACTTCATGCAACCGGACACCACGGTGTTGTATTGCATGCGTTCATAGTCGTAAGCCACTTGCTTGAGCACCAGGTGCATCTCGCGACGCAGAGTCTTGGCCGCAACGCCCAAAGACGCTTGACGCAGGTCCTGGCTGGTCGCCGATCGCAGCAGCTGATGGTGCTTGAAAGCAAAAATCCACACCCGGCGCAGGAAGCGGTAACTGCCTTCAACGGCGGCATCGTTCCACTCCAGCGTGGCTTCGGGCGGTGCGGTGAACATGGTGTACAAGCGGGCCGTATCGGCGCCGTACTTCTCGATCAGGTCCTGCGGATCGACGCCGTTGTTTTTCGACTTGGACATGGTGCCCACGCCCTCGTAGTCGATGGGCGTGCCCACGGGCAGACGACCGTCGCCGCTGTCGGCCTCGTGCCTGAGCCGTGCGCCAGTGATCTTGCCGTCATCTCCCAGCACATGTTCGACGTCGTGAGGCCAGAAGTAATCCTTGCCGCCCCGGGCGGTGCGCCTCGAATAAATGTGGTTGAGCACCATGCCCTGGGTGAGCAGCTTGGTGAAGGGCTCGTCGACCTTGACCAGGCCCAGATCGCGCATGACCTTGGTCCAGAAACGCGCGTACAGCAGGTGCAGGATGGCATGCTCGATACCGCCGATGTACTGATCCATCGGCATCCAGTAATCCGCACCTCCAGCCACCATGGCCTGGTCGTGGGTCGGATCACAGTACCGCATGAAATACCAGGACGAATCCACAAAAGTGTCCATGGTGTCGGTCTCACGGCGCGCGGTTTTGCCGCACACCGGACAGGTCACGCCCGCATGGAAACCTTCGTGCCTGTGCAGCGGGTTGCCCGAGCCATCGGGGATGCAGTCTTGCGGCAGCACCACCGGCAGGTCTTTTTCGGGCACGGGTACCGCGCCGTGTTCGTCGCAATGAATGATCGGGATCGGCGTGCCCCAGTAGCGCTGACGGCTGATGCCCCAGTCGCGCAGACGCCAGGTGGTCTTTTTCTCGCCCAGGCCCCGGGCGGCGAGCAATTGGGCGACCTTGTGGACCGCGGCTTTCTGGTTCAGGCCGTCGAGCTCACCGGAGTTGACGCATACCGAGTTTTGCTTGTCGCCGTACCATTCCTGCCAGGTGCTGGCATCAAATACCTGATCCTTGACGGTCACGACTTGTTGGATCGGCAGCTGGTACTTGAGTGCAAACGCAAAGTCACGCTCGTCATGCGCAGGCACGCCCATGACCGCACCGTCACCGTAGCTCATCAGCACATAGTTGCCGACCCACACCTCGACCTGCGCCCCTGTCAGAGGATGCGTGACATACAGCCCGGTGGGCATGCCCTTTTTCTCCTGCGTGGCCAGCTCGGCCTCGGTGGTCCCACCGGTCTTGCACTCCTCCAGAAAGGCCGCCAAGGCTGAGTTGCTGGCAGCGGCATGCAGCGCCAGCGGGTGCTCGGCCGCCACCGCGCAAAACGTGACACCCATGATGGTGTCTGCGCGGGTGGTGAAAACGTACATCTTGCCGTCACCGATCAGGGCACCATCAGCACCCTGGATGTCGTGGGTGAACGCAAAGCGCACACCCTCGGATTTGCCAATCCAGTTTTCCTGCATCAGGCGAACCTTGTCGGGCCAGCCGTCCAGCGTCGCCTTCTCGTTACCGATCTGAACATGATCGAGCAGTTCCTGCGCGTAGGCGGTGATGTTGAGGTAATAGCCGGGGATCTCGCGTTTTTCAACGGGCGCACCGGTGCGCCAACCTTTGCCGTCGATCACCTGCTCGTTGGCCAGCACGGTCTGGTCCACCGGGTCCCAGTTGACGACCTGGGTCTTGCGGTAGGCAATCCCCTTTTCGAGCATCTTGAGGAACAGCCACTGGTTCCATTTGTAATACGTCGGGTCGCAGGTGGCGACCTCGCGCGACCAGTCGATGGCCAGACCCATCGCCTGCATCTGCTGCTTCATATAGGCGATGTTTTCATAGGTCCACTGGGCCGGCGGCACCTTGTTCTTGAGCGCGGCATTTTCAGCCGGCAGGCCAAAGGCATCCCAGCCCATGGGCATGAGCACGTTGTAGCCGCGCATGCGCAACTGGCGCGTGAGCATGTCATTGATGGTGTAGTTGCGCACATGGCCCATGTGCAGCTTCCCGCTGGGATACGGCAGCATGGAGCAGGCGTAGAACTTCTTTTTGCTCGGGTCTTCAGTGACGCGGTAAGCGTCACGGGACGCCCAGCGGGCCTGTGCGGCGGCTTCGACGTCAAGGTGGCTGTACTTGTCTTGCATGATGGGAACAATTGTAGAGGGCGGGGTGGACCACCCTGGCTGTCGGGGCGCCTGGCCTGACCGGTTTCGAACACCGAAGAAGCGAGTAATCAGCGCGCAGCCGGCTGCGCTACAAACCCGATCCGGGACAATCCCGCCTTCTGTGCGGCGCCCATCAGGGCGACCACCTGTCCGTAAGGCACGGCTTCATCCACCCGCAACTGGACTTCGGTCTCGCGGCTGCGACGGGCAGTGGCTTCGAATTGCTGCGCCAGACCCGCAGCGTCCACCGGTTGGTCATTGAAAAACAGCTGTCCCCTGGCATCAAGCGCCACATTGACCGCCAGGGGCGCCTCGCCCGATTGCAGGCCCTCGGCCTGGGGCAGGTCCAGCCGGATGGCGCTGGTCAGCAGTGGGGCGGTCAGCATGAAGATGACCAGCAACACCAGCATCACGTCCACCAGGGGCGTGACGTTGATCTCGCTCATGGGCGGCGTTGCGGTCCTGCGTTCAAGGCGACCGAAAGCCATCGCTGATCAGTCCTTGCCAGCCAGCAATCCACGCAAATCGTGGGCAAAGCCTTCGAGCTCGGCCTCGATCTGGTGGATGCGGCGGCCCAGCAGGTTGTAGCCCAGCACGGCGGGGATGGCCACGCCCAGACCGAAAGCGGTCATGACCAATGCCTCGCCGACCGGGCCGGCCATCTTGTCCACCGTGAGTTGTCCGGCCTCGACCATGCCGGTCAAGGCATTGAAAATACCCCACACCGTGCCCAGCAGCCCGACAAAAGGCGCAATCGATCCGGTGGTGGCCAGAACGGTCTGGCCCCATTGCAGACGACGCACCACCGCCTGCAGGGCATCGCGCAGGGTCCGGGTCAGTTGTTCATGGCGCAAGCCCGCCCCTGCCAGGGTGCCCATCAACGGCTGTTGCGTGGCCTGGACCAGGGGCAGCACGATGCCGTCGCGATCAAAAACAGGCAGTTGTTCCCGGGCAGCCGAAAGATGAGGTGCCTGCCAGAAGGCGGCGATGCTGCGCGGCACATCGGCCTGCACGCGTCGCAGCATGCGCCATTTCCAGGCAATGACCACCCAGCTGGCCACCGACAGCCCCAGCAGCACCAGCGCCAGAAACTGGCTGAAGGCGTCGCTGTGCAGCCAGAAGTCGGCCAGGCTCATGTTCAGCGCAGGTTGAGAACGTCAAACATGTCGAACAGTCCCCGGGGGTGTGCAGCGAGGAAGCGCGCTGCACGCAGACTGCCCTGGACATAAGTGGCACGGCTGGAGGACTTGTGCGTGACCTCGATGCGTTCGCCCGTGCCAGCAAACAGCACCGTGTGATCGCCCACGATATCGCCACCGCGGATGGTGGAAAACCCGATGGTGGAGGGGTCGCGCTCACCGGTGTGTCCAAATCGCTCATAGACGGCGCATTGCTGCAAGTCACGGCCAAGGGCTTGGGCGATCACCTCGCCCATCTTGAGGGCAGTGCCGCTGGGCGCATCGACCTTGTGGCGATGGTGCGCCTCAATGATTTCAATATCGTAGCCAGTGGCCAGCGCCTGCGCCGCCATCTGCAGCAATTTAAGGGTGACGTTCACCCCCACGCTCATGTTGGGCGCCATCACAATCGCAATGTCGCGAGCCATATCGGCAATCTCGGCCTTTTGCGCCTCTGAAAAGCCGGTGGTGCCGATCACCGCCTTGACACCCAGCTCGCGACAGACCTTCAGATGGGCCAGGGTGCCTTCAGGGCGGGTGAAATCGATCAGGCAGTGGGCGTTGTGCAGGCCGGCGTGCAAATCGCTGGTCACTGTGACCCCCGAGGTTTGTCCCAGCCAGGCGGTCGCGTCCTGCCCGATGGCGCTGCTACCGGCCAGATCCAGGGCACCGCTCAGGCGACAGTCGTCCGCTGTGGCAATCGCTTCGATCAACATGTGTCCCATGCGACCACTGGCGCCGGCCACGGCAATGGAAACTTCGGGACTGGGACGAAAAGTCATGGCAGGGGACAACGGCAGATCAAACTGGGGCTGACTCAGCGTGCACCGCCTTCCAGCGGAGGATAGGTACGGGGCGTGGGCGTCGCAGGCGTTATGGGCGGGGTCGGTTTGACCGGCAGGCGCTTGAGGGCCTCTTCGGAGAGCTGCAGCACCGGCGGCTTTCCCAGGTTTTGACGGCCGCTGAGTCGGCCCACAAATTCCGATTCGCTGGGCAGGACATCGCTTTCAATCTCGACCAGCCTGTCTTGCCTGAAAAAGACCGTGAGCCTGTAGGCTTGGGGGGCCAGGCCCTGACGACGGATGCTGAAGTTGTAGTCCCAACGATCTTCATGAAAAAGGCTGCTGATCAGCGGGGTCCCTAGGATTTCGCGCACTTGTGCGCGTGGCATCCCCAGCTTGAGGGCCTGGCGTTGCTCGAGGGAAACGAAGTTTCCCTGAACGACTTCAGCCACGTAAGGCTTGAAGGTGTCCACGCTCAGGTTGGAGAGCCGTGTGGCACACCCGGCCAGCAGTGCGCCGCCTATCGTCAGCACCAGCATTCGCGTGAAGCGCGCGCTCATCAAGGTGCGGTTGGAAAGCTCTTTGGAAAACAGCATGATTCAATGATTGTAGATGGGGGCCGCTTCAGCCCATGGCCCGTCGCTGACGTTCAATGAAATCCTCGTAGGTGTCGATACCGCGCATCTGCAAAATGGTGTTGCGCACCGCAGCCTCGACCAGCACGGCGATGTTGCGTCCGGCCACCACCTGGATCACGACCTTGCGCACCGCTATGCCCAGCACGTCCTGACGCAGGGGTTCAGCGGGCAGGCGCTCGTACTCTCGCTCCAAAGTTTCACGGCGCACCAGATGCACGATCAGTTGCAGCCGCATCTTGCGGCGTACGGCCGTCTCGCCAAAGATGGCACGGATGTCCAGAAGACCAATGCCCCGGACCTCCAGCAGGTTTTGCAAAAGTTCGGGACAGCGTCCCTCAATGGTGGTCTGATTGATACGATAGAGATCGACCGCATCGTCGGCCACCAGACCATTGCCGCGAGAGATCAGCTCCAACCCGAGCTCGCTTTTACCCAGGCCCGACTCGCCGGTGATCAGCACGCCCAGACCCAGGATGTCCATGAAGACCCCGTGCATGGTGCTGCGATCGGCAAAATGTTTGGACAGGTAAGCCCGCAGCACATCGATCACAAAGGCTGACGACGACGAGGTCGCGAACATCGGGATCTGTGCCCGCTCGCACATGGACAACAGCGCGTCGGGCGCTGCCTGTCCATCGGCCAGCACCAGGGCCGGCGGCTCGAGGGTGACGATACGGGCAATGCGTCTCGCACAGTCTTCGGGCTCCCCCTGGGTCAGGTAAGTAATCTCGCGTTCACCCAGAATCTGCACCCGGTAAGGATGGATGTAGTTGAGATAGCCCACCAGGTCGGCGCCGGAACGCGCCTGGCGCACCGCCACCTCATCGAAACGCCGCTCGGACGCTCCCAGACCGGCCAGCCATTGCCATTGGAGCTTGGCGCGGTGGTCCTCAAAGAGGACATCCGCACTGACAACGGTCGGTTTCATGCAGGCCTTTCGTGGCGCGCAGCCGCCTCAGGCCAGATGGGCAGAGCGCCACTGGGCAATGTGCTGATGCAACATGTGCGTGCTGGTGCTGGATTTGATGCGATCGCGCAGCGCGCTGTCGCTCAGAAGTTCGGCAATTTCAGACAGGATTTCCAGATGCTTTTGGGTGGCCGCTTCAGGCACCAGCAAAAAAATCAGCAGGCTCACCGGCTGCTCATCGGGTGCGTCGAATCCGATCGGTTGAGCCAGCTGGAAGACCGCGGCCATCGGGGCCTTTAGGCCCTTGATACGGCCGTGGGGAATGGCCACGCCATGGCCCAGACCCGTTGAGCCCAGTCGCTCGCGTGCAAACAGACTGTCGGTGACCAGCGCGCGCGAGAGACCGTGCAGCCTTTCGAAAAGCAGCCCTGCTTCCTCAAAAGCACGCTTCTTGCTGGTGGCTTCGACCCCGACAAGCACTTGGGCTTCCGGCAGAATGTTGGCGAGACGGTTCATGGGCAGTGGCGGATTATGCACCGGATGCTCGGGCGAGCGCCGAAAAGTGGGGACAGATCAAAAAGGCCGCCAATCGCATGAAAAAGGGCTGCATGAGCAGCCCGTGTCGAAAAGGCTGTGCAAGCCTACATCATGCGCTTGGGTGCTTCAGCCTGATGGCTGGTCTTGCGATCCTTATGCCGGACCACCTGCCGGTCAAGTTTGTCCATGAGTTCATCGACGGCCGCATACAGGTCTTCATGTGCACTTTCGGCAAACAGGTCGTTACCCTTGACGTGAATGTTGCACTCGGCGCGCTGTCGCCTGTCTTTTTCCTTCTGCTTTTCCACGGTCAGCAGAACCTTGACATCGACCACCTGGTCAAAATGCCGCGTGATGCGATCGAGCTTGCCCGTGACGTAACTGCGCAAGGCCGGAGTGACTTCGAGGTGATGTCCGCTGATGGTCAGGTTCATGAGTCTCGCCTCCTGATACTGATGAAAGCCCTCGGGGGAGGGGCCGACTGCCCATGCCGGGCAGGCCACTTCACTATGCGCCCCGACGCCCTGAAATGCAAGGTCGATGGGGAAAGCCCTCATCGAGTCTGGCGGGTGCTTGGCAGATTGAGGTGAGGCTGTTATCGTGGCGAGGTTTGGTCATCCGGCGCCACATGCAACCGCACCCGATGGCTCAGCCACAGGGTCAGCAGACTCAGGAAAGCACCGAGCCACCCGGCGACCCAGTAATGGGTGATTTGTCCTTGTGCATCACGCCCAATCAGTAGCCCCCCGACCAGCGCGGCCAGACCCATGGACGCCGACTGAACGGCGCTGTTGAGGGCCATGAAAGTTCCCCGCCAGCGCGGATCGGCTGCCGAGCTCACCAGCGCCATGCCCGGAATCATGCGTCCGTTCATGGTCATGAACAACAGAGTGGAAACCACCACCACCCCCCACACCGGCAAACCCGCTGTCACAGTGATGGCCACCAGGGCCGGTGCAACCATCAGGGCCATCCGGCGAAAGGACTCGGCCTTGCCGCGTCGATCGGTCCAGCGACCCACATGGCGGGCCGTCAGCAAGGTGGCCACCCCACCGCACAGGTAGATCCAGGGCACCTGGTCGGCTCGCAACCCGGCATTGGCCTGCACATACAACGTGATGTAGGGGATGACCACAAAACCAGCCATCATCGTGCATCCCGACAGCGCCAGGGCACGACGGTGGTTGGGCTGTACCAGGACTTGCCGCAGGGCCTGAAGCCAGCCCTGTCTGTGCACATGGGCCACATGGCCATCCAGCCGCGGCAAGGTCCGCCAGGCCAGCAGCTGCAGGACACAGGCGATCAAGGCAATCAGCAGGAAGGGGGCTTGCCAGGACAGGTGCGCTGCCAGAAACAGGCCGGTAGGTACACCGGCCACTGTGGAGACCGAGAAGGCGGTCATCACCACCGCCATGGCCCGGCCCCGGCGCTCGAAAGGCACCACATCGGCCACGATGGTCTGGCTCAGGGCGGAGAGCACCCCCCCGAACATGCCCGCCGCCGCACGGGCCAGCAACAAGGGACCATAGGCTGTCGACAGGCCACAGGCCAGGGTGGCCAGGGCAAACAGTCCGTACATCAGCAACAACAGCCGTTTGCGCTCCAGCCGATCCACATACAGCGTGGCCAGCAGACCCGACAGGCCCGCCGAAAAGGTGTACACCGACACCAACAGCCCAAACTGGGCCGTGCTCAGGCCGTACAGGGCCGTCAGTTGAGGGCCCAGCGGCATCATGATCATGAAATCAAGGATGTGCGTGAACTGCACCCCCGCCAGAGTCAGCAGCAGCCAGCGTTCGCGCGAAGGCGAAAGGTCAGGGGTCATGGAACAATTGGGGTCACGCGCCTGACTCTAACACCCGACTCCCGAGACCTCCCGTGCACCTGGACGTACTCTCTGACTCCCCTGCGGGCAACACCGGCACCGGTCTGGTCCTGATGGGAGGCGGTGCCCGTACCGCCTACCAGGCCGGCGCGCTGCAGGCCATTGCCAGCCTGCTCCATGACTCAGGCGCCACGCACTTTCCCTTCAAGGTGCTGGTCGGCACCTCGGCGGGTGCCCTCAACGCCACCTACCTGGCCAGCCGGGCCTTGCACGGGGTGCAGGCGCTCGATGATCTGGCGCGATTCTGGCAAGGTTTGCGCACCGCAGCGGTGTACCGATTGCCCCAGACCCCCCTGGCACGCCTGAGCCGCTGGGCGACGGCACTCGGGCTGGTGCTTTCGGCACGCCGCCAGGGCGCGGCCATGGACAGCCTGGCCCTGACCCACACCCTGCACCAGGCCATTGCCCTGCCAGCCATTGACCAGGCCCTGCAACAAGGCGCCTTGCAGGCGCTGGCAGTCACCGCTTCGAGCTACAGCACTGGCGAGCACTGGACCTTCTGCCAGACCCGTGACGGCCAGCCAATGACCTGGAGCCGTCCGGGTCGAAGGGCCGAACAGCAGCCGATCACCATCGAACACCTCATGGCCTCCAGCGCCATCCCCTTCCTCTTTCCGGCCACTGCCCTGTGGGTGGACGGACAAAAGCAGCACTTTGGCGACGGCTCGATGCGCCAGATGTCACCACTGGCGCCGGCGGTGCATCTGGGGGCGCAGCGTGTGCTGGCCATCGGTGTCGGCCAACCCCAACGCGCCGCCCTGGGCAGCCCCTCATCAGTCTCAGGCAGCACGACTCACGAGCCCTCGCTGGGCGGCATTGCCGGGCATGCCATGGCCAGCGTTTTCCATGACACTCTACAGGCCGATGTCGAGCAATTGGCCCGCGTGAACGACGCCATCGGCACGCTGCCGGCGGCATTGCAGGACCAACTGCCCTTTCGGCCGGTCCCGGTACTGGTGCTGCAGCCCAGCGCTTCGCTCGACGCGCTGGCACAGGCCCATGTGCACGAACTGCCGGCACCGATCGTCCGTGTGCTTGAAGGACTGGGGGCACTCAGCGGGGCGGGCGCAGGCCTGGCCAGCTACCTGCTGTTCGAGCCCGGTTTCATCCAGGCCTTGATGGCCCTGGGCCGTGCAGATGCACTGTCCCGCAAGCAGGCGCTGATCGACTTCCTGCAGCCTTGAAGACTTTTGTACAGGGTGCAGTGCCATAATCGTGCCCACACAAATGGAGATATTCCCTTGGATAGCAGCCCCAGTTGCGGGCTTTCGGACCGGTAAAGCCTGCTGGCTGTCCGGTTCGAAAGCGACTCCGCTCCCTTCGAAAACCAGGCAACCCGGCCCGGACACCCTGCCATGCTCAACATTTTCACCCTTGTCAATGGTCGCCTCTTCCAGGAAGAAATCGAATCCCTGGAAGAGCTCTCTCGCTTTCAGCCCATCTGGGTCGACCTGGAGTCCCCCACCCTCGAGGAAAAACGCTGGATCAAGCAGTACTTTGGCCTGTCCATCCCGGAAGACGCGATGGACGAGGACATCGAGGAATCCGCCCGTTTCTACGAGGAGGACAACGGTGAGCTGCACATCCGATCGGACTTCCTGATCGCTGACGCCGAGGAACCGCGCACGGTGCGCTGCGCGTTCATCCTCAACCAACACAACACCGATCTCAAGAGCCGTGGTGTGCTGTTTTCCATCCATGACGAGGACGTACCGGTGTTTCGCCTGTTGCGCATGCGCGCACGCCGTGCACCCGGACTGATCGCGGATGCCAAGGAAGTGCTGCTCAAGCTGTTTGATGCCGACGCGGAGTATTCGGCCGACACCCTCGAGGGCATTTACGATGAACTTGAAAAGGCCAGCACATTGGTGCTTTCGGGCGATGTGACCGATGAACTGGCTGGCGAGGTGCTGGGCGCCATCGCACGCCAGGAAGACCTCAATGGACGCATCCGGCGCAATGTGATGGACACCCGCCGTGCCGTGAGTTTCATGATGCGCAGCAAAATGCTCAATGCCGAGCAATTTGAGGAAGCGCGGCAGATCCTTCGCGACATCGACTCACTGGACTCACACACCGCCTTCCTGTTCGACAAGATCAACTTCCTGATGGACGCTACTGTCGGCTTCATCAATATCAACCAGAACAAGATCATCAAGATCTTTTCGGTGGCCAGCGTGGCACTTTTGCCACCCACGCTGATTGCCAGTCTGTACGGGATGAACTTTCAGTACATGCCCGAGCTGTCCGAAAAGTGGGGCTACCCCTATGCACTGGCGATGATGGTTGCCAGCGCGGTGGTGCCGATGTGGTATTTCCGCCGTCGCGGCTGGTTGAAGTGACAGGCAGCCAAATTCACGGCTGCTGTGTGAGCCACATCGAGAGCATGGCCAGGCTGTAACGGCTGGCCACCTCGCGGATGAAGCGGCTGAAATCGGCATGGGCGTCGTCATCGGCGCGGTCGGAAATCGTGCGCAAGGCCGCAAAGGGGATGCCGTAATCGGCGCAGACCTGAGCTACGGCCGCGCCTTCCATCTCGACCGCCAGTGCGTCGGGCAAGGCCTGCTGCAGGGCGCGGCATTCCGCAGCAGTGGACACAAAGCGGTCCCCGCTGGCCACCAGCCCGGTGTGCAGTCGCGGTGCATCCAGCGCAAACTCCGCGACGGCCGCCGGCCCCAGATGCAACGCCACCCGGGCCAGCACCTGCTGCGCTGCCCAGGCCAGACGGGCATTGAGCACCGGATCGGTGGCAAAACGGCTGCAGCCATACAAAGGCACTTCATGGCGTGGAAACAGGGGTGATGCGTCCATGTCATGCTGCACAAAGGCATCGGCCAACACGACATCGCCCACCCGAACGCCAGGGCCAATGCCGCCGGCCACGCCGGTAAAGACGATGCGCCCCACGCCAAATCGTTCGATCAGTGCTGTGGCTGAGGTGGCAGCAGCCACCTTGCCAATGCGCGACAGCACAGCCACCACCGGCTGTCCTTGCCAGTGACCCTGCCAAAATTGACGCCCCGCCACCGTGATCCGCCGCTCGTCGGGCATCGCCTGCAAAAGCAGGGCCAATTCTTCGTGCATGGCACTCATCAGGCCAATCGGCGTTGGGGGGCTCAAGACTTCTCCAGCAAAAAGCGGCCCCTGCAGGGCCGCCATCCTTGTGTTTGCGGTGTTCAGGCCGCCTGGCGCAGCTCGCGGCGAAGGATCTTGCCCACCGGTGTCTTGGGCAGTTCGTTGCGGAACTCGATCACCTTGGGCTGCTTGTAACCCGTCATGTTCTCACGGCAAAACGCACTGATCTGTTCAGCGGTGAGGGTCGGATCCTTGCGCACCACCACCAGTTTGACCGCCTCACCGGTCTTGTCATCGGGCACGCCAATGGCCGCGCACTCGAGCACGCCCGGGCAGGACGAGACCACTTCCTCGACCTCATTGGGATAAACGTTGAAACCGCTGACCAGGATCATGTCTTTCTTGCGATCGACGATCTTGAAGTAACCACGCGCATCCATCAGCCCAACATCGCCGGTCTTGAAGTAGCCATCGCCCGTCATGACCTTGGCGGTTTCGTCCGGTCGCTGCCAGTAACCGGCCATGACCTGGGGGCCCTTGATGGCGATCTCGCCGACTTCGCCCATGGGCAAGTCCCGGCCCTCGTCGCTGAGGATCTTCATGGAAGTGCCGGGAATTGGCACACCGATGGTGCCGGTAAATTCGGTGGCGGTGACCGGATTGCAGCTGGCCGAAGGGCTGGTTTCGGACAGGCCGTAACCCTCGCAAATCGGACAGCCGGTTTTCTCCAGCCACAGCCGGGCCACACTGCCGGTGACAGCCATGCCCCCGCCCAATGACACCTTGAGGTTGGACCAGTCGACCTTGTTGAAGTCGGGGTGGTTGGCCAGGCCATTGAAAAGAGTGTTGACCGCAGGCAAGCTGTGGAAAGTGTGCCTGGAAAGTTCCTTGAGCACTGCCGGCAGGTCGCGCGGATTGGGTATCAGGATGGACATGCCCCCGGTTCGCATCGACAACATCATGTTCACCGTGAAGGCAAAGATGTGATAGAGCGGAAGAGCGCACACCGAGGTGGGTTGCTGCCCCGGAGGAATGCGCTTCATGACCGGTTCATTCCAGGCCTCGGATTGCAACACATTGGCGATCACATTGCGGTGCAGAAGGACGGCGCCTTTGGAGACGCCGGTGGTCCCACCGGTGTACTGCAGCACGGCAATGTCATCCGGTCCCACCTCGGGCTTGCGCAGCGTCAATCGGCTGCCTTTGGCAAGCGCCTCGTTGAAGGTCGTGACCTGCGGCAGGCTGAAGGCTGGCACCAGCTTCTTGACGTGTCGGACCACATAGTTGACGATCGCGCCCTTGACCGCGCCCAGGCGGTCTCCCATGCTGGCCAGCACGACATGCTGCACAGGCGTGTTGGCGATGCATTTTTCGAGCGTCTGAGCAAAGTTCTCCAGAATCACGATGGCCCGTGCGCCCGAGTCCTTGAGCTGATGCTCGAGCTCGCGCGGTGTATACAGCGGGTTGACATTGACCACCACCAGACCGGCTCGCAGCACGGCGGCCACAGCCACCGGATACTGCGGCACATTGGGCATCATGAGCGCCACACGGTCGCCCTTGCCCAGACCCAGGGATTGCAGGTAGGCGGCCAGCGACAGGCTTTCCTCGTCCACCTGGCGATAACTGAGCGAACGCCCCATGAAACTGAAGGCACTGCGCTCGGAGAACCGGGAAAAACTGTTCTCCAGCAGGCCCACCAGGGAGGTGTATTGCCGGGTATCGATGTCAGCGGGCACACCTTCGGGATAGCTGCCCAGCCACACACGTTCAGAGGTCATTGCGTCATCTCCTTGCCGATTCAGTCTACCCGAAGTCTGACAATAAACTGACGGCAGGCGCTCAGGGTTTACGCCGAAATTCTCCGTCTGGCAGGAGACAGGCCCAAGGGATCTTGCGCCCGGGACCAAGCGGTCAACGCTCAGCCTTTGAGGGCCAACAACACTTCGTCGAGCATCTTCTTGGCGTCACCAAACAACATGCGGTTGTTGTCCTTGTAGAACAAGGGGTTGTCGACACCGGCATAACCGCTGGCCATGGACCGCTTCATCACGATGCTGGTGCGAGCCTTCCAGACCTCCAGAACCGGCATGCCAGCAATCGGACTGGCCGGATCGTCCTGGGCGGCCGGGTTGACGATGTCGTTGGCACCAATCACCATGGCCACATCGGTATCGCCAAAGTCGTCGTTGATCTCGTCCATTTCCAAAACGATGTCGTAGGGCACCTTGGCTTCGGCCAGCAGCACATTCATGTGGCCGGGCATGCGGCCGGCCACCGGGTGGATGCCGAATCGCACATTCACACCCTTGTCGCGCAAGGTCTTGGTGATCTCGTTGACGGTGTGCTGGGCTTGCGCCACCGCCATGCCATACCCCGGCACGATGATCACGCTCTTGGCTTCGCGCAGCAACTCGGCAGTTTCAGCGGCGCTGACAGGTACCACCTCGCCCTGGGGCTCGGCGGCAGCGCCTTCGGGCTTGGGCGCCGCAGGCGCTCCGCCCCCAAAACCACCCGCAATCACGCTGATGAAGTTGCGGTTCATCGCGTTGCACATGATGTAGGACAGGATGGCACCCGAGGAACCCACCAGCGCACCAGTCACGATCAGCAGGTCGTTGCTGAGCATGAACCCGGTGGCGGCGGCCGCCCAGCCCGAATAGCTGTTGAGCATGGACACCACCACCGGCATGTCGGCGCCGCCGATCGCCATCACCATGTGGATGCCAAAAAGCAGCGCAATCACGGTCATGATGATCAGTGGCGTCATGCCGCTTTGCACATCGTGCGCGCCGAGAAATTCACTCCCGAACCAGATCACGATCAGAAGGGCCAACAGGTTGAGCCAGTGTCGTGCCGGCAGCAGCAGGGGCTTGCCGCCGATCTTGCCATTGAGCTTGCCAAAGGCAATCAGCGAACCGGAGAAGGTGACCGCACCGATCAGGATACCGATGTAGATCTCGATCTCATGGATGGCTTTTTCAGCGCCGGTGTACTGGATGGAGGTGTCCACGTAGCTTGCAAAACCCACCAGACAGGCTGCCAGACCCACCAGACTGTGCATCAGGGCCACCAGTTCGGGCATTTGTGTCATCTTGACCGTCTTGGCGGCATACAGGCCAACCCCACCGCCAATCAGCAGTGCTGCAATGATCCAGGGGATGCCGGCAGCCGCCACACGCGGACCGACGATGGTCGCGACCACGGCCAGTGTCATGCCGACAATGCCGTAAAGATTGCCGCGGCGGGAGGTTTCCGGATTGGAAAGCCCCCCGAGACTGAGAATGAAGAGGATGGCGGCACCAAGGTAAGCCGCTGTGGCCAAGCTGGAATTCATGCGAATCTCATTTCTGCAATGGCCGGGGACATCACTGAAGTTTTGTCCCCGAAGACTTTCTGAACGGTCGGTGACAGCGCTGAAGATCTGCCACCGAAGACTTTCTGAACGGTCGGTGACAGAGCTGAAGATCTGTCACCGAAGACATTTATTTTCTGAACATGTCGAGCATGCGGCGGGTGACGGCGAAACCGCCAAACATATTGATGGCCGTGAGCACAATGCCCGCGAAGGCCATCCACTGGATCAGGGCATCTGGCCGGCCGTTGGTGCCCGCCTCTGGCGGCAGGATCTGGACCAGCGCTCCAATGACAATGATGCTGGAGATCGCATTGGTCACACTCATGAGCGGTGTGTGCAGCGCGGGCGTCACGTTCCAGACCACCATGTAGCCGATGAAGCAGGCCAGCACAAACACCGTAAAGTGCCCCAGGAACGCTGCTGGCGCATAGGCACCAATCGCCCAGAAGGCCAGTGCACCAATACCGAACACCACCGCCAGGGTCCTGACGGGCAAGGGACCGCTGCTGCCGTGGCCATGTCCGCCCTTTTTCTCGGCCGCGGCAGCCACCGGCTGGGCTGCGGGCTTGGGGGCGGCCGGTGCCAGCGGGGGCGCCGGCCAGGTGACTTCACCGTCCTTGATGACCGTCAGGCCCCGGATGGCGTCGTCACCCATGTTCACGTTGATCACGCCGTCCTTGGTTTTGCACAATTCCTCGGTCAAACGGAACAGGTTGGTTGCGTAGAGCGTGGACGACTGGCGGGCCATGCGTGATGCCAGATCGGTGTAGCCCACGATGGTGACGCCGTGCCTGACCACCGCTTGGCCCGGCTCGGTCAGCTCGCAGTTGCCGCCCTGCTCGGCCGCCATGTCCACGATCACGCTGCCGGGCTTCATGCTCCTGACCATCTCTGCGGTGATCAGCTTGGGGGCGGGTTTGCCGGGAATCAGTGCGGTGGTGATGATGATGTCCACTTCGCGTGCCTGCTGCGCGTACATCTCGCGCTGTGCCGCCTGGAAGCCCTCGCTCATGACCTTGGCGTAACCGCCGCCGCCCGAGCCTTCCTCCTCAAAATCCACCTTGACGAACTCACCACCGAGCGAGACCACCTGGTCGGCCACCTCAGCACGGGTGTCGTTGGCGCGGACAATGGCACCCAGGCTGGCCGCCGCTCCGATGGCGGCCAGGCCAGCCACACCAGCGCCGGCAATGAACACCTTGGCCGGCGGCACCTTGCCCGCTGCCGTGATCTGTCCGTTGAAAAATCGGCCAAAGGCATTGGCCGCCTCGACCACCGCGCGGTAGCCACTGACGCCCGCCATGGAGGTCAGGGCATCCATCTTCTGCGCACGGCTGAGGGTCCGCGGCAGCGCATCTATGGCCAGAACCGTGACCTTGCGGGCCGCCAGCTGCTGCATCAACGCCGGATTCTGCGCCGGCCAGACAAAACCAATCAGCGTTTGTCCGGCCCGCATCAGCGCGACTTCATCAAGGGTCGGCGGGCGCACCTTGAAGACGATGTCGCATCCCCTCCAGAGCGCCTCGGCGGTTGGCGCAATGGTGGCCCCCGCCTCGACATAAGAAGCATCGGACAGATCGGCCAGTTCGCCAGCACCGCTTTCTACGGTGACGGCAAACCCCAGCTTGGCCAGCTTGCCCACCACATCAGGCACGGTCGCCACCCGTTTTTCGCCGGGAAAAATCTCCCGCGGAACGCCAATACGCTGCGGCACAGGCGTGTTTTCGCCAGTCTGCATGAATTTCTCCTCGCTGATTGCACGGAAATGAAAAAATACCGTCAGCTTAACCGATGTGGAGGGTGCCTCCAGGCCGCTCTCCCCGACCCAGAGGAGAAATTGCATACCCGGTTGGGCGCCCTCACCTGGCCGGTGCCACCCGGTTACATGGGCAAAAAGCCCCCTCCCTTCTTTGACCATAATGTCGTCATGAACACCCGCTGGAAACCGAATGTCACGGTGGCCGCCATCGTCGAGTCCGGTGGACGCTTTCTGCTCGTCGAGGAGCAGACCCCGGACGGCCTGCGGCTGAACAATCCTGCAGGTCACCTCGACCCGGGCGAAAGCCCGATACAGGCCTGTGTGCGTGAAGCTCTGGAGGAAACGGCCCGCCCCTTCACCCCTGAGGCGCTGGTTGGCATCTATCTGAACCGATCGCTCCATCCGGTCAGCCGCGAAGACATCACGTACCTGCGTTTTGCCTTTTGCGGCTCCGTCGGTGAGGCCATCGCCGGCCGTCGTCTCGATGAGGGCATCGTACGCACCCTGTGGATGACCCTCAACGAGGTGCGCGAAAGTGTCAGCAGGCACCGCAGTCCCTTGGTGTTGCGATGCATTGAAGACCATCGTGCAGGCATTCGTCACCCGCTGTCGCTGGTGCACATCGACCCTTCAGTGGTCGCTTCGGTCTGATGGCAGGCAACCCGCCGGCTGCGCGGCAGACCTATTGCAGGGCCACCTTGATGCCGTCAGCCACCTGATCGAGTCGTGCCTGCTCTTCCCGCACGCGGGCAATGTAGCCGCCATCCTCGGTGACCGCATCGCCGCCAAGATAAAACAACAAGCCGTCTTCCAGCGATCCTCCACGCAAACGGATCGCCTCGAGCAGCACATCCACGCCCACATGCAGGTTGGACTGCGGATCGAAAGCGGCCAGCGTGCCCCCAAAGGATTCGTAACGGCGTGCATGGATGCCGGTCATGACCTGCATCAGGCCCTGGGCACCGGCTGGACTTTGGGCGTAGGGGTGAAAACTCGATTCCACCGCCATCACGGCCAAAATCAGATGGGGCTTGAGGCGCGAACGCCGGGCCTGCTCGTGCGCTTGGGCCACCAGGGCTGCCATGGGCTCGGGAGCAATGCGGTATTTGCGGGCCAGCCAGTCCGCCACCCGCGCTTGCGCAGGCGGCAGTTCCTCCAGTGGCGTTGCGGTCACCCTTTGAACGGTGTTTTCCGGCAACCAGGCCAGCAGCACCTGCCGCTCGCGCAACCAGTCCACCAGTTCACTCCGGGCCTGGTCCAACCAATCCGGGCGCAAACTCAAGGCCAGCGCCAGCAACGCGACCGCCACACCCATGCTGACCAGCCCGCTGTGGGTCAACACGAACAAGCCCCGACCGACATCCGAGCATACCGTCCGCAGGGGGGTCAACCACGCAGGCCTGATATTCATGATTCATTATAGAAATGACCGTGCGTACGCGGCCTGGGTGTGCCCTTGGCGGCAGGCACTGGGATAATCCATCCATGTCCAGCAATGTCCGTGTGGTCGTCGGCCTGTCCGGCGGCGTAGATTCCGCCGTGAGCGCCCACTTGCTCAAAAAGCAAGGCTTCGACGTGGTCGGCATCTTCATGAAAAACTGGGAAGATGACGATGACAGCGAATACTGTTCTTCCAATATCGACTTTGTAGATGCTGCGGCCGTGGCCGACGTGATCGGCATCGAGATCGAGCATGTCAACTTCGCCGCTGACTACAAGGACCGCGTGTTTGCCGAATTCCTGCGCGAGTACCAGGCCGGGCGCACGCCCAACCCTGACATCCTGTGCAACGCCGAGATCAAGTTCAAGTCCTTTCTGGACCATGCCATGCGCCTGGGCGCACACAAGATCGCTACCGGCCACTATGCGCGGGTGCGCCTGAACCCAGCCAGCGGCCGTCACGAACTGCTCAAGGGCCTGGACCCGTCCAAGGACCAGAGCTACTTCCTGCACCGCCTGAGCCAGGCGCAACTGGCCAAGACCCTGTTCCCGGTGGGCGAACTGCACAAGACCGAGGTGCGCCGCATTGCCCAGGACATTGGGCTGCCCAACGCCAAAAAGAAAGATTCCACCGGCATCTGCTTTATCGGCGAACGCCCCTTCCGCGAGTTCCTGAACCGCTACATCAGCAAGGAGCCCGGTCCGATCAAGGACCCGACGGGCCGCACCATCGGCAAACACGTCGGCCTGTCTTTTTACACCCTGGGCCAGCGCCAGGGCCTGGGCATTGGCGGCGTCAAAGAGAAGGGGGCGCAGCGGGGGGGCGGTGAGCACCAGCCCTGGTTCGTGGCGCGCAAGGACATCGGGAAAAACACCCTCTGGGTGGTGCAGGGGCACGACCACCCCTGGCTGCTCTCGCAAGGGCTGGCCGCCGCAGACGCCAGCTGGTGCGCCGGCGTACCGCCCACACCCGGCACTTACGCTGCCAAGACCCGCTACCGCCAGGCTGACGCACCGTGCACCCTGAGTGCTGCCGGCAACGGGCAGACGGCGCCGGCATTCGGCCTGCACTTTTCCGAGGCGCAATGGGCCGTCACGCCCGGCCAGAGTGCCGTGCTGTACGACGGCGACGTCTGCCTGGGTGGCGGCGTGATCAATGAGGCCATGCCTGCCTTTTCTGAACAGGAGTTCCAATGAAAATCGCCGCCATCCAGATGGTTTCGGGCCAGGACGCTCGGACCAATCTCGACACCGCCCTGCAGCTCATTGCCCAGGCCGCAGCCAGCGGCGCCGAGCTGGTGGGACTGCCCGAATATTTCTGCCTGATCGGCCAGCACGACAGCGACAAGCTGGCCATCCAGGAGCCTTTCGGGCATGGCCCCTTTCAGGATGCGCTGAGCGCGGCTGCACGCCAGCACGGCGTGTGGATTGCGGGCGGCACCCTGCCCATCACCGCCAGCACCCCCGACCATGTGAGCAACACCACGCTGGTCTGGAGTCCGCAGGGCGAGACGGTCGCCCGTTACGACAAGATCCACCTGTTTGCCTTTGACAACGGTCGCGAGAGCTACGACGAATCGCGCGTGCTCGAGGCCGGACGCCGACCCGCCGTGTTCGAGCTGCCCTCGCGCGACGGTCACACCTGGCGGGTGGCCTTGTCGGTCTGCTACGACATGCGTTTTCCCGAGTTGTACCGGCAACTGCAGCCCGAGCTCATCATGGCACCCAGCGCCTTTACCCACACCACCGGACAGGCCCACTGGGAAGTGTTGCTGCGAGCACGGGCGATTGAAAATCTGGCCTACCTCATGGCCCCGGCACAAGGCGGCCTGCACCCCAGTGGCCGACGAACCTGGGGCCAGACCTTGGCGATTGACCCCTGGGGAACCGTGCTGGCCCAACAAGCTGAAGGCACCGGCGTGGTAATGGCCGAATGCGACTGGCAACGCGTGCAGCAAGTACGCGAGCAATTACCGGCATTGCGCCACCGGGTGTTTTAGGCGCAGTCCCGAACTCAGTCGGCCCCCAGACCCAGGCGGCTGGGCTGTCGTTTTTCTACCGCGTAGCGCAACAGCGCGGCGCTGCGGTACACACCGTGGGCAAACTTGTTGTAAGGCAAGGTGGCAAACAAGGCCATCACACTGCCCAGATGAATGGCCAGCGCCATCGGCATCTGGGCATGGCCTCTCAAGCCCCACAACAGCAGGCCGCTGGCACTGGTGATGAAAAGCAAGGCCATGAATCCATAGTCCATGGCATCTTGCGCAGCGTCTCCGTGCAAGGGGTGGCGCCTGCGCTTGAGGCGAAACAGCTGCAGGGTGCCGATGCACAGCATCACGCCGCCAACTGCCCCCAGGACTTTGGGCAGACTGGGCAGGTCATAGGGCGCCGGCCAACCCAACACATAGTGGTAAACCGTGGCCACGCTGGTGGCAGCGAAACACAACACGAAACCATAGAAAGTCAGATGATGGGCCCGGCGCCGGCTGTGAGTGAAGGCGTCATCCTCGTTGTTGCAACCTTCACCATGTCCGCCATCCAGGTATTTGAGGCGCAGCACATCATGGGCAGCTTCGGCGGTGGCCGGGGCCGTGAGCGGGGCACCGGTGGTGGCCGGTCCGATGTCGCGCCAGAAGCGTCGCACGCCCATCGCCAGGGCGAGCAACACAAACAGGAACACCGGTGCAAACAGACCGACCAGCAAGTTGTGCGCAAAAACCGCATAAAAGTCGGTCGCACCTGCGGGCGCACCCGCGGCCAAGCTGAAGAAAAAGGTCAGCGCTGCTGCCAAGGCAAGCGACAGTGCGAGTCCATTGCGCCGGTACAGCCGGCCCAGCGGCGCCGGCCAGGCGTAATCGGCGTAGGTTTGGCCGCGCACCTGCGCCATGGCGCGCGGCACGTTGATCGCAAAGTCGTGCGGAGGCGCGTACTGGCAAGCATGCAAGCAGGCGCCGCAGTTGTGGCACAGATTCGCCATGTAGTGAATGTCTGCGGCGGCGAACGACAAGCGCCGTGTCATGGCCGGAAACACCGCACAAAAGCCCTCACAGTAACGACAGCCATTGCAAACGGTCAACTGGCGTGCGGCCTCGGATTCATAAGCACTCAACCGACCTTGGGCCAGGTCACGGGCCTGCTCGGTCAGCGCCTGCAGGCTGTTCATGCCACCAGTCCTTGCCGGCGCGCTGCCAGAGTGGCTGAGGTACCGGCGATGCGGCCAAAGGCGGTCCCGATGGTCATGCCCACACCTGCGGTGTACCCCTGGCCCAATACATTACCGGCCATCATCTCGCCCGCCACAAAGAGGTTGGGGCTGGCGCACCCCCCAAAATGCACGGCCGCCGATGCATCGGTTTTCAGACCCAGGTAAGTAAAGGTCACCCCCGGCCGAACCGCATAGGCAAAGAACGGCGCGGTATCGATCGGCCGCGCCCAGTGGGTCTTGGCAGGCAGCACTCCTTCAGTGTGGCAGTCATCGAGCACCGTGTGGTCAAACCTGCCCACCCGGCACGCCGCGTTGTAATCCATCAGCGTGCGCATGAACACCGCCTCATCCAGGCCCAGCTTGTGCGCCAGCTCGGGCAGGGTCTGGGCCTGCGTGCCTTCGAAGACGGGTGGCATGAAGCGGCCAACAGCCTTGGCATCGATCACCGACCAGGCCACCTGGCCCGGCTGCTGAGCCACCAACCGGCCCCAGATGGCGTAACGCTTGGGCCAGAAATCCTCGCCCTCGTCATAAAACCGTCGAGCCTCGCGATTGACCACCACCCCCAGGGACACGCAGTCGATCCGTGTACAGATACCGCCGTCATACAAAGGCGCTCGCGCATCAATCGCGACCATGTGGGCCTGTGTTGGATCACCAATCATGTCTGCGCCCTGGTCCCTCATGAAGCGCAGCAGCGTTCCCTGGTTGAAGCGGGTGCCCCGGATCAGGAACTGGTCCGCAGGGTAGTCGCCCTGCTCATTTTGCCCCCACGCCTCACGCAGCCATGCGCGATTGGACTCGAAGCCCCCAGCAGCCAGCACGCAGGAGGCAGCCTCGACGCGCTCGCGGCGAACCTGTCCGTCAGCCTGCTTGTGGTTGACCCATGCGGCCACAAAGCGCCTGCCGTCCATCTCCAGTGCGTCGACTTCAGCGTTGTAGTCGATCTGCACCCCCAGCCGCCCGGCGCTGCGATAGTAGGCATTGACAAGTGCCTTGCCGCCCCCCATGAAAAAAGCGTTCGTGCGCGCCGTGTGCAAGGCACCAGACAGCGAGGGCTGAAAGCGCACGCCATGACGCTCCATCCAGGGGCGACAAGTGGCTGAATGCCGGATCACCAGTCGCGCCAGAGACTCATCGGTTCGGCCACCGGTGACCTTGAGCAGGTCCTGCCAGAACTCTTCCTCGGTGTAAGCGTCAACCAGGACGTCCTGAGGCGCATCGTGCATGCAACGCAGGTTGCGCGTATGGCTGGAATTGCCGCCTCGCCATTCACGCGGTGCAGCTTCGAGCAAGCGAACCTGGCAACCGGCCTCGCTGGCCATCAGGGCCGCGCACAGGGCGGCATTGCCCCCACCGATCACCAAGACATCGACGGCCATGCCCAACCCGCGCCGTCAATCGGGCTTGATGCCGGCGCGTGCCACGATGTCCTTCCAGATGGCCTGTTCCTTGCGCACGAACTCGGCGTACTCGGACGCCGGTCCGCCGCCACCGACCGCGTTATCGGTAGCAAAGCGCTCAGTCACAGCGCTTGAACGCAGGGCCTTGAAACTTTCTTCCTGCAGGCGCCTGATGATCTCGGGCGGTGTTCCGGCGGGTACATGGATGCCGTACCACTGCGAGGTTTCAAAATTCTTGAAGCCCAGTTCGGCCACGGTCGGCACATCGGGCATGGCGGGAATGCGCTGCTGGGTGCCCACGGCAATGGCCCGCAACTTGCCACTGCGGATGTGCGCACCCAGGGCCGGCATACCGGCTGAGGACGCCTGGGTGCGCCCGGCCAGCAAATCGGTCAGCTGCGGACCCGTGCCTCGGTAGGGGATATGGGTGATGAACATGCCGGTCACCAGCTTGAGGTATTCCATTGCCAGATGACCTGCGCTGGCATTGCCCGCCGAGCCGTAATTGAGCTTGCCCGGGTTGGCCTTGGCGTAGGCGACGAATTCCTGAAAGTTTTTCGCGGGTACATCCGGATGGATGACAAACACATTGGGCACCTTGGCCAGAAGTGTGACCGGGGCAAAGTCCCGGTTGACGTCATAGGGCTGGTTCTTGAGCATGAAGGGGTTGACCGCCAATGTCCCCACATGGGTCAAGATCAGGGTGTGACCGTCAGGTGGTGATTTGGCCACCTCGCTCATCGCCGTCACGCCGGCACCGCCAGGCTTGTTCTCGACATACACGCTCACCCCCAGCTGCTTGGTGAGTTCGGCAGCCACCGAGCGGGCCACGATCTCGCTGGTGCCGCCCGGTGCGAACGGAACCACAAAACGGATCGGCTTGGCAGGCCAGGCCGAGGCCTGGGCCTGGACCCGTGGGCTGCTGGAAAAGCCCGTCAGCACGGCCGCTGCCGCAAGCATTTGACGTCTTGAAAAATGCATGTTGTCTCCTAGGTTTTGATGCAATGCCCAGTCGTTTGCCGAGCTCAGAACTGGTAGCGGCGCAGACCGCCATCGACCGGTATGACCGCACCGGTAATGTAGCCGGCCAGCGGCGAGGCCAGAAAGGTCACCAGGTGGGCGATATCGTCCGGCTCGCCGTAGCGGCCCATGGGAATTTCGTTTTCAGACTGCCACTTGCGGTATTCAGGGCTGTAATTGCGGAAGATCTGCTCGGAATGGATGCGCCCGGGCGGCACGCAGTTGACCGTGATGCCGTGCGGGCCGACCATGCGCGAAAGCCCTTTGGCCCAGCTGTGCAGTCCCGCCTTGGCGCAGAAGGCGCCATTGGTGTGTTCGGGCTCGCTCTTGCCGGTGATGTTGATGATGCGCCCCCACCGGCGTGCAATCATCGGGTCGATGAGTGCATCGGCCACCTGGCGCGGGCGATGGAAATTGAGCGTGAGGGCTTCCTGCCAGGCCTCTTCACTCACATGCAGGTCTTTGAAACTGCGCGAACCCCCGGCGTTGTTGACCAGGATGTCCACATGGCCTAATCCGTCCCGGGCGGCTGCAGCCAATTTCGATGCCGCATCGTTTTCGTACAGGTCGCTGGCGATCACTACCGGGCGTTGTCCGCCGGCGCTGACGATCTCTTCGGCCAGTTCATGAAGCTTGTCAACCCTGCGGGCCGAGACCGCCACACGCACACCCTCGGCCGCCAGGGCCTTGGCGATACCTCGGCCGATACCGACGCTGGCGCCGGTCACCAGCGCGGTCTTGTCATGAAGCAGCAAATCCACAGTCATCTCCGGCTTGATTCCGGCCGACATGTTAGCGGAGGCCATGCGCGGCTGGCGCCGGCCGGCGGCCGCCACTGTCACCAGGCGGTCAGTCGGTCGCCCGGTAAATCCGCGCGTGAATGCGGCGCGTGGCCTGCCAGACCGACCACAACACCAGAGGCACCACAAGGCCAACGGCCATTTCAGGCTGGATGGGTACTCCCGCTGCTTCGAGACCTTTGGCAGCGTAGAGCAAAAGGCTGACGACGTAGTAACTGATGGCCGCAATCGACAGTCCCTCCACCGTGGACTGCAGGCGCAGCTGAAGGGCCTGGCCTCGGGTGAGCTTTTCCAGCAACTGCTGGTTTTGCGTTTCCGTGGCAATGTCCACCCGGGTGCGAAGCAGGGCGCTGGTGCGGGTGATGCGGTCCGAGAGGGCCGACAACCGCTGCGCGGTGGCCGCCACGGTGGCCATGGCCGGGCCCATACGCCGCTGCATGAACTCACCGACGGTCTGGGTTCCGTAAACCGGTCGCTCGCGCAACTCGCCGATACGCTCGCGCACCACCGCATCGTAAGCCCGTGTGGCTGAAAAACGGTAGCCGTGCTCGGCGGTTGCCCGTTCAATCCGGGCCGCCAGCGCGACCAGATCGTCGAGCAACTCCTGATCGCTGTCCTGCTTGGCTTCCAGTCGGGCAGTGATGGCGGCGAGCTGGGACTCTGCGGCGGCCAGTTCAGGCGAGAGCTGCTTGGCCACTGGCAGGCCACGCAAGGCCATCAGACGATAGGTTTCCAGTTCGAGCACACGCTGGGAAATACGTCCGGCCCGAGCTTCGGACGTGCGGGGCGAGGTGACCACCAGCATGCGCTCGAAGCCGTCCTCGCCAATACGGAAATGGGTCAGCAGGCAGGAGTGCGACTCGCCTTCGACCGTGTTACCCATGTGCGAGGCCACCAGCATGCCCTCACCCATCCATTGCTGGGCCTTGTCCAGCAAATCAGGCTCGCCCATGCCTTGCGCCAGCATGGTCAGCTGGATGGCTGCGACCGTCTGACCGGGCACCTGCCGCAGCCAGTCGGTACCGGTGGCCACGTGCACTGTCAGGTCAGGCAGTTCAGCGCCCCATAACGCATGGGCGGGCAAGGGCTGAACAATCGAGTAGCGACTGAATTCCGTGTGCCGCTCCCATTTGACAGTGAACCCCTCGCAGCGCAGGCGAAGGAAGTTGCCCTGCAGTTGCTCGCGCCCCAAAGCTGCCTGACCAGCCAGGCGGCGCAGGTGCTCACCCTCCTGATCGCGGCTGATACCGGCATTGAGCACAGCCACATAGGTGATCAGCGCCGGCAGGCGCACACGCGCCGAGGGCCGGGCATGGACCTCGTTGTGCAGGACCCAACGCTCAGGGTCGTCAGGGGGCAGGCTGCGTTCAAGAGACAGATTCATGATCCCATTGTGACGCAAGCCCGGACGTCAGTGAACGCCCGTCTGTGGCCGGACAACCCGTTGGGGCCCTACTGTCGATCAGAATCCGGGCTTCCCGGGATCCCAGGGTTGTGGCGTGAAAAAAATCAGGCTAGAAGGGGATGTCGTCGTCCATATCCTCAAACGAGGCGGGGGCGGGTTTGGCAGCGGGCGCTGGCGCTCTGGCCGGTGCACGTGCGCTGCCATCATCACTGGGCCGGGCAGCGCCTGCCCCGTCACCGCCCATGCCCTGGCGGGAACCCAGCATCTGCATGGTGTCGGCGCGAATGTCGGTGGCGTACTTTTCTACGCCATTCTTGTCCGTGTATTTGCGGGTACGCAGGCTCCCCTCGACATACACCTGACTGCCCTTTTTGAGGTACTGCCCGGCGATTTCGGCCAGTTTCCCGAAAAAGCTGATGCTGTGCCATTCGGTGGCCTCGCGCATTTCACCCGACTGCTTGTCCTTGTAGCGGTCGGTGGTGGCGACGCGGATGCTGGTCACTGCGTCCCCCGAGGGCAGGTAACGGGTCTCAGGATCAGCACCCAGGTTGCCGACGATGATGACTTTATTGACGGATGCCATTCAATCCTCCTCCAATCAACCCTCATTATGGGGCCAGCCATGGACGCCAGCATTTCACGATAATGAAGGGTTTTGCAAAGCAGCCTCACCTTGACCTCCAACCTCCCGTTTCTAGCGACCCGATGGCCCCAGGCCCGGGACGAAGAGGCGCCGTACCTGGGCGCGGCCCTGCGACAGCACCGCATCAGCATCCGCGGTGCTCGCACACACAACCTCAAGAACATCGACCTTGACATCCCGCGCGACAAACTGGTGGTGATCACCGGACTGTCAGGCTCGGGCAAGTCCAGCCTGGCCTTTGACACGCTGTACGCCGAAGGCCAGCGGCGCTATGTGGAAAGCCTGTCGGCCTATGCCCGGCAGTTTTTGCAATTGATGGACAAGCCCGATGTGGATCTGATCGAGGGCTTGTCACCCGCCATCAGCATCGAGCAAAAGGCCACCAGCCACAACCCGCGCTCCACCGTGGGGACGGTGACCGAGATCCACGACTACCTGCGCCTCTTGTTTGCCCGCGCCGGCACCCCTTATTGCCCCGACCATCACCTGCCGCTGCAGGCCCAGACCGTCAGCCAGATGGTCGACGCAGTGATGGGCCTGCCGCAAGACACCCGGCTGATGATCCTCGCGCCCATTGCGCGCGAGAAAAAAGGGGAATTCGAAAAGGTGTTTGAACAGATGCAGGCCCTGGGGTATGTGCGCTTTCGCATCCAGGGCCAGGTGCACGAGGCCGATGAGTTACCCGAATTGAAGAAAAACGAAAAGCACGACATCGACGTGGTGATCGACCGCCTCAAGATTCGACCCGAGGACGACGCTGCAGCGCGGGAGGCCTTGCGTCAGCGCCTGGCCGAGAGCTTTGAGGCCGCCCTGAAGCTGGCCGACCAGCGTGCGATCGCGCTGGAACTCGACAGTGCCAAGGAGCACCTGTTCAATGCCCGCTTTGCCTGCCCGGTGTGCAACCATTCGATCGCCGAGCTCGAACCCCGGGTGTTCTCCTTCAACTCACCACAAGGTGCCTGCCCGAGCTGCGACGGCATTGGCACCATGGACTTCTTCGATCCCGGGCGGGTGGTGGCCTTTCCCAGCCTGAGCCTGGCCAGCGGCGCCATCAAGGGCTGGGACCGGCGCAACGGCTTTTACTTCAGCATGCTCGAAAGTCTGGCCCGGCATTACCGGTTCGATGTCGAGGCCCCGTTTGAAAACCTGGCCCGCGGGGTGCAGCAGGTCATCCTGCATGGCTCAGGTGACGAGGACATCAAGTTCAGCTATGTGATGGAGTCCGGGGCCTCGCAGGGCCGCAAGGTCAGCAAGAAGCACCCCTTTGAAGGGATCATTCCCAACATGACCCGGCGCTACCGCGAAACCGATTCGGCGCTGGTTCGCGAGGAACTCTCGCGCTACCGCAGCACCCAGGCCTGTACCGAATGCCAGGGCACGCGGTTGCAGCGCGATGCCCGCCACGTGCGCATTGGCGAGGGGGCAAAAGCGCGAGCCATCTACGAAATCAGCCATGCCACCCTGGGCGAGGCCCAAAACTACTTCCAGAACCTGCAACTCTCGGGCGCCAAGGCCGAGATTGCCGACAAGGTGGTGCGCGAGATTGCGGCGCGCCTGAAGTTCCTCAACGACGTCGGCCTCAATTACTTGAGCCTGGACCGCAGTGCGGACACGCTCTCGGGCGGCGAGGCGCAACGTATCCGCCTGGCCAGCCAGATCGGTTCGGGCCTGACGGGCGTGATGTATGTGCTCGACGAACCCAGTATCGGGCTGCATCAGCGCGACAACGCGCGTCTGATCGGCACACTCAAGCACCTGCGCGATCTGGGCAACAGCGTGCTGGTGGTCGAGCATGATGAGGACATGATCCGCACCGCCGACCATGTCATCGACATGGGCCCCGGCGCAGGCGTGCACGGCGGGCGGGTCATGGCTCAGGGTGTCTGCGACGAAGTCATGGCGGCGCCTGAATCGGTGACTGGCCAGTACCTGTCGGGACGCAAACAGATCGCCATTCCCAAACGGCACAAGCCTGGCCAGGACTGGATCGAGGTCGTGGGCGCCAGCGGCCACAGCCTCAAGCAAGTGAGCGTGAAGTTCCCGGTCGGCCTGCTGACCTGTGTCACCGGGGTGTCGGGCTCGGGCAAATCCACACTCGTCAACGACACCCTCTACGCAGCAGCTGCCCAGCAGATTCACCGCGCCCACGAGGAGCCTGCTGCGCACGAGGCCATTTTCGGAATGCAGCATTTCGACAAGGTCATCAATGTCGATCAGTCGCCCATCGGCCGTACACCGCGCAGCAACCCGGCCACCTACACAGGCCTGTTCACCCACATCCGCGAACTGATGGCCGAAGTGCCTGCCGCTCGTGAACGCGGTTACGGGCCGGGACGGTTCAGCTTCAATGTGACCGGTGGCCGCTGCGAAGCCTGCCAGGGCGACGGCATGGTCAAGGTGGAAATGCACTTTCTGCCCGATGTGTACGTGCCCTGCGACGTGTGCCACGGCATGCGCTACAACCGCGAGACCCTGGAGGTCTTGTACAAGGGCCAGAACATCGCGCAGATTCTGGACATGACGGTGGAGGCGGCCTATGCCTTTTTCAGCGCCGTGCCCAGCATCGCGCGCAAACTGCAAACCCTGCTGGATGTGGGCCTGAGTTACATCCGCCTGGGCCAGAGTGCCACCACGCTCTCGGGCGGCGAAGCGCAGCGCGTCAAGCTCGCTCAGGAACTCTCCAAGCGTGACACCGGACGCACGCTGTACGTTCTTGACGAGCCGACCACCGGCCTGCACTTCGCCGACATCGACCTGCTGCTCAAGGTGCTGCACCAGCTGCGCGACGCGGGCAACACCATCGTCGTCATCGAGCACAACCTCGACGTCATCAAGACCGCCGACTGGGTGATCGACATGGGTCCCGAAGGCGGCGCAGGCGGCGGCACGGTGGTGGCCGAGGGCACGCCCGAACAGATCGCGGCGCATCCGGGCAGCCATACGGGCCGGTACCTGCAGCGCCTGCTCCTGCCGGTGTCCTGATCAACGCAGTCCTGCGCATCCGGCGATTCGGTCCAGACAGCGCAAACCGGGCCCCCTGGGCAGGGGCGATTATTGAAGGCCCGTGCCCTGATGGCGACACGGTGGCTGTGACACCGCCAGCCGGGCTGGTGTACAAACACTTCTGAAACCAAGGAGACGCCATGACCCGGACTGCTGCCCTGCCCGGCGCTGACCCGGCCGAAATCGGACTGCTGCCCGATCGCACACAACAAGTCACCCGTGTGCTGCAGGACTGTGTCGACCGCCAGCACATTCCGGGTGCGGTGGTACTGATCGCGCGTCAAGGACGCATAGGCCTGTTCGAGGCCATCGGCCAGCAGGACCCTGCGGCTGGCACGCCGATGCGAACCGACAGCATCTTCCGCATCTACTCCATGACCAAGCCGCTGGTCTCGCTGGCCGTGATGATGCTGGCCGAGCGCGGTCGCCTGCTGCTCAGTGATCCTGTCGAGCGCTGGTTGCCCGAATACAGTCGTCAGCAGGTCTGGACCCCCCAGGGCCCGCAACCGGTGCGCCAGAGCGCCACGGTGCAGGACCTGCTGCGTCACACCGCCGGGCTGACTTATGAATTTCTGGGTGACGCCCCGGTCCAGCGCCAGTATGACGCGGCCGACATTGGTGCACGGCATCGCAGCAACGCCGATTTTTCCCGCACCCTGGCGACCATTGCGCTCATGTTCCAGCCCGGCAGCGTCTGGTCCTACAGCCGCGCCACCGATGTGCTCGGGCGCCTGGTGGAGGTCATCAGCGGCCAGACGCTGGGGCAATTCCTGCAGAGCGAAATCCTGGGGCCGCTGGGCATGGTGGACACTGGCTTTGCCGTGCCGCCGGCGCAGCAGCACCGCATCGTGGAGCCCTTTGACCACGACCCCGACGGTGGTGTGCCGATGCCGATGTTCAACCCGCGCGAAGTCCCTGCCATGGAAAGTGGCGGCGGCGGCCTGATGTCGACCGCCCTGGACTACGCCCGCTTTTTGCAATGCCTGCGCAATGGTGGTGAGCTCGGCGGCCATCGGCTGATCAGTCGCCACACGCTGGCCTTCATGACGGCCGACCATCTGGGCCACATCCCGATCGACGGCACGCTGCTGCCGCCGGGCCATGGCTTTGGGCTGGGCTTTGCGGTGCGCCGCGCCTTGGGCGAATCGCCCGTGCCCGGCTCGGTCGGCACCTACCACTGGAGCGGTATCGGCGGCACTTCGTTCTTTGTCGACCCACAGCAGGATCTGTACGCCTTGCTGCTGACCCAGGCCCCCAACCAGCGCCACCATTACCGCCAGTTGCTGCGCCACCTGGTGTATGCGGCGCTCGAATGAATCACTGACCAAGGAGACCGAACATGCCCTTGCAACCTGGCCTCATGATGGACCGCCCGCTGCTGATTTCGGGTGTGCTCGAACACGCCGCCACCCAGCACGCCCGCCGTGAGGTGGTGTCCCGTGAAACGCATGGCCCCCTGCATCGCAGCAACTACGCCGAGGTGGCCCGACGCGCCCGCCAGCTGGCCAACGCACTGCAGGCCCTGGGCCTGGAGCCCGGACAGGCAGTGGCCTCGATCGCCTGGAACAACCAGCGCCACCTGGAGGCGTATTACGGCGTTTCGGGCAGCGGCCTGATCATGCACACCTGCAACCCGCGCCTGCACCCGCAGCAGCTGATCTACATCCTCAACCACGCCGAAGACCGCGTGGTGCTGTTTGACAGCACCTTCGCCCCGCTGGTCAAGGCGATTGCCCCGCACTGCCCACAGGTGAACGCCTGGGTGTGCCTGAGCGACGCGGCCAATACGCCCCAGGTCGAAGGCGTGCAGGCACTCAGCTACGAAGACCTGATCGCCCCGCACAGCGACCACTTTGTCTGGCCCGAGTTTGACGAGCGCACGGGTGCCGTGCTGTGCTACACCTCGGGCACCACCGGCAACCCCAAAGGCGTGCTGTATTCGCACCGGGCCATCGTGCTCAATGCCACCACCGGGTGCATGCCCGACGTGCTCAACCTTTCGGCGCGTGAGGTCGCCCTGCCGGTGGTGCCCATGTTCCACATCAACGCCTGGTGCATCCCTTACGCCGCCATGATCGCCGGCAGCAAGCTGGTGCTGCCCGGCCCCAAACTCGACGGTGCCAGCCTGTACGAGCTGATGGAGGCCGAACAGGTCACCGTCAGTGCGGGCGTGCCCACCATCTGGATGGGCCTGATCGGGCATGTGGAGCAAAACGGCCTGCGCTTCTCGACCATGAAGCGCACCGCTGTGGGCGGCACCGCCATGCCCAAGGCGCTGATTGCCAAATTCAACGATGTGTACGGCGTGTCGGTGCACCACGGCTGGGGCATGACCGAAACTGCCGCCGTGGCCACCATGAGCCAGCTGGACCCCGAAGACCTGGCACGGCCGGCCGATGAACGCCACGCCATCGTGGCACGCCAGGGCAAGGTCGTCTCGGGCATCGAGATCAAGGTGGTCGACGAACACGGCGCCACCTTACCGCGCGACGGCACCTCCCAGGGCGAGCTGATGGTGCGCGGCCAGTGGATCGTCGAGCGCTACTTCAAGACCGACACCACCGCGCTGGTGGATGGCTGGTTCCCCACCGGCGACATCGCCACCATCGACGCCGACGGCGTGATGACCATCCGCGACCGCACCAAGGACGTGATCAAGAGCGGTGGCGAGTGGATCAGTTCCATCGACCTGGAAAACGCCGCCATCGGCCACCCGGCCGTGGCCATGGCGGCCGTGATCGGCGTCAAGCACCCCAAGTGGGACGAGCGGCCGCTGCTGTTCATCGTGCCCAAACCCGGCCAGTCGGTGGAGAAGGCCGACATCCTGGACTTCCTGTCCAGCCGGGTGGCCAAGTGGTGGGTGCCCGAAGACGTGGTGTTTCTCGAATCGCTGCCCGTGGGTGGCACCGGCAAGGTGCAGAAGAACGAACTGCGGCAAAAGTACGGCGGCGTGTTCAGTTCATGAAGTCCGTGGGGGATCCGGAGGCCAGGGCCCGGGCCAGCGGCCTGTCGGCCCTCCCGAAAGCCCGAATCAGCCCTTGGCCGCTTGCAGCGTGTCGCGGGTGGCCATGGCCACCTGGCGTGCGGCCTGGGCAAAGTCCTCCTGGCTGGAGGCGTACAGCACCGCACGCGAAGAGTTCACGATGATCGAAGCGCCCTCGCGCGATCCGGCCTTGACGGTGGCCACCGCGTCGCCGCCCTGCGCGCCCACGCCCGGAATCAGCAGCGGCACGGTGGGCGCAATTTCGCGCACGCGCTCGATCTCGGCCGGGTAGGTGGCGCCCACCACCAGGCCGAGCTGGCCGTTGGTGTTCCAGGGGCCTTGGGCGAGCGCGGCCACATGTTCGTACAGCCGGGGTTGACCAGCGACCGAGGCCAGCCGCTGGTTCTGCAGGTCATCGCCACCAGGGTTGGAGGTGCGGCACAGCAGGAAGGCGCCCTTGCCTTCGTATTGGAGGTAAGGCGCCACCGAATCCCAGCCCATGAAGGGCGAGAGCGTCACGGCGTCGGCGCCGTAGCGCTCGAAGGCTTCCCTGGCGTACTGCTCGGCCGTCGACCCAATGTCGCCGCGCTTGGCGTCCAGAATGATCGGCACCTGCGGCGCCACGCGGCGCATGTGCGCCATCAGGCGTTCGAGCTGGCCTTCGGCGCGGTGGGCGGCAAAGTAGGCGATCTGCGGCTTGAAACTGCTGACCAGATCGGCCGTGGCATCGACGATTGCGGCGCAGAAGTCATAGATCTTGTGGGCGTCGCCCTTCATGCCGGCCGGAAACCTGGTGGGCTCCGGGTCCAG
>CAYMMK010000013.1:0-25707 GCA_964391575.1 uncultured Limnohabitans sp.
CGGACACACCGTCCTTGGTCACGGTGGGGGCGCCGAAAGAGCGCTCGAGCACCACGTTGCGGCCCTTGGGGCCCAGCGTTACCTTGACGGCATTGGCCAGGATATTCACACCCTCGACCATGCGGGCGCGGGCTTCGCCGCCGAAAACTACGTCTTTTGCTGCCATTTTTAAATCTCCAATACAAATCAGTTCAATTGAGGTTTGTTGAGCAAAGAATTGCGTCGCGAGCGACTTCCAGGCGAGGCGGACGGAGCACAGCCACCGGAACGTACTTCAGTACGTGAAGATGGCGAGCACCGCCCAACAAAGCTTGGGAGGCGCGCAGTAGCAATTACTGCTCAACAACGGCGAACAGGTCGTCTTCTTTCATGACCAGCAGTTCGTCGCCGTCGACCTTGACGGTCTGGCCGCTGTACTTGCCAAACAGCACGCGGTCGCCGACCTTGACGGTCAGGGCCTTGGTTTCGCCCTTGTCGTTGGTCTTGCCCGGGCCCACAGCCAGGACTTCACCCTGGTCCGGCTTTTCGGCCGCGGCATCGGGGATCACGATGCCAGAGGCCGTCTTGGTTTCGCTTTCAACACGCTTGACGATCACGCGATCGCCGAGAGGACGAAGTTTCATTGCATCTCCTGGAACAGAAACAAGTTGGACAAACCATCGCACCAAAGTTGGTGCTTATTTACATGACGGGAGGTGTTAGCACTCATCCCAATCGAGTGCTAATCATAAGGCCATTTGCCGCCCTTTCAAGACCCCCCGTCAGGCAAACACGAAGTGGGGGGCTGGCCGGGCAGGGCACAATCGGGCTTGCCGAAGACCTTGTCCATGCTGTTCTGGTTCCGATTCCTCTCGCACTGGCCCCTGGCGGGCCTGCACCTGCTGGGCGCAATCGCGGGTTGGTTGGCGTGGTGTCTCTCACCGGCCTACCGCGGTCGATTTGTGTCCAATGTGCGACAAGCGGGCCTGGGGCTGGGTGTTTGCTGGCCCGCGATTGCGCATGCAGGCCGGATGAGTGCAGAGCTTCCCCGTCTCTGGCTGGGTGCGCCTGTCAAGGTAAGCTGGGAAAACCTCGAAGCGGTCGATCAGGCCTATGCAGCCCACCAGGGCGTGCTGTTCCTGACGCCCCACCTGGGCTGCTTTGAAATCACGGCCCAGGCCTTGGCCCAGCAATTCGCAGCGGTTCATGGCCCCCTGACGGTTTTGTACCGTCCGGCAAGGCAGCCCGCCTTGGCCGAGGTGATGGCGTTGGCGCGTCAACGTCCTGGTTTACAGGCGGTACCCACCACACTGGCCGGGGTGCGCCAGATGATCAAGGCCTTGCGGGCCGGACAGGCCGTGGGCTTGCTGCCGGATCAGGTGCCGCCCGAGGGCATGGGTCTTTGGGCCCCATTCTTTGGCAAACCCGCCTACAGCATGACCCTGGCCGCACGTCTGGCCCTGCAGACCGGTGCACGGGTGGTGCTGATCTGGGGTGAGCGCCTGGCTTGGGGGCAAGGGTATCGACTTCACAGCCGCGCCCTGAACGACCTGCCCAGTGAGCTGGAGGCGGCTGTGCTGTGCGTCAACCAGGCCATGGAGGCGTTGGTGTTGTCCTGCCCTCAGCAATACCTGTGGGGCTATGCGCGCTACAAGGCCCCGCGTCAGGAGCACTGAGATGCACCCGGTCATTGTGTTCATGCGCTTGATCGCACCATTGCCCTTGCGTTGGGTGCGTGCCCTGGGCTGGTGTCTGGGTCAAATGCTGTATGTGCTGGCCCGGTCACGCCGGCATGTGGTCGAGGTCAATCTTGCGCTGTGTTTTCCGGATTGGACCGACAGCCAGCGTCGCCAAATGGCGCGTGCGCACATGGTGATGGTCATGCAGTCCCTGCTGGATCGCTCCTGGCTGTGGCATGGCAGCATCGGCCAGTTGAAACAGCGTCTGCAGGTTCGGGGAGAACTGGCGGATGTGCAGGCCGGTGGCGGCGTGGTCCTGTTCGCTCCGCATTTTGTTGGCCTCGATGCGGGCGGGGTGGCCTTGACCTTGGTGCACGACCTGCCAATGTCGAGCATTTACGTGCCGCAGCGCAACCCCTCGCTCGATGCTTGGGTCCGGCAGGGGCGAAACCGCAGTGGTCGCAACCACCTGTTCTTCCGCCGCGATGGCGCCCGGCAGATCCTGGTCGACTTGCGTCAGGGCGGACGTCTGTACCTGCTGCCCGATATGGATTTTGGCCCCGAGGAATCGGTTTTTGTGCCATTTTTTGGCGTGCCTGCCGCCACCTTGCCTTCGCTGTCGCGCTTTGCGCGGCTGGGCCGCGCTCGGGTGGTCACCGTGATCACCCGCATGACCGCCGGCGGTTACGAGGTGCAGGTGGGCGCGCCCTGGCAGGATTTTCCGGGGCCAGACATCCAGGAGGACACGGCCCGCATGAACCGGGCACTGGAAGAGGCCGTGCGCAGCGTTCCTGCCCAGTACTATTGGGTGCACAAGCGTTTCAAGACCCGTCCGCCGGGCTCGGCAAGCGTGTACTGATTGGCAGGTACGGTCAGCCCGGTGTGGCCAAGGCTCATGCGGCGCAGGTATGGGTCCAGTTCCACAACAATTGGGCCACTTCATCCACGCCCTTTTTCTTGAGGGCAGAGAACAGCTGGACCTGGCCGCCGCCCGCCTGCAGCCGGGCGATAGACAGGGCTTTGGCCCCTTCGCTGCGGGTGAGCTTGTCGGCCTTGGTCAGAAGCACCAGAAAATTCAGACCCTGTTCGACGCGCGGACGGATGATTTCCAGCAGTGCCTCGTCCAAGGCTGTGAGTCCGTGGCGCGGATCGCAGAGCAACACCACAGCGCGCAGGTTGGGACGGCTGACCAGATATTGGCCCATCACCTGCTGCCAGCGTGCTTTTTCGGTTTTGGCCACGGCGGCATACCCGTAGCCGGGCAAATCGGCCAGAATTGCATCGGTGATCCCCTGCTTGCCCAGGGCAAACAGGTTGATGTGCTGGGTGCGGCCCGGCCTTTTGGAGGCGAAAGCAAGCTGCTTTTGCTGAGTCAGGGTGTTGATACAGGTTGACTTGCCGGCGTTGGAGCGGCCGACAAAGGCGACTTCGGGCCATTCCAGCGTTGGCAGATGGTGCAACTGCGCGGCTGTGGTCAGGAAACGGGCGGTATGCATCCAGCCCATGGGGGTGACTGCTGGCGCGGAGGCGACTGGGGCAGCGGCAGGCGATGGGCTGGCGTTCATGGGGGTCAGCCGAATGGCCGTCAGGGAAGCAGGAAGAGGGGCATTGTAGAATCCCGTGGTTTAGCGCAAACCCTCAACGTCATGAAGTCTTTCGCCCGCACCCTCCATTTCGCCGCACTGTCCTGTGTTTTCGCAGGCGCTGCCCTGGCGGCCAGCCCGGCTCCCAAGGCCGCCAAGCCTGACCTGGCCAAAGGCGAGGCCTCCTTTGCTGCAGTGTGCGCTGCCTGTCACGGGGCCGATGGCAATTCGGGGACGCCTGTCAATCCCAAACTGGCCCAGCAACACCCTGAATACCTGCTCAAACAATTGCAGGAATACAAGTCGGGCAAGCGGGCCAATGCCATCATGAGTGGCATGGTGGCGGCGCTGACCGACGAGGACATGCGTAACATCAGCTACTGGCTGGCTTCCAAACAGGCCAAGCCGGGCTTTGCCAAGGAAAAGGACACCGTGGCTTTGGGCGAGCGCATCTTCCGAGGTGGCATTCCTGACCGTCAGGTGGCTGCCTGCGCAGGTTGCCATGCACCCAACGGGGTCGGCATTCCCTCCCAGTACCCGCGTCTGTCCGGCCAGCATGCCGACTACACCGCAGCCCAGCTGGTGGCCTTCCGTGACGGCATTCGCAAAAACAACCTTCAGATGACGCAGGTGGCTGCCAAAATGAATGACCGCGAGATCAAGGCAGTGGCCGACTACATCGCCGGTCTGCGCTGAAACACCCTTATACCCCCCTGGGGCTCTGGGCCATTGGCGCCCCGGTTCCCGGCGGTGGGTCACAATACGGCCTGCAACGGCCCCGGGCTGAACCCGTCAGCCAACACCAGCAGCGGGCACACAGCCCGCTTTTTGTTGCCCGTCGTTTTGCCTGATGCCTCTGAAGGTCTGACCGTCCATGTCCACAATTGCCGAGCGATCCGAACACAACGAGACGAGCGGCCGCTGGCGTGATGTGCTGGAGCTGCTGGCCTCGATGCGTTTTGCGATCGCCTTGCTGACGGTCATCTGCATTGCCTCGGTGATCGGCACGGTCATCAAACAGCATGAACCCCTGCCCAACTATGTCAACCAGTTCGGACCTTTCTGGGCCGAAGTGTTTGCGTCGCTTCGGCTCTACACCGTGTACAGCGCATGGTGGTTCCTGCTCATCCTGGCCTTCCTGGTGCTCAGTACCAGTTTGTGCATTGCCCGCAACGCTCCCAAGATCCTGGCCGACCTGAAGGTCTACAAGGAAAACATCCGCGAGCAGAGCTTGCGGGCCTTTCACCACAAGGCCGAGGGCCCTGTGTCCATGGCCCCCGAAGCGGCCGCCCAACATCTGGGTCGCTTGCTGGCCTCGGGGGGCTGGAAGGTGCGTCTGCAGTCCCGCCAGGGGCCGTCGGGTACCGGCTGGATGGTCGCAGCCAAGGCGGGTGCGGCCAACAAGCTCGGTTACATCGCTGCGCATTCAGCCATCGTGCTGGTGTGCATCGGGGGCCTGCTCGATGGTGACCTGATGGTGCGTGCGCAAATGTGGTTTGGCGGCAAGACCAGCTACAGCGGCGGGGGATTGATTGCCGACGTGCCCGAACAGCACCGGCTGTCCGAACGCAACCCCACCTACCGCGGCAATCTGATGGTCGCCGAGGGCATGGCCTCGGGCACCGCCATCCTCAATCAGTCCGACGGCATCCTGCTGCAGGAATTGCCGTTTGCGGTCGAACTCAAGAAATTCATTGTCGAGTACTACTCGACCGGCATGCCCAAGTTGTTTGCCAGCGATATCGTCATCCATGACAAGGCCACGGGCGAGAAGCAGGAGGCGCGGGTGGAGGTCAACCATCCGGCCAGTTTCAAGGGGATCCAGATCTACCAGTCGAGTTTTGACGACGGTGGCTCCCGGGTCAAATTGCGTGCAGTCCCCATGGAGGCCGATGTCCGTGCCTTCGAGGTCGAGGGCACGGTGGGCAGCGCCACTGAATTGGAAAGTGGCGACACCCGGCTGCAGCTGGAGTTCACCGGCCTTCGTACCATCAATGTGGAAAACCTCGCCAACCCCTCGCCCGCGCCCGGCGAGGGCACCGATGTGCGTGCGGTGGATCTGCGCCAGGCCCTGGAGCAAAGGCTGGGTGCAGGCCACAAGACCGTGACGGCCAAGGCCTTGCGCAACGTCGGCCCGAGCGTGAGCTACAAACTGCGCGATGAGGCTGGACAGGCCCGGGAATACAACAACTACATGCTGCCCGTGGATACCGGTGATGGCGTGCCGGTATTCCTGTTGGGCATGCGTGAGAGTGCGGCCACGCCGTTTCGCTATTTGCGTGTGCCGGCCGATGAAAACAGCGAGATCAACGGATTTGTCCGTCTGCGCGCTGCATTGCGTACCCCCGAACTGCGCGAGCGCGCCATCCAGAACTACGCACGCCGCGCGGTCGACCCGGCCCGCCCGCAGCTCGGTCAGCAGCTGGCCGATTCGGCCCGCCGAGCCCTGGGTTTGTTTGCGGGGCTCGAGCCTGTCAATGGCAAATCTGCGGGGGGCTTGCAGGCTCTGGCCGACTTCATGGATGCCAACGTGCCCGAGGCGGAACGCCAGCGTGCCGGTGAGATGTTCGTGCGCATTCTCAATGGGGTGCTGTTCGAGCTCGACACAGTAGCCCGCGAGCAGGCCCGCGTTCCCCTCATGCCGCAGGACAAAGTTGCCGGCTTCATGACCCAGTCGGTGCTGGCCCTCAGTGATGCGCCGCTGTACATCGCACCGATGGCTTTCATGCTGACCGACTTCACGCAGGTGCAGGCCAGCGTGTTCCAGGTGGCCAGAGCCCCCGGCAAGACGGTGGTTTATCTGGGATGCACCTTGCTCATCATCGGCATCTTTGCCATGCTCTACATCCGAGAACGCCGCCTGTGGATCTGGCTGGCACCCGCAGGCCAGGGTTCTCAGGCCATGCTGGCCTTGTCGAGCAACCGCAAGACACTGGACACCGACCGCGAGTTTGAACAGTTGAAGGCGCGAATTCTTGCGCCCGAGGAGCCCCGAACATGAACTCCACCACCCTGACCCTCCACCCCGGCTTTTTGGCCCGTCGCAGTTTGCTGGACTGGCTGTTTGCCCTGCTGGCCCTGATCGGCACTGTGGTGGCCTTCAGTTTCTACCACCATGCCATGGACATCTATGAAAAGGTCATCCTGGCCTGCACGCTGCCAGTGGTGGTCTGGCTGGGCTGGTTCTGGGCCCCCTTGCGCAACCTGATGGTCGGGGTGGCGGTGATTGCCCTGCTGGCCATCCAGTTTTACCAGGGGGATCTGGCCCGGGCCGAGCAGGTGTTCTGGCTCAAGTATTTCATCTCCAGCCAGTCGGCCATCCTGTGGATGAGCATGCTGTTTTTCATCAGCACCGCGTTTTACTGGGCGGGCGTCGTCATCAGGAGCCAGAGCGAGGCCATGGAACTGCTGGGCACCCGCATGGCCTGGGCGGCGGTCGTCATGGCCCTGGTGGGCACCATGGTGCGCTGGTACGAAAGTCACCAGATCGGGCCTGACATCGGCCACATCCCGGTCAGCAACTTGTATGAAGTGTTCATCCTGTTTTGCTGGATGACCACGGTGTTTTACCTGTACTACGAAGCGCAGTACAAAACCCGGGCTCTGGGGGCTTTTGTCATGCTGGTGGTCAGCGCCGCCGTGGGTTTCCTGCTCTGGTACACCCTGGTGCGCGAAGCCCACGAAATCCAGCCGCTGGTGCCGGCACTCAAAAGCTGGTGGATGAAGCTGCATGTGCCGGCCAACTTTGTCGGCTACGGCACTTTTGCCATTGCTGCCATGGTGGCCTTTGCCTACCTGATCAAGCAGCAGGCCGAGGAAACCCGGTGGTACAAACTGGCGCCCCTTTGGCTACTGGGCATCGTGCTGTGCTTTGAGCCGCTGGTGTTTCGCAAGTCCCCCGAAGGTGGCATCAGCAATTACTGGGCCGTGTACTTTGGCTTATCTGCCCTGATTGTCGGCAGCATTCTTTTGGCCCGCCGCCGGATTGCAGAACGGCTGCCCGATTTCGAAGTGCTCGATGATGTGATGTACAAGGCCATCGCGGTCGGCTTTGCCTTCTTCACCATCGCCACCGTGCTCGGTGCATTGTGGGCGGCCGAAGCCTGGGGAGGCTACTGGAGTTGGGACCCCAAGGAAACCTGGGCCTTGATTGTCTGGCTCAACTATGCGGCCTGGCTGCACATGCGGCTGATGAAAGGACTGCGTGGCGCTGTGGCCGCCTGGTGGGCGCTGGTCGGTCTGGGGGTGACCACCTTTGCCTTTCTGGGGGTCAACATGTTCCTCAGCGGCCTGCACAGCTACGGCGCCCTCTGAGACACCATCCCCGGCCCGGCACGATGACCGCAAAAGGATCACAATCGGTCGGGCCTTTGAGGCAGGAGACATGACATGCTCATACGTTCATCGGACAGCGGCCGGATCCACCCGGTGCCCAGCGAGATCACGCCCCGCGAGGTTTTCACCGGCCGACGAGACCTGTTGCGGCAGGTGGCCGCCGGCGCCGCCGGTTTGACACTGGCTTCGTGGGCGGCGCGCGATGCCCGCGCCCAGATGCCCCGCCCGGGTGTGTTGGCGGCCCTGCCTGCAACGCCCTCTGGGCTGGCGGGGGCGCAGGTGATAGACAAGCCCACGTCCTACAAGGATGCCACCACCTACAACAATTTCTATGAATTCGGCACCGACAAGTCCGACCCGGCACGGCTTGCCCACACCCTCAAGACCCGCCCCTGGAGCGTGGAGATCGACGGGTTGGTGAAAAAACCGGGACGCTATGGTCTGGAGGACCTGCTCAAATGGTCCGCCATGGAAGAGCGCATTTACCGCCTGCGCTGCGTCGAGGGCTGGTCCATGGTGATCCCTTGGGTTGGGTACTCTCTGTCGGAGCTGATCCGGCGTGTGGAGCCCCAGCCTTCGGCCCGGTATGTGGAGTTTTACACCCAGGCCGACCGAACCACCATGCCTGGCCTGCGCAGCAGCATCATCGACTGGCCCTATGTGGAGGGACTGCGGATGGACGAGGCTCAGCATCCGTTGACCTTGCTCGCTTTCGGCATGTACGGGGAGGTCCTGCCCAACCAAAACGGCGCACCCTTGCGTCTGGTGGTGCCCTGGAAATACGGCTTCAAGAGCGCCAAGAGCCTGGTCAGGATCCGTTTTGTGGACAAGCAGCCGGTGTCCTCATGGGAAAAGTCTGCTCCGCAGGAATACGGCTTTTACTCCAACGTCAACCCGCTGGTCGACCATCCGCGCTGGAGCCAGGCCAACGAACGGCGTATCGGCGAGGATGGGCTGCTGGCCAAACGGCGCAAGACCCTGATGTTCAATGGCTATGAGCCGCAGGTGGGCTCCTTGTACGCCGGCATGGACCTCAAGAAGTTCTTCTGAGCATGCGCGCTTGGCTGCGCGGCCACGGGGCCTGGTGGGCGCTGCTGGCGCTGGGGTTGCTGCCCCTGGCCTGGCTGGTGATGGCTGCACTCGGCGATCAGCTTGGGGCCAATCCGGCCGAAGCGTTGATCCGGAGCACGGGTGACTGGACCTTGCGGGCCTTGTGCCTGACCTTGGCGGTCACACCGCTGCGGGTGCTGTCGGGCTGGGCCGAGCTGGCCCGGTTCAGGCGCTTGCTGGGGTTGCTGACCTTCCTCTACGCCATGCTGCATTTGTCAGCTTATGCCTGGCTGGACATGGGGTTCGAATGGCGTGATATCGTGCGCGACATTCCCAAGCGTCCTTTCATCCTGGTCGGTTCGGTGGCCTTTTTGCTGTTGTTCTTTCTGGCAGCCACCTCATGGAATGGTGCCATCCGGCGATTGGGGGCTGGACGCTGGCAAGCCCTGCACCGCAGCGTTTACGCGGTGGCCTTGCTGGCCATCGTTCATTTCTGGTGGATGCGCTCGGGCAAAAATGACCTGGCCGAGGTGGCGGTTTACGGTGTGCTGCTGCTGGCTCTGCTGGGCTGGCGTTTACACAGGCGCTGGCTGATGACGCGGCGCCCACCCATGGCCGGTTCATGAAAAATTTTTCAATACCGTTTGGGCGAAGAGGTCGTCCTGACCCGTGCAGCGTCACTTGACACGGAGGGTCACGTCAGGGGTCACTGCGCGCGGTCCTGGCTCCCGGCAATCTCCCCGGGAAAGACTCTCCAGAAATGACGCAATCACCGACTGCGTGGCCCGCTCTGCTTGGAGGGACATTCCGCGACCTGCAAGGTTCATGTGTGATGCGCCCTCGATGACCGCCAGCCATTTGCATCCGGCAGGCATGTCGGCATGCGCAGCGGTGCGGCTCTGCCAGGAGGCCCCGCCCAATTCGTGATCAAGTGTGCCCGTGATCGACAGAAGGGGTTTTTGGATGTTGCTCCAGGCATGGGCTGGAAAGATAGAGCCAGGACCTTGGGGCGAGATCGCAATGTAGGCCGCGAAACTGTCCCCTCCAGACAACCCGAGCTTGTTGCGTGCGCCCGCCTCGATCATGACTGTGGCCGCGCCCATGGAGTGACCAACCAAAATGGCCTGGGAAGAGTCGCAGCGCTCCTTTCCCCAGGTCTGTGCGGCTGCAATGTCCAACAAACGTCCTTGGTAAGCAGCGGGATCCGTGATCAGACGGGCCACCCCCTCTCGCAAGGTGTGGCTGTGAACATGCTCACGCAAAGCGCTTGGACCACTTTCTCGGTGCCCCATGACGATCGCCAGATAGCCCTGGTTCGAAAGCGCCTGTCCGAGGTGGGTGTATCCATGTTCCGTGCCACCGGCACCCGGCGAGACCAGTGCGATGCCTCGGCATCCGGCGTGCTTGGGCGTATAGGCCTTGACCTGCAATTGTTGGCCGTCGGACCGTCTCAATGGCACAGTCTCCTGCGCCTTCAATGCGGGCACAGGCATCAATGCCAGGATCCCGGCAAACAGCCGGGTCGGGAAATTCATCCTTGAGGGCTTCAAGTGCCCCAGGCCCGAGAGGGGCTGGGGCCGATCCCATGCGGTTCGGGATGACGCGCAAGGAAACACGATGCCTGCCGGTTGGGATCAGTCGGGCAGGTGCTCGAGCGCAAAGGTGTCGAACACCGACTCACGCTGACGGATCAGATGGACCTGCTCGCCATCGACCAGCACCTCGGCGGCACGACCACGGGTGTTGTAGTTGCTGGCCATGCTCATGCAGTAGGCGCCGGCCGACAGCACGGCCAGCAGGTCGCCCGATTGCACTTCCAGCACACGGTCGCGGCCCAGCCAGTCGCCGCTCTCGCAAACGGGTCCCACCACGTCATAGACCACGCCAGGGCCGGTACGGGGTTCTGCCGGCACGATCTGATGGAAGGCCTGGTACATGGCCGGCCGCGGCAAATCGTTCATGGCGGCGTCGACGATGCAGAAATTCTTTTCCTCGCCGGGTTTGGTGAAGATCACCTCGGTCAGGCAGATGCCGGCGTTGCCGACCAGCGAGCGGCCGGGCTCGATCATCAGTGGCCGCTGGCCATAGCCACGCGCATCCAGACGCTCGAGCAGTTGCTGCCACAGCACATCGGCCGCAGGCGGGGTCTCACCGTGGTAGGCGATGCCCAAGCCACCGCCAAAGTCGATATGGTGGATGGGAATGCCGGCCGACTCGATGTCAGCCACCAGGTCCAGGATTCGGTCCATGGCGTCCAGATAGGGGGTGATCTCGGTGATCTGAGAGCCGATGTGGCAGTCGATACCCACGACCTGCAGGCCCGGCAGAGCAGCAGCATGCCGGTAGGCCGCCAGCGTGCGGTCGTGGGCAATACCGAACTTGTTGCCCTTCAGCCCGGTGGAAATGTAGGGGTGGGTTTGTGGGTCCACATTGGGATTGACGCGCAGGCTGACCCGTGCGCGTGTGCCCATGCCGGCCGCCACTTCGCTGAGGACGTCCAGCTCGGCCTCGCTTTCCACATTGAAGCAGCCAATGCCAGCTTTGAGGGCCTGCTGCATTTCAGCGCGAGTTTTGCCCACGCCGGAAAAAATGATGCGGGCCGGATCGCCTCCTGCCGCCAGTACGCGTGCCAGCTCGCCCCCGGAGACGATGTCAAAGCCACACCCGGCGCGTGCGAACACCTGCAGCACGGCCAGACTCGAATTGGCTTTCATGGCGTAGCAGATCTGCGCCTGTCGTCCGGCAAAACCACGCTGGTAAGCCCCCAGTGCCGACAGCATGGCCGCCTTGGAGTACACAAACAGCGGGGTCCCGAACTGCCGGGCCAGATCGGACACGCGTACGCCTTCGACATACAGGGCGTGCTGGCTGCCGGACGGGGCATAGAAAACGTGTGGATGGCCGGGCAGTGGGGAAGAGGGAGTCATGGTCAGCGCTTGCTTTCGGAAGCCGGGGGTGCTGCAGGGTGTGCACGGTGCCAGGGGTTGAGGGTCTGCGGCAGGCGGGCCCGATCGGCCGCCTCAGGCTGGGTGGGCAAGGTCAATGCCCCTTTCTGGCCGCAGCCTGTCAGTAAGCCAGCGCTCGCGGCAAGGGCAAGCGTGGTGCATACAATCATCCAACCCTTCAACATCTGTGCATTGTAATGACCGACCCGCAATTCCTGGACCTCGCCGAGCGTCTTCTGGCCGCCGTCGAGGCCCACTGTGACCGCATCAACGACGAAACCGACGCCGACATTGACAACCAACGCGTTGGTGGCATGGTCACCATCACGTTTCGCAATCGCAGCCAGATCGTGATCAACCTGCAAAAGCCCCTGCATGAAGTCTGGCTGGCCGCGCGCGCAGGCGGCTTCCATTACCGCTGGATCGAGGGTCAATGGCAGGACACCAAAGGACAGGGCGAGTTCTGGCAGAGTCTTTCGCAGCACGCCAGCGCGCAGTCGGGTCTGATACTGGATTTTTCCCCGCCACCTGCATGAAAAGCCACGGCGGCGACTTACTGACGAAACAGATCGAGAATGCGGTTGCGCTCCTCCGAGGGCGAGAGCACACTGCCGGCTGGAGTTTCCACCGCATTGCCCAGGCTGGTCACGCCGTTGCTGCCTGAGTACTCCTGGTAATACCATTCGCCACCTGAATTGACCACGCCGTCGGGGGCCGAAACCTCACCGGGGGGGATGTTGCGCAGTGCAGTTTCCATGTAGCTGATCCAGACCGGCAGACTCAGGCCGCCGCCCGTCTCTCGGTCACCGAGCTTGCGCGGATTGTCATAGCCGATCCAGACCACCGCAGCCACCTGACGGTGATAGCCTGCAAACCAGGCGTCCATCGAGTCGTTGGTGGTACCGGTCTTGCCATAAATATCACTGCGCTTGAGCAGGGTCTGGGCCCGGGCCGCCGTGCCGCTGCGGGTGACTTCCTGCAAAAGACTGGTCATGAGGAAAGCGTTACGGGCCGGGATCACTCGTTGCGCATCGGCAGGCTGTTCGGGCACAGGGCTGTTCACCAGCGTGCGGCCTTTGAAGTCGGTGATGCGGGTGATCAGGTGCGGAGGCACCAAATAGCCACCGTTGGCAAACACGCCATAGGCGGTGACCATTTGCATTGGGGTGACCGATCCGGCGCCCAGCGCCATGGTCAGGTAGGCGGGATGCTTGTCCTCGTCAAAACCGAAGCGCGTCACCCATTGCTGGGCGTTGCGCGTCCCCACCGCTTGCAGCACCCGGACCGACACCATGTTCTTGGATTTGGCCAGCGCCCGGCGCATGGACATTGGACCCTCGAAGGTGCCGTCGTAATTCTTGGGTTCCCAGGGTTGACCGCCGGTCACGCTGGCATCAAAAAACAGCGGTGAGTCGTTGATCACGGTCGAGGGCGTGAGTCCCTTTTCAAGTGCAGCCGAATAGATGAAGGGTTTGAAGCTCGAACCCGGCTGGCGCCAGGCCTGGGTCACATGGTTGAACTTGTTTTTGGCGTAGTCGAAGCCACCCACCAGTGCCCGTACGGCGCCGGTTTGCGGGGTGACGGCCACAAGCGCCCCTTCCACCTGGGGCAGTTGGGTGATCTCCCACCCTCCCTTGGCCATCAGTGCGATGCGCACCACGGCGCCGCGTCGCAACCTGATGGCTGGCGGTGCCTTTTCGGCCAGACCGGACTGCACGGGCCGCAATCCATCGCCGCTGATCTCGATCTGTTCGCTGTTTTGTCGGACCACCACCACCTTGCGAGGAGTGACTTCGAGCACCACGGCGGCCAACAGTTCCCCATTGTCGGGATGCTCTTCCAGCACATCGTCAATGGCTTCGTCAAGTTGTTTGGGATCCTTCGGAAGTTCGATGAATTTCTCGGGTCCGCGATAGACCTGGCGACGCTCATAGTCCAACAAGCCCTGTCGCAGTGCGCGGTAAGCGGCCTGCTGCTCGGCCGATCGCACCGTGGTGTAGACATTCATGCCCTGCGTGTAGATTTCGCTGCCGTATTGGGCATACACCATCTGCCGTACGGTTTCTGCGAGGTATTCGGCATGGATGCGTCGCGGATCGCTAGCGCTGCGCAGGCGCAGGGTTTCGGCCTTGGCCGCCTTGGCCTGGGCGGCGGTGATGTAGCCGTTTTCCTCCATGCGCTCGACAATGTAGAGCTGACGCGCCCGGGCGCGCTTGGGATTGGAGAACGGGTTGTAGGCTGAGGGTGCCTTGGGCAGCCCGGCAAGCATAGCGGCCTCGGCAATGCTCAAATCCTTCAAGGCCTTGCCAAAATAGATTTCAGCAGCCGATGCAAAGCCGTAGGAGCGGTTGCCCAGGAAGATCTGGTTCATGTAGATCTCCAGGATCTGGTCCTTGGTCAGCAGATGCTCGAGCTTGTAGGTCAGCAGGATTTCGTAGATCTTGCGCGTGTAGGTTTTTTCGGTGGTCAGATACACATTGCGGGCCACTTGCATGGTGATCGTCGAGCCCCCCTGGGATTTCTGAAAGCCCAGACTGCCCAGCAGCTTGATGGATGCCCGGGCCATGCCCCAGTAGTCCACGCCGCCGTGCTCGTAAAACCGGTTGTCCTCGATGGAGAGGACCGCCTGCTTCATGATTTGGGGAATCTCTGCGATCGGGGTGAGCTTGCGCCGCTCCTCGCCAAACTCGCCAATCAGGTCCCCCTCGGTGGTATAGATGCGAAGCGGCAATTTCGGGCGGTATTCGGCCAGTTCGGAAACATCGGGCAAATTGGGATAGGCCACCACCATGGCCACCGCCACCAGGCAGGCCACGCTGAAGACGGCTGTCAGGATCAAGCCGACGGTCCACACCAGCAGGCGACGGGCCCAGGAGCGGCGGGGGGGTGATCCTGAGGGGCCTTTGGGAGAGGAGGCGGTGGCTTCGGAAGCGGGCATGGAGGTCCTGGAGGGCGGGCCCTGCGCAGGCCGTTGTACAACCATTATAAAAACGCATGCGCTTAGTCGCGACAACGCCTTGTATGAGGGGGTGCTGTAGTAACAATTGGTTGCGAGTCTGACAACCTTAAAACCCTGCCTGCTGCTACAACCCCATCAGGCCTCCCATCAAGAGGAGGCGGGAGGAGGCCCCATGGTGGAGACACTTTGGCAGCAATGGCGTCAGCGCCGGCGCATCAGGGCGGCCTGGGGCTGTGCGCTCGGGCCGGACCTGTCGTGTCTGATGGCCCTGGGGGTGCAGGCTCCAGGCCACTGGCGTGTGCTGGCCAGCCTGCAGCGGTCGCAACCCTTGTTGCGCCCCCCGCAGGGCGATGAGGAGGAAGACCAACTCGACGCACAGGCTCTGCGGGAGTTGTTGCAATCACCGCAGGTCAGCGCCCAGGCCGGTGTTCGGCAGCTGTGCATAAGCTTGCCCTTGCAACACTGCATTCTGGGTCATGGGGATTGGCCCGCTTCAATGCCGCGCCAGGAGGCGGCGGCGCGCATCCATCAGGAAGCCGCAGCGGCCTTGAACCTGGCGCCGGCAGCGGTGTGTTTGGATCTGGCTTTTGTTGAACACGGCCAGCCACCGGGTGCCTGGCACTGGGCGGCCTGTGCCCGCAGCGATCTGCGTCAACTGCATCGGGCGGTGAAAGGTACGCAACTGCAGCTGTGGGCTGTGGAGCCTTTGCAACATGCGGTCGAACGGGCCTGCCGGCATCTCGTCGACGGATCGACCGCCCTGTGGTCCACACCCAAAGACTGGCAGTTTTCCCTGCAATCCCGTTCAGGACCACCCATGCCTGTGACAACGGACATGCTGTCCTACCCGCAGCTGGTGGCCTGTGGCCTGGCGCTGGCACCCCTGTTGGAGTCTCATGGCCATGGTGCTTGACCTGCGCCGTTATCCGGATGAGTTGCGGCGCCTGCGCTGGCGAAAAGGGGCGCCACTGGGTTTGACCGGGCTTTGTCTGGGGGCCGCACTGGCCTGGGGCGCACTGGCCTGGGGGCCCTCCACCCAAGAATGGCAGGAACGCGCCTTCCAGGGGCGGCAGAGGGAACAGCAACGGCTGCAGGCCACGCAATCGACGCCGCGCCAACATCAGCAGGCGCAGTTGCAGATCCAGCGAGAAGCCCAGTGGGTCCGGTGGCAGGATCGGCAAAGCCAACTTCAGGCCCTGTGGCCAATACTTGCCCACCGACCGGGGGTCGGTCTGGAGCGGATGCTCATCGATGAGCAACGCACCGAGCTGCAGGTCCTGAGCGCCCACGAAAGCGCGGTGGCACAACTTCTGGCCGATCTGGCAGCCAGTCACACTGGTGCCTGGCAGTTGCAGCAGCAATCGGCGTACAGCGGGCCGAACGCTGTCGGTGCTGCCCGTCCTGGCGCAGCGGGTTGGCTGTTTGTCCTGCAGGCGCTGAATCCGAGGGCCACCAAGACCGACACTGTCATGACCGGTGACAGGGCGGCCAACACCCGGCCGGGTCTGCAGGAGCCATGATGGTGCGCAGGCCGACCTGGATTCGCACAATCCGATCTTCGGATGCGCTTGTCGTTCCCTCGTGGCGCAAGGCCCTGCTGCTGATCGGGCAGGGCAGTCTGGTCGGTCTGCTGCTGGTGCTGGTGGCGCAAACCCCGCGCTGGTTGGCCCTTTGGGAGGCGCTCCAATACCCGGCCCCGGATGTGAACGGTCTTTCCGCAGCCCATGACGCAGGGGCAGCGACGTGGCGCGAGGCAGCGGCACCCGTGTGGCCGCAGAAAGTCCAGAAGCTGCCCGACGAGCTGGCCGCACCAGCGCTGTGGCGCCATTGGCGACAGCAGCATGAGGGTCACGGTTTGCGTGTTCTGCAATGGCACCGGCTGGAAACCACCGCTCCGACCCCGGCGTGGCCTTTGGCGGTGCACCGGGCCCGTATGGAGGTGCAGGGCGACTGGACCGCCTGGCAGCGCTTCTGGCAAGTTCTGTCCGACAGCCCCGGGATGTGGCGTCTGGATCAGTTGCAGCTACAGTCTGCGCCAGCGCCCGAGGCTCCCGGCCGAATGCGCTGGCAGGCGCACTGGTCCCTGGCGCTGCGACCTGCTGCTGGCGCAGCGGTGACGGCTGTGAACCCCGTCATCCTGGATGCAATCACGCCTGCCGAGCCGGCAGCAGCAACCCCGGTTGCCGCAGCGCCTGGACCCTCCCGTCCACCAGACCCGGCGACGGGCTGGCGGGTGACCGACTGGCCACTGTCGCAACTGCGTTGGGTCGGCTGGTGGTCGGTAGGTGATGAGCGAACAGCCCTGTTCGTGGCGGAGGGCCGCTTGTTTTCCGTCCGGGCAGGCGAGCCGGTGGGCACCCAGGGTCACCGCTGGGCAGAGGCGGACGAGCAGCAGCTGTGGCTGCGGGCCCGATCGGTCGGGGCCGACACGCCCGAGCCGGTGCGCATGACATTGGGGAAACCATGAGCCATCAAAACAAACAGGTTGCTGCGTTGCGCTTGGGATGGCCCCTTGCGGGCATGGGCGTGGGCGGATGGATGCTCGCGTGCTCGGCACTGCTGTGGCCGGCCGCAGCTGCGGTCGGCGAGGGCTCAGCAGGTGCGCCGGTCCAGAGCGCCGCCTCTCGTCCGATCAGCCTGAATTTCCAGGATGTGCCCCTGCGTCAGTTGCTGAAGGTGTTTGCCGATTTCACGGGTCTGAACCTGGTGGCCAGTGACAGCGTCAGCGGGCAGGTGTCGGTGCGTCTGCAGAATGTGCCCTGGCCGCAGGCGCTCGATATCGTGCTGCGCTCCAAAGGCCATGCGTTTCGCCAGGAGGGCTCGGTACTGTGGGTGGCCCCTGAGGAGGAGTGGACCCAGCGCGAGCGCAAGCGCCTGGAGACCCGCGCTGCCATGGAGGCCGCCCAGCCCCTGGAGACTCTGGCACTGCGCCTGCAGTATGCCCGCGCAACCGAGGTGGCGCAGCGCCTGCAGGCGGGCGATGCGGCCAGCCGCTGGCTGGGTCCGCGTGGCTCGGTACTCGCCGAGCCACGCACCAACCAGTTGTTTGTGCGCGATGTGGCCTCGCGCCTGCAAGGGGTGCGGGACCTGGTGCTGCAGATCGATGTACCGGTCCGCCAGGTCATGATCGAGGCGCGAATCGTCGAGGCCGATGACCAGTTCGGTGAGTCTCTGGGGGTTCGACTGGGTCTGGGCTACCGCGGCACATCGGGCGGGCACTCGCTGGGTGTGGGCGGGGCCATGCCGCCACGCGGCGCAGGCGTGGTGGGTTCACCGCAGGTCAGCCTGCCGGCCGGAATGGCCGGTCAGGCGCTGGTGGCCCCGGCCAGCATGGCCGTATCCCTGTTCAATGCGGCGGCCGAGAGCTTCATCAATCTGGAACTCTCGGCCCTTGAGGCCCAGGGTCGGGGCAAGGTGGTCTCTCGTCCCCGGGTGATCACCGCTGACCAGACCAAGGCCCTGATCGAGCAGGGCACCGAACTGCCCTACCCGACCACCAGCGCCACTGGCGGCACCACCCTGACCGCGGTGACCTTTCGCAAGGCCCATCTCAAGCTCGAGGTCACACCCCAGATCACGCCCGACGGTGCTTTGGTGCTCGAGGTGGATGTCAACCGGGACAGCATTGGCCAGCTCACTGCGGCGGGGTATGCCATCAATACCAAGCATGTCAAGACCCAGGTCCAGGTGCCCGACGGCGGAACGGTGGTCCTGGGAGGCATCTTCGAGGACAACGACAAACAAGACGAGGCCAAGGTGCCCTCCCTGGGGGATGTACCCGTGCTCGGCTGGCTGTTTCGCAACCGCCAGCAGGAACGCCGTCGCAGCGAGCTGCTGATCTTCATCACCCCGCGGGTCATCGCCCCTGCGGGGGCCGAAGCGCCGACGCCCGCTGGACCCATGACAGCGCCCGCACCTGTGCCGGTACCTGAGCCTGCAACAATGCCCGTGCCCGCTCCTGCGGCCCCAGGCTGAATCGGGTTTGAATTCCCGATCGCACAGACCCTTTTGGTTTTCCCCTCGACTACACTTGCCGACCTGGGCGGGTCGCATGGGCTTGCCAGTCCAGGGGCATCAGGAACGCGCAGTGAAACTGTTTTTAGTCGGCATGCCCGGATCGGGCAAAACCACCATCGGACGCCAGCTCTCGCGCCGGCGGGAGGTTCCTTTTGTGGACGCCGACCAGGTGATCGAGGCGCGTCTGGGCTGTTCCATCCGCGAGTACTTTGAGCATTGCGGCGAAGAAGCTTTTCGTGATACCGAGCAGCAGGTGCTCGACGAGCTGACCGCCAGCTGCGAGGGTGTGCTCTCCACCGGCGGCGGCGCTGTTCTGCGAGCAGCCAACCGCCAGCATCTGCGTGCCCGCGGGCAGGTCATTTACCTGTACGCCAGCGCTGAAGACCTGTACCGCAGGCTGCGCTACGACACCGTCCGCCCCCTATTGCAGGTTGAAGACCCGCTCGCGCGTCTGCGCAGCCTGCTGGCGGCGCGCGATCCGCTGTACCGTGAAGCAGCTCACTTCGTGATCGAAACAGGCCGCCCCTCCTTGCCCACCCTGGTCAACAGGATCCTCATGCAGATCGACATGGCCGCCGCCGCGAAGCCGACCCCTGCACCGACCGGTACCGGCACTTTGCGATAAATCTGCGACTGGTCGGCGCCGACAGGCTACAAAAACTACACTTTCACCATGGCCTCTGATCTGACCTCGACTGTGCGCATCGACCTGGGCAAGCGCAGCTACGACATCCACATCGGCACCGGCCTTTTGGCCCACCCCGACACCTTTGCCGGCTTGCCCAAGGCACAAGCCGCAATGATCGTCACCAACGACACCATTGCCCCGCTGTTCGAAGCGCAACTGCGCGCAGCGATTGCCCCGCATTACAAGCAGGTCCACACCGTGGTGTTGCCCGATGGCGAGGCGCACAAGGACTGGCAGACCCTGAACCTGATTTTTGATGCCCTGCTGGCCAAGGGCTGCGACCGCAAGACGGTGCTGTTTGCCTTGGGCGGTGGCGTGATCGGTGACATGACCGGCTTTGCCGCGGCCAGCTATATGCGCGGCGTGCCCTTTGTGCAGGTCCCGACCACGCTGCTGTCGCAGGTGGATTCGTCGGTGGGTGGCAAGACCGCCATCAACCACCCGCTGGGCAAGAACATGATCGGCGCTTTCTACCAACCGGTCCGCGTGGTCTGTGACCTGGACACCCTCAAGACCCTGCCCGGGCGTGAGCTCAGCGCCGGACTGGCCGAGGTCATCAAGTACGGGCCGATTGCTGACATGGACTTTCTGGCCTGGATCGAGGCGAACATCGGTGCACTGATGGCGTGCGAGCCGGCCGCTCTGGCCCATGCCGTCAAGCGCAGCTGTGAGATCAAGGCCTGGGTGGTGGGACAGGATGAACGCGAATCGGGCCTGCGCGCCATCCTCAACTTTGGCCACACCTTCGGCCACGCCATCGAGGCGGGGTTGGGCTTTGGCGTCTGGTTACACGGCGAAGCCGTGGGCTGCGGCATGGTCATGGCGGCTGAACTCTCGCATCGCCTGGGCAAGGTCGATGCCGCATTCGTGGCCCGCCTGAAGGCCCTGATCGAACGCGCCGGTTTGCCGGTGCGGGGCCCGGCCCTGAGCGCCGCTGACAACGCGCACGACTACATCGAGCACATGCGGCTGGACAAAAAGGCGGTGGGTGGAGAGATCCAGTTTGTGGTCATCGATCCGCCGGGGCAGGCCCGCACCATGGGCGCACCCGATGCGGTGGTGCGCGAGGTGATCGATGCCTGCTGTGGCTGAAGTTCCTCAGCCACCGAACGCTGCTGGCCTGTCCCCCTGGGCCAGCCACCCGTCGCAGACCCGGGGCCGCCGCCATCCCGAACTGCCCGCGCCCACGCGCAACGACTTTCAGCGCGACCGCGACCGTATCGTCCACTCCACCGCTTTCCGTCGCCTGGTCTACAAGACGCAGGTGTTCCTCAACCACGAAGGTGACCTGTTTCGAACGCGGCTGACGCACTCGCTCGAAGTCGCGCAGCTCGGCCGCTCCATCGCCCGGGCACTCGGCCTGAACGAAGACCTGGTCGAAGCGATTGCGCTGGCGCACGACCTGGGCCACACGCCTTTTGGCCATGCGGGGCAGGACGCGCTGCACGAGTGCATGCAAGAGCACGGCGGCTTTGAGCACAACCTGCAAAGCCTGCGCGTGGTGGACCAGCTCGAAGAGCGTTACCCCGACTTCGACGGGCTGAACCTCAGCTTTGAAACCCGCGAGGGCATCCTCAAGCACTGCTCGCGCGGCCATGCGCTGGCCATCGATGCGGTGGAGCCTGGCGGCGTGGCGCGGCGCTTTCTGGACCGTACCCAGCCCAGCCTGGAGGCACAGCTGTGCAACCTGGCCGACGCCATTGCCTACAACGCGCATGACATCGATGACGGTGTGCGCTCGGGCCTGCTCTCGCTCGATCAGATGCAGGAAGTACCATTGTTTGAGCGCTACCGCCAGCAGGTGATTGCCGAATACCCGCAACTGGCTGACAAGCCGCGCCGCTGGCTGTACGAGAGCACGCGCCGCATGCTCAGCGAGCAGGTGTACGATGTAATCGATACCACCCGCGCGGCGATTGCGGCTGCCGGAGTCCGAACCGCCGACGAGGCGCGCCTGGCCGGGCCGCTGGTGCGATTTTCGCAGGACATGCACACGAAAAGTGCCCAACTCAAGCAGTTTCTTTTCGCGCATCTCTACCGTCACCCGCAGGTCATGCACACCACGGTCCAGGCGAAAACGGCTGTGCGCGAGCTGTTTGAAGCCTATCTGGCGGACCCCCTGGAATTGCGCGCTGAATTTGCGTCCCGCGCAGACCGTCACCGTGCCGTGGCCGACTACATCGCCGGTATGACGGACCGCTTTGCACTGCGCGAGCATGAGCGTTTGACCGGAAAGCGGCTGCTGTGAAACGTGCCTGGCTGGTCGTGGCCGCAGGGGGTGTGGCCGCGCTGCAGGTGGGCAAGCTGCCGCCTGCGCTGCCTGCCTTGCAGGCCGAGCTGGGCCTCAGCTTGGTGCAGTCCGGCTTTTTGCTGTCGATGGTCCAGCTGGCGGGGCTGACGCTGGCGGTCTTCATGGGCTTGCTGGCCGACGGCATGGGCCTCAAGCGCAGCATGGTGCGCGGCCTGCTGTTGCTGGCGCTGGCCAGCGGGGCAGGGGGGCTGGCGACTTCCGTGCAGGCCTTGCTGGTGCTGCGGGCGATGGAAGGCCTGGGCTTTTTGCTGGTGGCCTTGCCGGCGCCAGCGCTGATCCGCAGGCTGGTCCCGGCGCAGCAACTGCCCGGCATGCTGGGGGTGTGGGGTGCTTACATGCCCACCGGCACGGCACTGGCCTTGCTGCTGGGGCCGCTGTTCATCCCAGCCTGGGGCTGGCACGCCTGGTGGTGGCTGTTTGCCCTCGTGTCGCTGGGCATGGCGCTGTGGGTGGCTCGGGCCATTCCAGCCGATCCACCTGGGGTGGCTCCGGCCAGCGCGGGTTTGCTGCAGCGCCTGGCGCGTACCCTGCGTGCGCGAGGCCCCTGGTGGGTCGCGCTGTGCTTTGGCCTGTATTCAGGCCAATGGCTGGCGGTGGTGGGCTTTCTGCCCTCCATCTATGCGCAGGCGGGGGTGTCAGGCCTGTGGTTGGGCGTGCTCACGGCGCTGGCGGCTGCCGTCAACATGGGGGGGAACATGGCTTCGGGCCGGCTGCTGCAGTGGGGCTGGCGGCCGCGCTCGACCCTCTGGCTGGGCTTTGGCGCCATGGCCTTGGGCAGCAGCCTGGCCTTTGCCACCTTCACCGACGGCCAGCCCTGGTTGCGCTACACAGGCGTACTTCTTTTTTCCGGACTGGGCGGTCTGGTGCCGGGCACTTTGTTCACCCTGGCGGTGCGGCTGGCGCCAGGTGAGCAGCAGGTGGCCGCCACTGTGGGCTGGGTGCAGCAACTCTCGGCCCTGGGCCAGTTCATCGGCCCGCCGGTCACGGCCAGCCTGGCCGCGCATGCGGGCGGCTGGCAGCTCACGCCGCTGTTCACGGTGGGGTGTTGTGTGGGTGGGGCGGTGCTGGCCGTGCTGGCGCAGCGGGCTTTGCTTTGTCCACAGCAGCGCTGAACGCAGAGGCACAATCCGGGCATGACCGATACCCCCAAAGACATTGCCGTCGCCGACACCGTGCGCTGGCTGGAACGCGCCGTGATCGGCCTGAACCTGTGCCCTTTTGCCAAGGCGCCGCACATCAAGGGCCAGATCCACTACGCCGTGAGCGAGGCCAAGGGCCTGGAGGGTCTGCGTGACGAGCTGATCGAGCAGTTGCAGGCGCTGGCCGCCTTGCCCGCCGAAGCGCGCGAGACCACGCTGCTGATCGTGCCGCACATGCTGCGTGACTTTCTGGACTTCAATGATTTTCTCGACGAGGCCGACGGCGTGTTGCAGGAGCTGGATCTGGAGGGCGAGTTCCAGGTGGCGAGTTTTCACCCCGATTTCCAGTTTGCGGGCACCGAGCCCGATGACATCACCAATTTCACGAACCGCTCGCCGTACCCCACGCTCCACCTGTTGCGCGAGGCCAGCATCGACCGGGCGGTGGAGGCTTTTCCCGAGGCCGACACCATCTACCAAGCCAACATGATGACGATGGAAAAGCTGGGGGCGCAGGGATGGAAGCAGCTGGATGTGGACGCCACGCCATGAAAAAACGACCGGCTGCCGCCGCCCCTGAACTGCCGCCTGAGGTGCGCCCCGGCCAGTCGATTGAACTGCTCCAGCAGCTGCACATCCTCACACGCGAAGGCAAGCTCAACCAGGACTCGCGGCGCAAGCTCAAGCAGGTGTACCACCTGTTCCAGTTCATCGAGAAGTTGTTGCTCGAATTGCCTGACATGCCTCAAGGCCCGACACTGGCCGACCACGGCGCGGGCAAGTCGTATCTGGGTTTCATCATTTACGATCTGTTTTTCAAAGCCTTGGGCAAAGGCACGATCTACGGCATCGAAACCCGCAGCGAACTGGTTGAGTCCTCACGCCAGCTGGCCAAGCAGCTGGGTTTTGATCGCATGCGCTTTCTGAACCTGAGCGTGGCCGAGTCGACGCAAAGCACCGAATTGCCCGAACAGATCGACGTGGTCACCGCCTTGCATGCTTGCGATACGGCGACCGACGACGCCATCGCCTTTGGCCTGCAGAAAAAAGCCAAATACATGGTGCTGGTGCCCTGCTGTCAGGCCGAGCTGGCCGCCAGCCTGCGCCAGAACAAGGCGCTGGCGCTGTCCAAAACCCCGCTGGCCGAGCTGTGGCGCCACCCACTGCACACCCGCGACATGGGCAGCCAGCTGACCAATGTGCTGCGCTGCCTGTACCTCGAATCGCAAGGCTATGCGGTCACCGTGACCGAACTGGTGGGCTGGGAGCACTCCATGAAGAATGAGTTGATCCTGGCGAAATTCACCGGCACGAGAAAGCGCAGTGCCCGCGAGCGGCTGTTGGCCTTGCTTGCGGAATTCGGCCTGCAGGCGCTGGCCGAACAACGGTTCCCTGCTTAATTGGGGTCAGATCCTAATTAAACTGACACCTTTCCCGGTTACCGGAGTACCCCCATGGCTCGACAACCCCGTCTGACCGTTGCCGGCTATCCTCATCACATCATCCAGCGCGGCAACGATCGGCAGGCCATCGTTCGGGACGATGCCGACCGTGAGCGTCTGCTGGGTTTGTGGCTGGAGTATTCGCGCCAGTTCAAGGTGGCCATTCATGCCTGGGTCATCATGGACAACCATTTCCACCTGCTGGTCACCCCGGAAACCGGTGACGGTCTGCCGATGATGATGCAGGCCGTCGGAAGGGCCTATGTACGCCACTTCAATGTGCGGCATGGGCGCAGCGGGACCCTGTGGGAGGGCCGCTACCGCAGTGCCTTGATAGAGAGTGAGCGCTATCTTCTGGCTTGCATGGTCTACATCGACCTCAATCCGGTGCGAGCCCACATGGTGGCGCGTCCCCAGGATTACCGCTGGTCCAGCCACAGGCACTGCGTTGGACAGGAACGCGACAAACTGGTGAGCCACCATGCCCTGTTCTGGGGCCTGGGCAACACCCCGTTCGCTCGTGAAGCCGCCTACGCTGCTTTGGTCCAGGCCGGTCTGGGTGATGCAGAGCGGCAGAGCCTGACCCAGTCCACCCTCTCGGGCTGGGCGCTCGGGTCGGCTGATTTCCTGGGGGTCTTGCGCTCAAGCACTGACAGAAGATTGGCGCCAGGTAAACCCGGTCGGCCCATGAAGCGATCGCGCGATGAATCTGTCCCCGATTAATTTAAATTAGGTAAGAAGGACTGAAAAAATGGGATCTGACCCCAATTAATTTTTTTGGCATTGGGCTTGCATGGGCCTACACTCCACGGTCTGAGTAAAAACCCTAGGAGTGCGCCATGACGAGGGCAGCCGACAAAGAACACCTACAGCTCAACGGTCTGTACGACCCCGCCCAGGAGCATGATGCCTGTGGCGTCGGGTTTGTGGCGCATATCAAGGGGCATAAAAGTCACGCCATCGTGACCCAGGCCCTGAAGATTCTGGAAAACCTGGACCACCGTGGCGCCGTTGGCGCCGACCCGCTGATGGGCGATGGCGCCGGCATCCTGATTCAGCTGCCTGACGCCCTGTACCGAGAAGAGATGGCCCGCAACGGCATTGCCCCGGACGGTTTGCGGGGCGTCTCGCTGCCGCCGTTCGGTGAGTACGGTGTGGGCATGGTCTTCCTGCCCAAGGAGCATGCATCGCGCATGGCCTGCCAACAGGAGCTCGAACGTGCCGTCAAGGCCGAAGGGCAGGTGCTGCTGGGCTGGCGGGATGTGCCGGTCAACCGCGAGATGCCCATGTCGCCCCGCGTGCGGGAAAAAGAACCGGTCATGCGTCAGATCTTCATTGGGCGAGGCGCCGATGTGATCGTGCAGGACGCGCTCGAGCGCAAGCTGTATGTGATCCGCAAGACCGCCAGTGCCGCCATTCAGGCCTTGGGGCTCAAGCACAGCAACGAGTACTACATCCCCAGCATGTCCAGCCGCACCGTGGTCTACAAGGGCCTGCTGCTGGCTGACCAGGTGGGTACCTATTACCTGGACCTGCAGGACGAGCGCTGCGTCTCCGCGCTGGGTCTCGTGCACCAGCGT
>CAYMMK010000013.1:25717-38424 GCA_964391575.1 uncultured Limnohabitans sp.
AACCAACACCTTCCCCGAGTGGCCGCTGGCCCACCCTTATCGCTATGTGGCGCACAACGGCGAGATCAATACCGTCAAGGGCAATTACAACTGGATGAAAGCCCGTGAAGGCGTGATGTCCTCGCCCGTGCTGGCTGCCGACCTCCAAAAGCTCTACCCGATCAGCTTTGCCGGTCAGTCCGACACCGCCACTTTCGACAACTGCCTCGAATTGCTGACCATGGCCGGCTACCCCATCAGCCAGGCCGTGATGATGATGATCCCCGAGCCCTGGGAGCAGCACAGCACCATGGACGCTCGTCGCAAGGCGTTTTATGAATACCATGCCGCCATGCTTGAGCCCTGGGATGGCCCGGCCTCGATCGTGTTCACCGACGGCCGCCAGATCGGGGCCACGCTGGACCGCAACGGCCTGCGTCCCTCGCGGTACTGTGTGACTGACGACGACATGGTCATCATGGGTTCCGAATCGGGGGTGCTGCCCGTGCCCGAAAGCAAGATCGTGCGCAAGTGGCGCCTGCAACCCGGCAAGATGTTCCTGATCGATCTGGAACAGGGTCGCATGATCGATGACGAGGAACTCAAGGCCGGCCTGGCCAGTGCCAAGCCCTACAAGCAATGGATTGACAACCTGCGCATCCGGCTTGACGACGTCGATCAGCCGGTAGCCGGAGAAGACGGTAGCGATCTTCCGGCGGACTCGGACACCGGGACCATCGCCTCGGCCGCGTCCCCGGAATTGCTCGACCAACAGCAGGCCTTCGGCTTTACCCAGGAAGACATCAAGTTCCTGCTCAGCCCGATGGCAGCGAACGGTGAGGAAGCGATCGGGTCGATGGGCAACGACAGCCCGCTGGCCGTACTCTCCGACAAGAACAAGCCGCTGTACAACTATTTCAAGCAGCTGTTTGCCCAGGTGACCAATCCGCCGATCGACCCGATCCGCGAGGCCATCGTGATGTCGCTGGTGTCCTTCATCGGACCCAAACCCAATCTGCTCGATATCAACCAGGTCAACCCGCCCATGCGCTTGGAGGTCAGCCAGCCGGTGCTGGACTTTGCCGACATGGCCAAGCTGCGCAGGATCGAACAGGCCACCCAGGGCAAGTTCAAAAGCGCCACCCTGGACATCACCTACCCGGGAGACTGGGGGCGCGAGGGTGTAGAAGCTAAACTCGCCTCGCTGTGTGCCGAAGCGGTCGATGCCATCAGGGGTGGACACAATATCCTGATCATCAGCGACCGGGGTGTGAGCACCCACCGGGTCGCCGTGCCAGCGCTGCTGGCACTGTCGGCCATCCACCAGCACCTGGTGCGCGCAGGGCTGCGCACCACGGCCGGCTTGGTGGTGGAAACCGGTACGGCGCGTGAAGTGCACCACTTTGCCGTGCTGGCCGGCTACGGCGCCGAAGCCGTGCATCCGTACCTCGCGATGGAAACCCTGGCCTCCATGCACAAGGACCTGCCGGGGGACCTGTCGGCCGAGAAGGCCATCTACAACTACGTCAAGGCGATTGGCAAGGGTCTGTCCAAGATCATGTCCAAGATGGGCGTGAGCACCTACATGTCCTACTGCGGTGCACAGCTGTTCGAAGCCATTGGCATCAACAGGGAAACCATCGACAAGTATTTCACCGGCACCGCCAGCCGGGTGGAAGGCATCGGCATCTTCGAGATCGCCGAAGAATCCCTGCGCATGCACAAGGCCGCGTTTGGTCACGACCCGGTGCTGGCGCAAGCCCTGGATGCGGGCGGCGAATATGCTTGGCGTGCCCGCGGCGAAGAGCACATGTGGACCCCGGACGCCATTGCCAAGCTTCAGCATGCGACCCGGGCGGGCAATTTCGGCACCTACAAGGAATACGCCCAGATCATCAACGACCAAAACCGGCGGCACATGACCCTGCGCGGGCTGTTCGAGTTCCGGCTCGACCCGGCCCGGGCAATCGCCCTCGAGCAGGTTGAACCGGCGGCAGAAATCGTCAAGCGTTTTGCCACCGGGGCCATGTCGCTGGGCTCGATTTCCACCGAAGCCCACGCCACGCTGGCTATCGCCATGAACCGCATCGGCGGCAAGAGCAACACCGGTGAAGGCGGTGAAGACGCAGCCCGTTACCGCAACGAGCTCAAGGGCATCCCGATCAAGCAGGGAGAGACTCTGGCCGGAGTGATTGGCAAGGACGTGGTCGAGGTCGACATGCCGCTCAATGCCGGCGACAGCCTGCGCTCGAAAATCAAGCAGGTGGCCTCCGGCCGATTTGGCGTCACGGCCGAATACCTGGCCAGTGCCGATCAGATCCAAATCAAGATGGCCCAGGGCGCCAAGCCCGGCGAGGGCGGTCAGCTGCCGGGTGGCAAGGTCTCCGAGTACATCGGCAAGCTGCGTCATTCGGTGCCGGGTGTGGGCCTGATTTCCCCGCCGCCCCATCATGACATCTACTCCATCGAGGATCTGGCGCAGCTGATCCACGACCTCAAAAATGTGGCTCCGCACAGCGACATCAGCGTCAAGCTGGTGTCAGAAGTGGGGGTGGGCACCATTGCGGCCGGCGTCGCCAAGTGCAAGGCCGACCATGTGGTGATTGCCGGCCATGACGGCGGTACCGGGGCGTCGCCCTGGTCCTCCATCAAGCACGCCGGTTCACCCTGGGAAATCGGACTGGCCGAAACCCAGCAGACCCTGGTGCTCAACGGGCTGCGTGACCGTATTCGCGTGCAGACCGATGGTCAGATGAAGACCGGCCGCGATGTCGTGATCGGTGCGCTGCTGGGCGCAGACGAGTTCGGATTTGCCACGGCACCGCTGGTGGTCGAGGGCTGCATCATGATGCGCAAGTGCCACCTCAATACCTGCCCGGTGGGCGTGGCCACACAAGACCCAACCCTGCGCAGGAAGTTCCAGGGCAAGCCCGAGCATGTCGTCAACTACTTCTTCTTTGTCGCTGAAGAGGTTCGTCAAATCATGGCGCAGCTGGGCATCAGCAAGTTTGACGATTTGGTCGGACGGGCCGATTTGCTCGACATGCGTGCCGGTATTGCCCACTGGAAGGCGCGGGGCCTGGATTTCACCCGCTTGCTGGCCGTGCCCAGGGTGGAGCCCGGCGTGCTGGTACGTCACGCCCGAATCCAGGACCACGGTCTGGACAAGGCGCTGGACAATGTGCTGATTGCCAAGAGTCGCGATGCCATCGAACACGGCAAGAAGGTCTCGTTCATGGAGACGGCCCGCAACGTCAACCGCTCGGTCGGCGCCATGCTGTCAGGGGCCGTGACCAAGGTGCATCCCGAGGGTCTGCCCGATGAAACCATCCGCATCCAGCTTGAAGGTACGGGTGGGCAGTCCTTTGGCGCCTTCCTGTGCAATGGCATCACGCTGTACCTGATTGGCGAGGCCAATGACTACACCGGCAAGGGGTTGTCGGGCGGTCGTGTGGTGGTGCGCCCCAGCCTGGATTTCCGTGGCGTGGCTGTACAGAACATCATTGTCGGCAACACCGTGATGTACGGCGCGACTTCCGGGGAAGCCTTCTTTGCCGGCGTGGCCGGCGAGCGCTTCGCCGTGCGCCTGTCAGGTGCCACCGCGGTGGTCGAAGGCACCGGTGATCACGGCTGCGAATACATGACTGGCGGTACCGTGGCTGTGCTGGGCAAGACCGGCCGCAACTTCGGCGCCGGCATGAGTGGCGGTGTCGCTTATGTGTACGACGAAGACGGCCAGTTTGCCTCGCGCTGCAATACCGCCATGGTCAGCATGGAAAAAGTACTCACCGCCGCCGAGCAGGAAGCGCAAATCGACCGCAAGGTCTGGCACCGTGACCAGAGCGACGAAACGCAGCTGCGCAAACTGCTGGAGGACCACTTCAAGTGGACCGGCAGCCAGCGTGCCCGAGAACTGCTGGACCACTGGGCCACCGCCCGCACCAAGTTCGTGAAGGTCTTCCCTAACGAATACAAGCGCGCGCTGGGCGAAATCAACGCCAAGAAAGCTGTCAAGGCTGCCAAGCCTGTGGCTGCCTGATCACGAACGAACAGAGAAACAAGGAAGCATCATGGGAAAAGTCACCGGCTTCATGGAATTTGAACGCGTCGAAGAAGGCTATCTACCGGCTACCGAGCGTGTCAAGAACTACAAAGAATTCGTGATCGGCCTGACCGATGAGCAGGCCAAAGTGCAGGGTGCCCGCTGCATGGACTGCGGAACGCCTTTCTGCAACAGCGGATGCCCGGTCAACAACATCATTCCGGACTTCAACGATCTGGTCTACCACGGTGACTGGAAGCATGCCATCGAAGTGCTGCACAGCACCAACAACTTCCCCGAATTCACCGGACGCATCTGTCCTGCGCCCTGTGAGGCCGCCTGTGTGGTCAATGTCAATGGCGACCCGATCGGCATCAAATCGATCGAACACGCCATCATCGACCGTGCCTGGGCCGAAGGCTGGGTGCAGCCGCAGCCACCCAAGGTCAGGACCGGCAAGAAGGTGGCCGTGATTGGCGCCGGACCCGCCGGTATGGCGGCAGCTCAGCAGCTCGCGCGTGCGGGCCACAATGTGACGCTGTTCGAGAAAAACGACCGGGTGGGTGGCTTGCTGCGCTATGGCATTCCTGACTTCAAGCTCGAAAAGTCACACATCGACCGACGCGTCCAGCAACTCGAGGCCGAGGGTGTAACGGTGCGTACCGGCGTTCTGGTGGGCGACTGGCCCCAAGATTCGAAGGTCACCAACTGGGCCCGGGAAAGTGTCAGCGCCGGCCAGCTCCAGAAGGATTTTGATGCCGTGCTGCTCACGGGGGGAGCCGAGCAGTCGCGCGACCTGCCCGTGCCGGGCCGGGATCTGGACGGCATTCATTTCGCCATGGAGTTTCTGCCCCAGCAAAACAAGGTGAACGCGGGTGACAAGCTCAAGGGCCAGCTGCGTGCAGACGGCAAGCATGTGATTGTCATCGGTGGTGGCGATACGGGTTCTGACTGCGTGGGCACCAGCACACGCCATGGCGCAGCCAGCGTGACGCAGTTTGAAGTCATGCCCCAGCCGCCCGAGCAGGAAAACAAGCCGCTGGTGTGGCCTTATTGGCCCCTGAAGCTGCGCACCAGCTCCAGCCATGACGAGAGTGAGGCCCAAGGCCTGCTCAAGCGGGAATTTGCCATCTCGACCAAGGCATTCACGGGCAAGAACGGCAAGGTGACCGGTCTGACGACCGTGCAGGTCGAAATGAAAGACGGCAAGCTGGTCGAGGTGCCTGGGACCGAGAAGGACTACCCGGCCGATCTGGTGTTGCTGGCCATGGGTTTTACCAACCCGGTGGCCACCGTGCTCGATGCCTTCGGCATTGACAAGGACGCCCGTGGCAACGCCAAGGCCAGCACCGAGCTGATCGGGGGTTACACCACCAATGTGCCCAAGGTCTTTGCCGCCGGCGACATGCGTCGTGGCCAGTCCCTTGTCGTGTGGGCCATCCGCGAAGGGCGGCAGGCCGCCAGGGCGGTGGACGAGTTCCTCATGGGTGCCAGCGACCTGCCCCGCTGAAGGTTCATGGCCAGACGTGGGTCCGCTCCTTGATGTTGCAAACCCGGTTGCGACCCGCTTGCAGGCTTTACCGGGCTTTTACCGGGGCGATCCCGGCCACTTCAGGACGAGTGGGTAGAATCCCTAGCATACGCAGGTAATCAGTTTGATGGCCTGTAATCCATCCTGACCAGGCGCCCTGATGCAGGGCGTTTGTCTTTCATGAACCCCATCGACCCGCAGTCCCTTGTCGAATTGAAGAACGTGACCTTTGGTTACGGGGATCGGGTCATCCTTCGCGAACTCTCATTGAGGGTCCCCCGGGGCAAGGTGACCGCGCTGATGGGTGTTTCCGGTGGCGGCAAAACCACGGTGCTGCGCCTGATCGGCGGTCAGGTGCGGGCGCAACAGGGCGAAGTCCTGTTTGACGGCCAGCCGGTTTCCCGGCTGGATCAGGGCGGGCTTTATGCCATGCGCCGGCGCATGGGCATGCTGTTCCAGTTCGGCGCCCTGTTCACCGACATGAGCGTGTTTGACAATGTGGCCTTTCCGTTGCGCGAACTCACCGGTCTGCGCGAGGACCTGATCCGGGATATCGTGCTCATGAAGCTTGATGCGGTGGGCTTGCGCGGGGCACGGGACTTGCGGCCCTCCGAAGTGTCCGGGGGCATGGCCCGGCGCATTGCCCTGGCGCGGGCCATTGCTCTGGATCCGGACCTGGTGATGTACGACGAGCCGTTTGCCGGACTGGACCCGATCTCCCTGGGCACGGCCGCACAGCTGATCCGCCGTCTCAACGACAACCTGGGCATCACCAGTATCGTGGTCTCGCATGATGTGAATGAAACCTTTGCCATTGCCGACCATGTCGTGGTGCTGGCCAACGGGCGGCTCGCGGCACAAGGCACGCCCGAGGCTCTGCGCGCCAGCAGCGACCCGCTGATCCATCAGTTTGTGCATGCCTTGCCCGAGGGGCCGGTACCTTTCCACTATCCCAGCGTCCCTGCGGCCGAAGACTATGCGGGGAGGTCTGCTTGAATCTTCGCAACGCGCTCGAAGGTCTGGGTGCGCAGACCCGTCTCGTGCTCGCGGGCTGGGGGCTGGGTGCGCGCCTGATGCTGCGCCTGCTGCGCCATTGCCCGGCGGCCCTGCGTCGCTTCGGTCTGGTGCGCGACCAGATCCATTTTCTGGGCAATCATTCGCTGGCCATCATCACCGTTTCGGGGCTTTTTGTCGGTTTTGTGCTGGGCTTGCAGGGCTACTACACCTTGCAGCGCTACGGTTCGGCCGAAGCGCTGGGCTTGCTGGTCGCACTGAGCCTGGTGCGCGAGCTCGGGCCGGTGGTCGCAGCCCTCCTGTTTGCCGGGCGGGCCGGAGCCTCCCTGACGGCCGAGATTGGACTGATGCGGGCCGGCGAACAGCTGGTGGCGCTGGAAATGATGGGTGTCGATCCGGTACGACGCATACTCGCTCCCCGCTTTTTGGGGGGTGTATTGGCCCTGCCGGTGCTGGCCGCCGTGTTCAGTGCGGTTGGCATCATGGGGGGGTATGTGGTGGGGGTCGAGCTGATTGGTGTGGACAGCGGTGCTTTCTGGAGCCAGATGCAAGGCGGCGTCGATGTCTGGCGGGATGTGGGCAATGGCATGGTCAAAAGCGTGGTGTTTGCCGTCGCGGTCACGTTCATCGCGCTCTTGCAGGGCTACATGGCCCAGCCAACCCCTGAAGGGGTGGCGCATGCCACCACCCGCAGTGTCGTCATCTCCTCGCTCTCGGTTCTGGGTCTGGACTTCATCCTTACGGCGTTGATGTTCAGCATTTGAAGAAAGGTTTGCCATGCAACGTTCAAAAAATGATGTGTGGGTTGGTTTGTTTGTCCTGTTGGGCGCATTGGCGGTGCTGTTTCTTGCTCTCAAATCCGCCAATTTGCTGCAGCTGAGTCTGGCCTCGGACTACAAGGTGACGGCCCGCTTTGACAATATCGGGGGTCTCAAGCCGGGCGCTGCGGTCAAGAGTGCGGGGGTTGTGGTCGGGCGCGTCGATTCCATTGATTTCGATGGGGAATCCTTTCAGGCCCGGGTGACCCTGGCGCTGCAGTCGCGCCATGCCTTTCCGGCGGACAGCTCGCTCAAGATCCTGACCAGTGGCTTGCTGGGTGAACAGTATGTCGGGATTTCACCCGGTGCTGATGAAAAGAACCTGGCTCAGGGAGACCGGATTGCGTCCACACAGTCAGCGGTAGTCCTGGAAGACCTGATCAGTCAATTTCTCTTCAGCAAGGCGGTTGAGCCCTCGGGGAGCAAACCATGAGCATGGCTCTGAGGGGTTGGGTGTTGGCCCTGACGCTCGCCGTTGTGGGGCTGCTACAGGGCTGTGCCACCGTCCAGCCACCCTCGGCCGCAGCAGACCCGCGTGACCCTTGGGAAGGCTTCAACCGACGCGTGCATGCCTTCAATGACAAGATTGACCTTGCCGTGGCCAAACCTGTCGCTCAGACCTATGTCCAGGTGGTGCCTTCTTTTGTTCGAACGGGTGTGGGTAATTTTCTGAACAATCTCACCGATGTTCGAACTCTGACCAACGCGGTTTTGCAACTTAAACCCCAGGTGGCCGTGGAAACGCTGGTTCGGATCCAGTTCAATACAGTGCTGGGCCTGGGTGGGCTGATCGACATCGCCAGCGAAATGGGCTTGCCGCACCATCGCGAGGACTTTGGGCAGACGCTGGGCCGTTGGGGTGTGCCCTCCGGGCCCTATGTCGTCCTGCCCCTTCTTGGCCCTTCCACAGTGCGTGACACAGCTGCTATTGGCGTTGATTCGGGCACAGATATCCCCTCGCACTTGTTTGACCGCCATACCGCCCGTTCCCTCCAGGGTCTGCGTGTGATTGACAAACGCGCATCGTTGCTTGTCACCGTTGATGCCATGCGTGCTGCGGCACTCGATTCATACACCTTTGCACGTGACGCTTACTTGCAAAAGCGCTTGAACGATGTTCACGACGGCAACCCGCCCAGCAATTTTGACTTCAGCGATCCTGACAAGCCCTGAGACTTGCGAGGTTGTTACAGTTGCGTACAGTGCCTTCAATGCTCGATGGCAAGATCACCCGAATGACTTTTCCACCCATGAACCACCTCTTCCAGCGACGTCATTGTCTATGGCTTTTGGCCGTTTCAGGCCTCCCACATCAGGCCTTGGCCAGCCAGGAGGCGCCCGATGCCTTCATCCGTCGCATCACGACCGATACCCTGGAAACCATCAAGTCGGACAAGGCACTGCGCAACGGTGACATGGCCCGCATCATGCAGCTGGTCGATGGCCAGCTGATGCAGCACGTCAATTTCCGCCGCATGACTGCCCTGGCTGTCGGGCCCAGCTGGCGCAAGGCCAGCCCCGAACAGCAAAAACGGCTGCAGGACGAATTCAAGCTGTTGCTGGTGCGCACCTATGCCGGCGCGCTGGGCCAGATCACCGACCAAATCGTGGTGGTCAAGCCCCTGCGAGCGGGCCAGGATGATCGCAACCTGGTGGTCAATACCGAAGTGCGGGGCAAGGGCGATCCGATCCAGCTCGACTACCGGCTAGAAAAGACCCAGGAGAGCGGCGGCGGATGGGCCATCTTTGACCTCAATGTCCTCGGGGTCTGGCTGATTGAAAACTACCGCACGCAGTTCACCAAAGAAATCAATGCAGGCGGTATTGACGGCCTGATCACCAGCCTGGCCGAGCGCAACAAAACCAACGCTGGCGGTCGCAAGGCTTGAGCACCATGGGTGTGTTCAGCCTTCCGCCCCTGGTTACCCATGCGCAGGCCAACGCCTGTGTACGTGACTTTGAGGCCCACGTCCGCGCGAGCGACAGCCTGTGGACGCTGGAGGCTTCTGCGCTGCAGCGATTTGATTCTTCCGCGCTGGCCGTCCTGCTGGCCTGTCGCAGGCTGGCAGCGCAGCGCGGGCAGACCTTGCGGGTGGTGGGGCTGTCACCTCGTTTGCAGTCCCTGGCGCGCCTGTACGGCGTGCACGAGCTGCTGGGGGTCTGAATACGCCTTTGCCGGTGACCGCGGCCGACCGCAGCCCGGCTGCCGGCAGGACGGGCGTCTAAAATGGGGCCCTTCCATGCCCGCCCTCACTTTTCGTTCCGTCACCAAGTTCTATCCTGCACGGCAGGCGGGCTCGACACCACTCAAGGCGCTTGATCAGGTCAGCTTCGAGGTGCAGGAGGGCGAATTCTTTGGCCTGCTGGGGCCCAATGGCGCCGGCAAGACCACCTTGATCAGCATTCTGGCTGGCCTGGTGCGGGCCAGTGAGGGCAGCGTGCAGGTCCACGGCCATGACGTGCAGAGCGACTATGCCCAGGCCCGGCGTCTGCTTGGCGTGGTGCCCCAGGAACTGGTCTTTGACCCGTTCTTTTCGGTGCGGGAGGCGCTGCGCATCCAGTCCGGCTATTTCGGCATTCGCCACAATGAGGCCTGGATCGACGAGCTGCTTGAAAGCCTGGGGTTGGCCGACAAGGCGGGCGCGAACATGCGCCAGTTGTCGGGGGGCATGAAGCGCAGGGTGCTGGTGGCGCAGGCCCTGGTCCACAAACCGCGGGTGATTGTGCTTGACGAGCCGACCGCCGGGGTGGATGTGGAGCTGCGCCAGACCCTGTGGCAATTCATTGCCCGACTCAACCGGCAGGGACACACCGTTTTGCTGACCACCCACTACCTGGACGAGGCCGAAGCCCTGTGCAGCCGCATCGCCATGCTCAAGCGCGGGCAGGTGGTGGCGCTCGAGCGCACCACCGACTTGTTGCGATCGGCGACCAGCCAGGTGCTTCGCTTCAAGATCGATGGCGAGTTGCCGCCGGCACTCAGGGCACTGGCACGGGTGACCGGACGCATCGTTCAGCTGCCCGTGCATGACGCACTGGAAATCGAAAGCCATCTGGCGGCGGTGCGGCAAACCGGGCTGGTGGCCGAGGATGTGGAGATCCGCCAGGCCGACCTCGAGGATGTGTTCCTGGAGGTCATGAACCGCCAGCAGTCGGTGGCTGCATCATGATGGACGCATTCCCGATGGCCGATGACCTCTACGGATGGCGCACTCTGTTTTACAAGGAAGTACTGCGTTTCTGGAAGGTCGCCTTCCAGACCGTGGCGGCTCCGGTGCTGACCTCGGTGCTCTACCTGCTGATCTTCGGGCATGTGCTTGAGGACCATGTCACGGTTTTCGAGCAAGTCCCCTACACCGCCTTCCTGCTGCCGGGCCTGATGATGATGAGCGTGCTGCAAAACGCCTTTGCCAACAGTTCGTCAAGCCTGATCCAGAGCAAGATCATGGGCAATCTGGTGTTTGTGCTGCTGGCGCCGCTCTCGCACCGTGCCTGGTTTGTGGCCTATGTGGGCTCTTCGGTCGTGCGTGGCCTGGCGGTGGGCCTGGGGGTGTTTGTCATCACCGGCGCCATGGTCTCCATCACCTTTGTCCATCCGTTGTGGATTGTGGCCTTTGCCGTCATGGGCGCCGCCATGCTCGGTGCGATGGGCGTGATTGCCGGGCTGTGGGCGGAAAAATTCGACCAGCTCGCAGCCTTCCAGAACTTTTTCATCATGCCCATGACTTTTCTGTCCGGGGTGTTCTATTCCATTCACTCGCTGCCAACGTTTTGGCAGCAGGTCTCGCACCTCAACCCCTTTTTCTACATGATCGACGGTTTTCGCTACGGGTTTTTCGGCCGCAGCGATGCCTCGCCATGGTTGAGCCTGGGTGTGGTGGCCACGTCCCTGGTGGTGGTCAGTGCCATTGCCCTTCATTTGCTGCGCACCGGCTACAAGATCCGGGGCTGAAAATCCATGACCGCTGAACAACTCCGCTCCCTCATCGCTTCCGGCCTGTCCTGCACCCATCTGGAAGTGCAGGGCGATGGTCGACACTGGACCGCCGTGGTCGTCTCGACGGCCTTCGAAGGCTTGCGCCCCATCACCCGCCACCAACGGGTCTATGCCACCCTGGGCTCGCGCATGCATACCGACGAGGTGCATGCCCTGTCAATGAAAACCTTCACACCCAGCGAATGGGCTGAACAACAGGGGTGAGCGCCGATGGACAAACTTCTGATCCGGGGTGGGCGCTCCCTGCAAGGCCAAATCGATGTGGCGGGTGCCAAAAATGCAGCCCTGCCCGAGTTGTGCGCGGCCCTGCTGACCGATCAGCCTGTTGAACTGCGCAATGTGCCGCGCCTGCAGGATGTGGCCACCATGCTCAAGCTGATCCGCAACATGGGGGTGAGCGCCCAGCACCATGATGACGGCCGGGTCTTGCTCGATGCCGGTGCCCTGCACACCCCCGAGGCCCCTTACGAATTGGTCAAGACCATGCGCGCTTCGGTGCTGGCGCTCGGACCGCTGCTGTCCCGGGTGGGGCGCGCCAAAGTCTCCCTGCCAGGGGGATGCGCTATCGGTTCGCGCCCGGTGGACCAGCACATCAAGGGCTTGCAGGCCATGGGGGCCGATATCCAGGTCGAGCACGGCTACATGCTCGCCAGCCTGCCCGCGGGCCGTACCCGCCTCAAGGGCGCACGCATCACCACCGACATGGTGACCGTGACCGGGACTGAAAATTTCCTCATGGCGGCGGCTCTGGCCGAAGGCGAGACGATTCTGGAAAACGCGGCCCAGGAGCCCGAGATTGCGGACCTGGCTGAAATGCTCATCCGCATGGGCGCGAAGATCGAAGGCCACGGCACCAGCAAGATCCGCATCCAGGGCGTCGAACGCCTGCATGGCTGTCAGCATCAGGTGGTGGCCGACCGCATCGAGGCTGGCACCTTCCTGTGCGCTGTAGCTGCCACAGGCGGTGATGTGGTGCTGCGCCACGGCCGCGCCGATCACCTCGAAGCGGTGATCGAGAAACTGCAGGCGGCTGGCGCACAGATCGAGGCCGGTGAGGATTTCATCCGCATCCGCAGCCTCGGCAGGCTCCAGGCACAGAGCTTCCGTACCACCGAATACCCGGGTTTCCCGACCGATATGCAGGCGCAGTTCATGGCGCTCAATGTGATCGCCAGCGGCAGCAGCAAGGTGACCGAGACTATCTTCGAGAACCGCTTTATGCATGTCAACGAGATGGTGCGGCTGGGCGCCAAGATCCAGGTCGATGGCAAGGTGGCCCTGATCGAGGGCGTGCCCCGCCTGTCGGGCGCCACCGTCATGGCCACC
>CAYMMK010000014.1:0-38211 GCA_964391575.1 uncultured Limnohabitans sp.
GGTGCTGAGGGGTTCGAACCCCCGACCTACGCCTTGTAAGGGCGCCGCTCTACCAGCTGAGCTAAGCACCCCACCGGAAATCGATCAGTTCAATGCGTCCTTGAGCGCCTTGCCGGGACGGAACTTTGGAATTTTGGCGGACTTGATTTTAATCGCAGCGCCGGTGCGCGGATTGCGACCGGTGCGAGCAGCCCTTTTGCCCACGGCAAAAGTGCCAAAACCCACGAGGGACACCGTGCCCCCCTTTTTGAGAGACGTGCGAACCGCACCCAGGGTGGCCTCCAGGGCTCGGCCTGCTGCGGCCTTCGACAGATCAGCGTGCTTGGCAATGTGTTCGATCAGTTCTGATTTGTTCACGAGAAACCTCTTGTGGTTGTGAGCCGGCGTGCGGCGACTTGGACGAGATTCGCCGCAGAAGAAGTCCTTGGCGACAGGAAAAACGGTTGTGCTCCGCAATCATTAGAGTCATCGACGGTGCGCTTGTCAATCCGATCCGTAGCCATGGTTATGGCGTTGGATGAGGAATGGATTTTACCGATGAAATCTTGCTTGATCCCTTCAAGAAAGTCGCAATTTTGCGATGGGGCTTTGGTGATTGCACGGGTTGACAGTCTGGCAAGGAACACCGAAGTTTCAAAGACACGCTGCAATCGCACGTCCGAGATCTGCCGTGCGGGCCCGCCCCCCCAGGTCGGGCGTTCGGGGCGCCTGGGCGCCCGGCTGCAACACGGTCTCGATGGCTGAAACTATGGCATCGTGCGCATGCTTGTACCCCAGGAACTCTAGCATCATCGCACCACACCAGATCTGGCCAATAGGGTTGGCGATACCTTTGCCGGCAATGTCCGGGGCCGAGCCGTGCACCGGCTCGAACAATGATGGAAACCTGCGGTCCGGATTGAGGTTGGCACTGGGTGCAATGCCAATCGTTCCGGTACACGCCGGACCCAGGTCGGACAGAATGTCGCCAAACAAATTGCTGGCCACCACCACATCAAAAAAGTCAGGGCGCTGCACAAAGTGCGCGGTGAGTATGTCGATGTGGAACTTGTCAACCTGGACCTGCGGATAGGCCTTGGCCATTTCAGCCACGCGTTCGTCCCAATAAGGCATGGTGATGGCGATACCATTGGATTTGGTCGCACTGGTGAGGTGTTTGCGGGGCCGCGATTGGGCCAGCTCGAAGGCAAACCGCAGGACCCGGTCCACGCCCACGCGGCTCATGATGGTCTCCTGCATGACGATTTCACGTTCGGTGCCGCCAAACATGCGACCGCCCACTGCCGAGTACTCCCCCTCGGTGTTCTCTCGCACGATGTACATGTCAATTTCGCCGGGCTGGCGAGGGCTGCCGTCTCGACGCACCACGGGAGCCACGATGCCGGGCATCAGCCGGGCTGGGCGCAGATTGATGTATTGGTCGAATTCGCGGCGAAACAGCAACAGGGATCCCCACAGCGACACATGGTCGGCAATCTTCTCGGGCCAGCCCACCGCACCGAAATAGATCGCGTCATGACCACCAATCTGGTCCTTCCAGTTGTCAGGCAACATCTTGCCGTGCTTTTCAAAGTAATCCCAGCTTGAAAAGTCAAAATGATCAAAGTGGAGGTCAATGCCGAATCGGCGGGCGGCCGCATCAAGCACCCGCAGCCCTTCGGGCATGACTTCCTTGCCAATCCCATCGCCGGCAATCACGGCGATACGGTGTCTTTTATTCATGGTGTCGCTCCTGGACCATCAATGGCGGAAAAATTGCAGGGCCTGATCGGCCACCTGGTGCGGAAGTTCTTCGGCCAGATAATGCCCGCAATCGAGGGCTTCTCCGGTCACATCGGCGGCACGCTCTCGCCACAGACCCAGCACATCAAAGCAGCGCCCCACCGCCCCATGCAGGCCCCACAGCACACGCAGGGGCTGCAGCAGCCGCCGTCCCGCCAGTCGATCGGCGCGGTCATGCGCCAGATCGATGGAGGCGCTGGCGCGATAGTCTTCACAGATGCTGGTGCCTGTACCCGCGAGCGCCGCGCACCGTTCGTATTCGGCCAGCACCTCGGGCGTGAAAGGGGTCAATCCCGCGTGGCGCCCCCCCATCACGCTGCGGACATAGCGCACTGGATCGCTGTCGATCAGGGCCGGCGGCAAGCATCCCGGCTGGATCAAGGCAAACCAGTGCCAGTAGGCCCGGGCAAAGGCCTCGGTCGTGTTTTCGTACATAGCCAGGGTGGGGGCAATGTCGAGCAACATCATGCGTCGCACCGACCGGGGATGGTCCGCAGCCAGCCGGTGCGCCACGCGGGCGCCACGGTCATGGGCCAGCACGTCAAATTGCGTATGGCCGTGGGCGTTCATCACGGCCAGCGCATCCAGCGCCATTTCGCGCTTGCTATGGTGGACATGACCAGGATCTGCCGGGGGGCGTGACGAATCGCCGTAGCCCCGCAAATCCATCAATACCACATGATGTTGAGCCATCAGAAACGGCAGCACCTTATGCCACATGGCCATGGTTTGCGGGTGTCCGTGCAGCAGCAACAGGGGGGGGCCCGAACCGCCCGCGCGGGTATGCAGGAACACTCCATCGCGCTCCACCCGCTGAACCGGCAGCTGTCCCCACATGGCAAGCCTTCAGGCCTTGGCCGGGGCGGGCCTGATCACCAGGCTGACACCCACCGCCGTGATCGCCGTCCCGAGCAGGGTCACGGCCGTGATCTGCTCGTCAAACAACACCCAGGCAATCAGTGCGGTGGTCGGTGGCACCAGGTACATCAGGCTGGCCACCGACGCCGCTGCCCCGCGCTGGATCAGCAGATACAGCAAGGAAGATCCACCCAGGGTCAGACCGAGCACCGACCAGGCCATCGCCCCCATCAGCTGCCCGTTCCACTGCATGCCCTCAGACTCCAGCCATGCCAAGGGCAGCGTGGCCAGTGCTGCAGCGACCAGCTGCACGGTGTTAGCCGTGCGCACATCGCAAGGTTGCACAAAGCGCTTCTGGTAGAGCGTACCAGCGGTGATGGCCAGCAAGGCCCCCACTGCAAACGCCATGTTGACCGGGGTGACGTGGTCCATCGGATGGCCGGCGCCCAGCTTGCGCCAGACCACCATCAGCAGACCGGCAAAGCCCAGCAAAAGACCCAACCACTGTCGACGTGTCACGGTGGACTCGCCGTCATGTCCGGTCAGCGTGGACAGCCAGATGGCGGTCAGCACCGGCTGAAGTCCCACGATCAGGGCCGACAAACCCGAGCCCATGCCCGCCCTCACCGCGGCCCACACGCCGCCCAGATAAGCCGCGTGCATCAGCACACCGGTGACCGCCAGATGCAGCCATTGCCCTCGCTCCCGAGGCCATGCCACCCGAGCCAGCCAGATCCATGGCAGGAAACAGAGGATGGAGAACACATAGCGCCACAGCAGGAAGGAAAAGGGCGGTGCGTGAGGCATGCCAAAGCGCGCCACAATGAATCCGGTGCTCCAGATCAGGACGAACACGGCGGGCGTCGCTCGAAGCCAGACCGAGTCCTGTGCGAAATTCATTTCACCCGCGCACGAATTTCAGGCAAGGCTTTTTTCATGTAAAAAACCATCGACCAGACCGTCAGTGCGGCCGCAATCCAGACCAGCACGGTTCCCCATTCGCGGGTATCGAGCAGGCCCAGCAACAGGCCGTCATACAGCAAGAAAGGTATGGCAACCATCTGGACCGTGGTCTTGATCTTGCCCAGCATGTGGACCGCAACACTCTTGCCGGCCCCGATCTGGGCCATCCATTCGCGCAGGCTGGAAATGGCGATTTCGCGGCCAATGATGATCAAGGCCACCAGCACATGAACCCGATTCATGTGCACCAGAATGAGCAGGGCTGCACACACCAGAAATTTGTCAGCCACCGGGTCGAGAAACGCCCCGAAGGCCGAGGTCTGGTTGAGCTTGCGGGCCAGAAACCCGTCGAGCCAGTCGGTGACGGCAAATACCACGAACATGATGGTGGCCACCAGGTTGCGGGTCGCGTCCGCCAGATCGGGCAGGTAATACACCGCCACGATCAGCGGAATCGCGACGATACGCGTCCAGGTCATGAGCGTGGGGATGGTCAGAAACATGCGTCGATTGTGCATCAAGCTCATGTCACGCCCGTGAAAATTCAGCGCAAGGCCTGGTAGATGGCTTGTGCCAGCTCCATCGAGATGCCTTCGACCGAGGCCAGGTCTTCCACACTGGCCCCCTCCACCCCCCGCACACCGCCAAAACGCTGTAGCAGGCGTGCTCGCTTGCGCGGTCCGACTCCGGGAATTTCCTCGAGCTTGCTGCCGCCCACCCGCACCTTGGCCCGCTGGGCGCGCATGCCGGTGATGGCAAAGCGGTGGGCCTCGTCACGAATCTGCGCCACCAGCATCAGGGCTGCCGAATCCTTGCCCAGGTAAACCTTATCGCGGCCGTCGGCAAACACCAGCTCTTCCAGTCCGACCTTGCGACCCTCACCTTTTTCGACACCGACAATGCGCGAAAGGTCCAGCCCCAGGTCTGTAAAGACTTCTCTGGCCATGGACACCTGCCCTTTACCGCCGTCGATCAGCACCAGATCGGGCAGTCGGGCATTGCCACCAGCTGCGCCATCCTCAGTGCGCAGGGCTTCAGCCAGCTTGCCATAACGACGCGTGAGCACCTGACGCATGGCCGCGTAGTCGTCGCCGCCGGTGATGCCCTCGATGTTGTAGCGGCGGTATTCGCCGCTTTGCATCCTGTGTTGGCGAAACACCACGCAGGCGGCCTGCGTCGCTTCACCCGCCGTATGCGAAATGTCGAAGCACTCGATGTGCAGCTGGTCCAGGTCGTCAGGCGCAAGATCCAGCGCCTCGGCCAGGGCCCGGGTACGGGCCTGCTGTGAGCCCTCTTCGGCCAGCAGCCGGGCCAATTGCAGCTCGGCATTTTTCTCGGCCATTTCCAGCCAGGCGCGGCGGTGTTCGCGCGGCTGATGGACGGCGCTGATTTTCACCCCGGTCTGTTCGGTCAGTGCAGCGATCAAGGCCCTGTCTACTGGCGCGCTCAGGATCAGCAGTGGCGGCGGCGGCACGCCGATGTAATGCTGGGCAAGAAAAGCCTCGAGCACCTGCACCTCGAGCGGCCGGATCGAATCGTCCTCCTCCAGGGCCTGAAGATCCTGCGCATCCTGCACATGCGACGGAAAGTAAGGCCGGTCCCCCAAGTGCCGGCCCCCTCGCACCATGGCCAGGTTCACGCAGGCGCGGCCACCTTGCACCCGCACCGCCAGGATGTCGGCATCGGTATCGCTGACCGTATCGACCGACTGCTGGTGCAACACCCTGGACAGTGCAGTCAACTGGTTGCGTACCTCGGCCGCCTGTTCGAACTCGAGCTTGTCGGCGTGGACCATCATGCGCGCTTCCATCTCGCGCATCAGCGCAGTGGTTTCGCCGCGAAGAAACTGCTCGGCATGCTGCACATCGGCCTTGTAGGCCTCGGGGCTGATGAGGTTGACGCAGGGGCCGGAGCAACGCTTGATCTGAAACAACAGGCAGGGCCGGGTGCGGTTGGCAAACACCGTGTCTTCACAGGTGCGCAGCCGGAACACCTTCTGAATCAGCTGGATCGATTCCTTGACCGCCCATGCGCTCGGGAAGGGGCCGAAGTACCGGTGCTTTTTCTCGACCGCGCCGCGGTAATAGGCCACGCGCGGGTAATGTTGCGCCTCGGGCGCCGTCACCAGCGCGGGCAGCGGTGTGCGACCGTTGCCACTGAGTTTCAGGTAGGGGTAGCTCTTGTCGTCCCGAAACAGGATATTGAATCGCGGGTGCTGGGTCTTGATGAGGTTGTTTTCCAGCAGCAGTGCCTCGGCCTCGGAACGCACCACTGTGGTCTCCATGCGCACAATCTTGCCAACCATGTGACCAATGCGGGTGCCGCCATGGTCCTTCTGGAAATAGCTGGACACCCGTTTTTTCAGGTTGCGCGCCTTGCCCACATACAACAACTGGTCCTGCGCATCAAAGTAGCGGTACACCCCCGGCAGGGCGGGCAGGGCAGCCACTTGTGCGATCAGGGCTTCATCGTGGGCGAAAGACATGGCGCGTATTGTGAGCCAAAGCAAAGCCGCAAATGGATCGACAATCCCCTCCATGAATGCAAGTCTTCTCTGGGACATCTTCTGCACCGTCATCGACAACCACGGCGACCTGGGAGTGTGCTGGCGTTTGTCGCGCCAGCTGCGTGATGCGGGTCAACAGGTGCGGCTGTGGGTGGACGATGCTTCAGCCCTGGTCTGGATGGCTCCCGATGCCGGCCATCACGCGGGCATCGAGGTGCGCTCCTGGGCGCAGGCTGCACACAGGCAGGCGCTGTCCGACCTGCGCCCGGCTGCAGTGTGGGTCGAAGCCTTCGGATGCGAGATTCCCGAAGCCTTTGTGGCCCACGGTGTGGCGACACGAGCGTTGCCGCCGGCCTGGATCAATCTCGAATACCTGAGCGCCGAGACCTGGGTGCCGCGCATGCATGGCCTGCCCTCACCCGTGACGAGTGGCCCGGCCAAGGGCTGGACCAAGCTTTTTTTCTACCCCGGCTTCACGCCCGGTACCGGCGGCCTGCTGCGCGAGAGTGACCTGCTGGATCGCCAGCAGTCCTTTGACCGCGCAGCCTGGCGCGCTGCGCATGTGCCCGGACTGCCGCCGGGCGCGCGCCTGGTCAGCCTGTTCTGCTACGAACCCGTGATCTTGCCCCAATGGCTGGCGCAGCTGGCCGACTCGGAAGACCATTTGCTGGTCACTCCAGGCCGCCCGCTGGCTGCTGTGCAACTTGCCTTGGGCAGCATGGCCCGCCCCACCCGCTGGTCACCCCTGCCCTACACCGACCAGGACGGCTTTGACGACATGCTGCAAGCCTGCGACCTGAACTTCGTGCGTGGCGAAGACTCGCTGGTACGGGCGCTGTGGGCAGGCCAGCCCTTTGTCTGGCAGATTTACCCGCAAGAAGACCAGGCCCATCACCGCAAGCTCCAAGCCTTTGTGGACTGGCTGCAGGCGCCCGAGAGCCTCAGGCGCATGCATCGTCTGTGGAACGGCATCGAAGCAGGACCGCTGCCCTCGATCGATGCCGCCATGCTCTCGGACTGGAAGGAATGCAGCCGTGCGGCCCGCGCCCGCCTTGTGCAGCAGCCGGGGTTGCTGCCCCTTCTGCTGCAAAGCGTCCTGCACCTGCGACAGGCTCAGGTGCAGGGCTGCCTGGAGGCCTCCGGCAAGGCGCTGAGCCAGTCAAAACCCAGCGCGGATGCAGACTGCGACTGACTGCGCGGGATCTGCACAATCGCAATCCGGCCGTCGGACACGCCACACACTGCAGGCCTGGCTTTTCCGTCCAGTCCGCATGCCGAAGCGACCACCTGCACCCCGGCCTGTTCAAGCTGGCGGACCCATTGAGACAGGGGGGTTCCCCCACCGCTGCATTGCAGCGAGCCCAGAGGCACGTACATGTCCACCAGGTCGGCCGCCGCTTGCCCGCCGCCACAGGCCGCCAGCGTTGCTCCCAAAACAGCAGCTGCTGCAGCCTTGTGCCGCCAGCAGGGGGGGTCCTGTTGAAGAAACTTGTCCATGGTCACTCGGCTTTCCCGGAACGTTCGACCTGTGGCTGCTTGAACTGCACCACGTTGCCCTCCGGATCCCACCCGTCAAGGACCAGATGGCCGCGAAATTGCCAGGCTTCGGTTGCGGGCTTGAGAAAGCCACCCGTAGCCTTGGCGGCGCGACGCACAGCCTCCAGACAGGGAACGACAAAGGTCGGCTTGAACGGCGTGTCCTGTCTGGGCGTGGGTGGCCTGCTCAGGCGGATACCTGCAGCATACTCGCGCGCAATGGCGTGGACCACCACCTCGCATCCTGGCCCCCACAAAAGGTCATGGGAAGCCGCAGACTCCTGCACTTGGAGACCCAGCGCCTGCTGGTAGAACGCGCAAACACGCTTCCTGTTTTTTGCAAATACGACCAGACCCGTCTGCATCCTGTCCCTCCTTCCTTCATGCCTGCCGGGTGGCAGGCGGCATGGGGTTTGCCCGATCGAGCGCATCAAGGTCCTTGCACAACAACTCCCGGTGGTCCGGGTTGTCAATGGCACGGGCGCAATCCCTGGCCCTTTGCAGACTGTCGCCGGCGTTGAGGAGCTCGCCTGCCAGGGTTTGTGCACGGGCCAGGGCCTCGTAGGCATAACCGAGGTAGAACGGGGCGAGCGCCTGGCTGTAAGTCAGACAGGTCTGGGCATGTAATCGAGCCTCCTCGGCCCTGCCCAGCAGGGCCTGGATGCGTGAGGCTTGCCAGAACCCCACCGACAGGTTCTGATCCGTGCAGTCATCCCTGTGCAACCAGTGGCAGATCGACGCCTGGTTGAACAACACCATCAAGCGGTCTTCCCCTGGGGTGCGATCGGGTTTGTCGATCAGGTCCCAGGCCCGGTTGAAAAAGTCGGCGGCAAAGTGCGTGTGTGCAGCCGTCTGTTCGAATGGCAACGGCCTCAACGCCAGTGTCATGAACACGCTGTACGGATCGGCCTGGTAGTCACCAAAAGGTCCGCACAACTCGAACCCGGCGCTTCTGTAGAGCTGGTGAGCCGCCGCGAAACTGTGGGCCGGACCGGTCTCGAGACTGACGCGATGATAGCCCCGTCTGCGGGCCTCGGCGAGAATATGGTTCAACACTGCTCGGCCCGCCCCTTTTCGGCGCAGCGCTTGCGGCGTGCACATGGACTTGATCTCGCCATGCCCAAGCGAGAGCTGCCTGAGCGCACCGCATCCCAGCAGAACGCCCGCCTCCCGTACCGACCAGAAAGTGATGTCCACCGCTTTCAGCCGCGACACATCCAGCGCGTGAACGCTCTCGGGCGGCGACAACGCATGCATGCTGCGAAGATGCTCCTCAAGCAGGGCACAGACATCCACGCGGGCGGGATCATCGACTTCAATCTGCATGACCGGAGCTTTTGAAGTTTTGGTCATTCAGTATAGGGTGACCCGATTCGCACGGTCCCATAATCGCTCCTGCGAACCTCATGGACATCCTCTTCCCCCTGGGCTGGCAACATGAACTGCTGGGCGGTCAATTTCTCATCCAATCTATTAATTTATTAACTCAAGTTGTTGTCGGATAAATATTTTTTCCACTCGATGAGGTCTGAGCGGTGTCTGCCCCGGACCGGTCATTGCCACCCTGGGCACGGGAAACACCGAGATCCTGTGGGGGCTGGGCGGCATCGTGCTGGGCGCCCTGGTGCAGGGTCTGGCATCCCGACCCTGATCGGCCGAGGTGTCCATGCCAGCGGGTGGCGAGGGTTAGAATGATGGGCTTGGTCATGGAGACCGCTCCACCCTACCCCTTTCGGAAACCCTATGAAAATCGCACAAGAAATCCGCGCTGGCAACGTGATCATGCATGGCAAGGACCCCATGATTGTCCTGCGTACCGAATACGCCCGTGGCGGCCGTGGCGCTGCCACCGTGCGCATGAAGCTCAAGGCCCTGCTGTCGAACATGGGCGCCGAGGTGGTATTCAAGGCCGACGACAAGATGGACCAGATCATCCTGGACCACAAGGAATGCACCTATTCCTACTTCGCGGATCCCATGTATGTGTTCATGGATGCCGAGTACAACCAGTACGAAGTCGAGTCCGAGAACATGGGCGATGCCCTGAACTACCTGGAGGACGGCATGGCCTGCGAAGTGGTTTTCTACGACGGCAAGGCGATCTCGGTGGAACTGCCCACCAGCGTCGAACGGGAAATCACCTGGACCGAACCGGCGGTCAAGGGCGACACCTCCGGCAAGGTTCTCAAACCTGCCAAGATTGCCACCGGCTTCGAGGTGCCCGTGCCCCTGTTCGTCAACCAGGGCGACAGGATCGAAATCGACACCCGCACCGGCGAATACCGCAAACGCGTGTGAGCCTCGCCCTTGCATGAAAACGGCCCTCTTGAGGGCCTTTTTTCATGCCGCCCATCCCTTCAGGACAGTACCTCATAACAGACACAACCATGCAAAGCACACAGGACATCAAGCAAGCCCCGCTGCCCAGCGCCTGGGATGAACTCCTGGGCCAGCAGGCCCCCGAGGCCCTGCTGCAGCCGCAGGCCTACCGGCTGGCTTTTGCCGACCCCGAATTCCTGCTGCGCAGGGAAACCCGGGGCATCCGCTTCCAGCTCGAGATGCTCAAGCCCGATCTGGCCCAGAACGAGGCGGGGGTGGAACACACCGTGGTGGTCTTTGGCAGCGCACGGTTTTGCGATCGCGAGGCGGCCCGGCACCAGCTCGAGGACGCCCAGGCCAGCGGAGACATTCAGGCCCTGCGCCGAGCCCAGCGGGCCATGCGCAACGCCGAGTACTACGAGCAGGCCCGGGCTTTTGCGCAACTGGTGGCACAGTCGAGTGCCTGCCTGCCCGCGCATGAAAAACTGTACATCTGCACCGGCGGGGGACCCGGCATCATGGAAGCCGCCAACCGGGGAGCGCATGAAAGGAGCAGCCCGTCGGTGGCGCTCAATATTGTGCTGCCGCATGAGCAACAGCCCAACCCCTACGTCACGCCGGACCTGAGCTTCAAGTTCCACTACTTTGCCCTGCGCAAGATGCATTTCATGATGCGCGCCAAGGCCCTGGTGGCCTTTCCGGGCGGCTTTGGCACCCTTGACGAGCTGTTTGAAGTGCTGACCCTGGTTCAAACCCGAAAGGCCCAACCGGTGCCGATCCTGCTCTACGGTTCGGCCTTCTGGCAACGACTGATCAACCTGGACGTGCTGGTCGAGGAAGGCACCATTTCCGAAGAGGATCTGCAACTGTTGCGGTTTGTGGATACCCCGCAAGACGCCTGGCAGGCCATCTGCAGCTTCTACAACCTCCCGGCGGCGGGCTGATCCGTCAGTGACCCTCGGGTGGCCGCAATCGCCACGCTGGCCGGGCACCGAGTCCCACCGCGAGCCCGACCACCCAGAACACCGGCGCCACCCCGGCCAATGCCCCGGCAGCGCCAAAAAGGGCCGGCATCAGTACGCTCGATGCATTGATGGCCATGAGCCGCAGGCCCAGAGCCTCGCCGTGGCGGTGGGGCGGGGTGATCTGGTGCAGGGTGCTCATGATCATGGGCTGCACAGTGCCCAGCACCAGGCCCAGCAGCACTGAGCACAGCCCCATGCCCAGGGCCCCGGGCATGAACGGATAGACGCTGAAAATCAGGGCCGTGGCCACCATGGCGCTGCTGACCACCTGGTGCTCCTGCACAAACCTTGAAAACCAGGGCAAGAACAGGCGGATGCAGGCTGCGGCGATGGCAAAAGCCCCCAGAATGCCGCCCACCTCGGAGGCACTGAGGTTCTTCTCATGGCCGAGCACCGGCACCATGAAAGTGTGCACATCCCAGCATGAAGCCAGCAGCCAGTTGACGGCCAGCAGGCGACGCATCAGCGGCTCCCGCAACAAATCCATCGTCCGCCGGGAACCGCTCCCCTCGGGAGGCAAAGTGCGTGGCAGTTCAGGCGCGTGTCGAATCCAGCCCCAGGTCACCAGCGGCAATATGGCCATCAGGATGAAGGCCGCCCGAAAGCCCCATTCGTCGGCCTGCGCCTGTCCGGCATGGTCGATCAGCAGACCGGCCGCCACCGGCCCAACGAAGTTCGAAACGGCCGGCCCGATCGACAGCCAGCTGAAGGCTTCCTTGAGTTGCTGTGGGCCATGGGCCATCTTGCCCACATGCCGCTGCAGCGCAATGACAGCAATGCCGGTGGCACCGCCAGTGGCCAGTGCGGCCAGACACAGCACGGCAAAGACCGGCCAGAGCGCCGCAAGCGCAGCCCCGGCGCAGGCCAGCCCTACACTGAAGGCCACCGGGCGGTGCAGTCCGCGCCGGTCCGCCCAGCGTCCTGCCGGCAGACTGACAAAAACCGATGTGAGGGCAAAGCAGGACAGCAAAACCCCCACGGCCAGGGCGCTGTAACCCTGCTTGAGGGCCAGCAGGGGGACGGCCATGCGCGTGCCCGCCATGCAGGCATGCAAGAACATCTGTCCGGCAATCAGGCGCGCGAGCTGTCTTCTCACGCGTGGATCTCAAATGTCCTGGCCCGGCAGCAGCGCCTGGGTCTGGGACTCGGGCAGGGCATCGACCTGCCGCAGTGCCCGATTCATCACATTGGTGCGGGTCTGGGCCTGGTCCAGGGTGTTGAGCACGGTCTGGGTCTGGCTGCGCACCCGGGTGAGCACTTCGCCAAACTTGCCGAACTCGGTCTTGACAGCGCCCAGCACCTGCCAGACCTCGCTGGAACGTTTTTCGAGGGCCAGGGTGCGAAACCCCATCTGCAGCGAATTGAGCATGGCCATCAGCGTGGTGGGGCCGGTCAGGGTGACGCGGTGCTCGCGCTGCAACAGTTCCATCAGACCGGGGCGGCGAAGCACCTCGGCATACAGGCCTTCGGTGGGCAGAAACATGACCGCAAAGTCGGTGGTGTGCGGCGGCTCCAGGTACTTCTCGGCAATCGATCGGGCTTCAAGCTTGATGCGGGCTTCCAATGCCCGGGCAGCCAGCTCGGCTGCGGCGGCGTCTGCCCGGCCCTGCGCATCCAGCAGGCGCTCATAGTCTTCGTTGGGAAATTTGGCGTCGATCGGCAGCCAGACCGGCTGGCCGTCATCGCTGCGCCCAGGCAGCCGAATGGCAAAGTCCACCCGGTTCTTGTCGCCGGGGCGCGTGGCGACCTGGGCAGCGTACTGCTCGGGGGCCAGCACTTGCTCGAGCAAAGCCCCGAGTTGCGCCTCGCCAAACATGCCGCGCGTCTTGACATTGGTCAGCAGATGCTTGAGGTCACCCACGCCCTGGGCCAGGGTGTGCATCTCGCCCAGTCCCTTGTGCACCTGCTCGAGGCGCTCGGCCACCTGGCGGAAACTCTCGCCCAGGCGCGCCTGCAATGTGGCCTGCAGCTTCTCGTCGACGGTCTGACGCATCTCGTCGAGCTTGGTGGAGTTGCTGTGCTGCAGTTGGGCCAGCTGGGTCTCCATGGTGACGCGCATTTCGGCCAGTCGACGGGCATTGGCCTCCGACAGGCCCTGCACCTGCAGCGCCAGGCTGTCGGTCAGACTTTTTTGCAGCAAGGCCAGCTGCTGAGCCAGCGCGTCGATCTGCTGGTTTTGGGTGCGGGTGGCCTCGGCACTTTGCTGCAACAGACTTTGCTGAAACAGGGTCAGGGTCTGCATGCTCTCCTGTCGGGTCTGCACCGCCGACTGCGCCACCTCATTGCGCAGCTCGCGTTCCAGCCGCTCGTTTTGGCTGTGCAAAGCGGCCAGGCGGGTCTGCAGCTCACCGAGCAAGGGCAGAGGATCGGCCGAGGGCTGACGCGCCAGCAAGAGCACAACCCCCAGCCCGACCAGCAGCGCCAGAACCAGCAAACCCCACAAAAGCATCTCGCTCAAGTAAGAACCTCGGGATTGAGGGGGGTGCGTGGCCGCCCCCGCAAGAGAAAATCGATCAGGTTGTCAGCGGCCAGTTGGGCCATGGCCCGGCGGGTCGCGACCGTGGCGCTGGCAATGTGGGGGGTCAGCACCACATTGGGCACAGTCAACAGATCCGGGTGGACCTGAGGTTCGCCCTCGAAGACGTCCAGCCCGGCAGCGGCGATACGCCGCTCGCGCAAGGCCTGCGCCAGCGCAGCATCGTCCACAATGCCGCCACGGGCAATATTGACCAGGGTTGCGCCTGGTTTCATCAGGGCCAGTTCGCGGGCTCCGATGGTGTGATGAGACGCTGCCGAGTAGGGCACCACCAGCATCACATGGTCCGACTCGCGCAGCAGCGTGGCCTTGTCCACATAACCAGCCTTGCATTGGCGTTCCAGCTCGGGGCCAAGACGCGAGCGGTTGTGGTAGAGCACCCGCATGCCAAAGCCATGCGCGGCACGGCGGGCAATGCCCTGCCCGATGCGTCCCATGCCGATGATGCCCAGCGTGGTGCCATGCACTTCCGCTCCGGCAAACAGGTCGTAACGCCATTGGTGCCAGTGGCCAGCTCGCAAGAAGTGCTCGCTCTCGGTGACGCGCCGCGCAGTGGCCATCAGCAAGGCAAAGCCGAAATCGGCGGTGGTTTCAGTCAGGACATCCGGGGTATTGGTCGCCAGCACACCCGCGCGGGTCATGGCCTCGATATCGAAATTGTTGAAACCGACGGCCATATTGGCGACGATCTTCAGGCCCGGACAGGCCTGCAGCGTCGGACCGTCAATGCGCTCGCTGCCGGTGGTCAGCGCACCCGCCTTGCCCAGCAGACGCTCACGCAGTTGCCCCGGACTCAGAACCACATCGTCCTGGTTGTGATCCACCTCGAACACCTGCCGGAGTTGATCGAGCACCTCGGGAAAGATGGCGCGAGCCACCAAAACGGCCGCTCTTGTCATCACACAAACCAGATGAAAGTCATGACAATGAACAGCGGAATGAGTACCGTGCCCGACCACAGCATATAGCCGAAAAAGCTGGGCATGCGTACGCCCCGGTCCTCGGCAATGGCCTTGACCATCAGATTGGGCGCATTGCCGATGTAGGTGTTGGCTCCCATGAACACCGCACCGGCCGAAATCGCGGCCAGCGTCGGCGCCAGGGTGGTCATCAGGACCTGGGCATCCCCGCCAGCCGTGTTGAAGAACACCAGGTAGGTGGGCGCATTGTCCAGAAACGAGCTCAGGGCACCAGTAATCCAGAAATACATGGTGACATTCGGGCTGCCATCGGGCTGCGTCACGGCCTGCACCACGGCGCCAAACGGCCCGTTGACACCGGCCTTGAGCATGGCAATGACCGGGATGATGGTCAGGAAAATGCCGGCAAAAAGCTTGGCCACCTCCTGCATCGGCGCCCAGCCAAACTGGTTGTCGACGTGGACCTGGGCAGGCGTGAGCCGCAATGAAACCAGAGTGACCAGGACCAGACCGGCATCACGCACCAGACCCTGAAGTCCCACTTCGGTGCCCCAGACATCGAACACCACGCCAGGCTTCCACAGACCGCTCATCAGCACCAGGGCCACGACCGCCCCGAGCAAGGCGAAATTGATCCCGCCGTCAAAGCCGATGGCACGCGAATCCGGCGTCGGATCTCGGGGCATCATCTCTTCACGCTTATGGTAATAGTGGGAATCAAGGAAGTAGAAGATGACCAGCAGGGAACCGACCAGAAACAGCGTTTCCGGCAGCAGGGTCCGCACGGTCCAGAAGAAATCGACCCCCTTGAGAAAGCCCAGAAACAGCGGCGGGTCACCCAGGGGCGTGAGCGATCCACCGGCATTGGAAACAATGAAAATGAAGAACACCACCACATGGGCGACATGCTTGCGGTTGTCATTGGCACGAATGAGCGGCCGGATCAGCAGCATGGACGCCCCGGTGGTCCCCATGAAACTGGCCAGCACTGCGCCGATGGCCAATATTGCGGTGTTCAGGCCCGGACTGCCGTGCAGATTGCCCCGGATGTAAATCCCCCCCGACACCGTAAAAAGGGCGGTGAGCAAAATGATGAAAGGGATGTACTCGGCCAGCAGGGCGTGTACCAGGTTGGCCGCAGCCACATCCGGACCAAACACCAGCGCAAAGGGCAACAAGAAGGCCAGCGCCCAGGCAGCAGCCACCTTGCCGAAATGGTGGTGCCAGAACTGTGGGGTCAACAACGGCATCAGGGCAATCGACAGCAGGATGCCGGCAAACGGCACGCCCCAGAGGGCCGTGAGCCTTGAGCCATCAAATTCAGCGGCCTGAGCGCCCAGTGGCACAGTCAGCATCGCAAGTATTGTCAACAGCCGGATCCATGGATCGCAACGGACAGGGCCACAGATTTTTGCAGGCAGGCGCATGATCTTCATCCAGTAAGGCGGGCAACCGGTCAGGCCGGGGATTCGATGCCGAACACCTGGCGCAGGTACGCCAGGTATTTTTCATCATCACACATGCCCTTGCCGGGCGTGTCTGACAATTTGGCGACGGGCTGGCCGTTGCAGCGGGTCATTTTGATGACGATTTGCAACGGCTCGTACCCGAGGTCGTTGGTCAGGTTGGTACCGACCCCGAATGCCAGCTGGCAACGGCCCTGAAATTGAAGAAACAGTTCAATGGTCCGGGGAATGGTCAGGCTGTCGCTGAAGATCAGGGTCTTGGTCAGGGGGTCGACCCGGTTCTTGCGGTAATGCTCGATGATGCGCTCACCCCAGGCAAACGGGTCGCCACTGTCGTGGCGCGCGCCGTCAAAAAGCTTGCAGAAATACATGTCGAAATCGGCCAGGAAGGCATTGAGCCCGTACACATCGCTCAGTGCAATGCCCAGGTCACCGCGGTATTCGCGAGCCCACGATTCGAAACCGAACACCTGGCTGTCGCGCAGCCGCGGGCCCAGCGCCTGGCAGGCCTGCAGGTACTCATGGGCCATGGTGCCCAGCGGCGTCAGGCCCAGCAAGCGGGCATAAAAGACATTGCTGGTGCCGGCGAACTGGCCCGTGGGGCCGGCGCCCAGCCGTGCCGCCATGACCCGCAGCACCTCCTCGTGCCAGGCGCGTGAAAAACGCCTGCGCGTGCCATAGTCGGCAATCCTGAGGGTCTCCAGACCCGGCGCCTGCAGTTGGGCGATCTTGGTATCGAGCCGACGCCGTCCTTCCATCAGATCGGGCACCCGCTGGGTGTTGCGGAAAAACACCTCGTTGACGATCGCCAGCACCGGGATCTCGAACAAGATCGTGTGCAGCCAGGGGCCGTCAATGGTGATGTCAATTTCGCCGTTGTCCAGTGCAGTCACCTGGATGTACTTTTCATTGAGGCGAAACAGCCCCAGGAAATCCACAAAATCGCTCTTGATGAAGCGCAGGCTGCGCAGGTAGCGTAACTCGGACTCCTTGAAGGTCAGACTGCACAGGGAGCGTATTTCGCTGCGAATCTCGTCCACATGGGGAGCCAGCGGCACCCCCGGGTTGCGGCACTTGAATTTGTACTCGACCTGGGCACCAGGGAACTGGTGGAGCACCACCTGCATCATGGTGAATTTGTAAAGGTCGGTATCGAGCAAACTGGTGACGATCATCTTGTCTCGGGTTCAAGGCAGCGCGGTGCACAAAGCATGCAGACCAGTGTAAAGGATGGAACCCTCACGACGGCGAGGCAGCCAACCGCCCTCCCGCGAGGGTCAGGACACGGTGCGCCCGGTCGGCAAGGATATGATTTTGCTCGGCCACCAGCAGGGTCAGGCCCTGGGACGCCAGATCCAGCAGGGCATCACGCATGGCCGCCACCAGTACCGGGGCGATGCCCTCGCAGGGCTCGTCGAGCAGCAGCAGACGCGGCTCGGTCATCAGGGTGCGGGCCAGCGCCAGCATCTGTTGCTCACCGCCACTCATCTGGCTGGCCGGTCGTCGCAGCATGGACTGCAAGGCCGGAAACAGTCGCAACACCTGCTGCAGGCGCTGCTTGGCTTCGCCACCCCCCGAGGCCCTGGCCGCAATCCACAAATTGTCCTGCACCGACAGGGCGGTGAACAGGCGCCGGTCTTCGGCGACATAGCCCAGGCCGGCGCGGGCACGGCGGTGTGCCGGCCAGTGCTGCAGCTGCTGGCCCTGCCAGGTGATGCGTCCCTGCACGCGGGGCCCGATCCCCATCAGGGCCTGCAGCAAGGTCGACTTGCCGGCTCCGTTGAGACCTTGCAACACCACCAGTTCGCCCTCACGGACCTCCAGACTGATGTCGAACAGGGCCTGGGCGTGGCCCCACCAGGCCTGCAGGCCTTCAACTGCGAACATGGGGCCCCTCCTGCAAAGGCTGCAAGGCAAAGTCCCGGCCCAGGTAACCTTCTCGCACTTGCGGATCGAGGGCGACTGCTGCGGGATCTCCATCAGCGACTTTTCGGCCCTGCATCAGCACCAGCACCCGGTCGGCCACGCCGAAAACAGCGTCCATATTGTGTTCGGTGTAGAGGACCGTCACACCCCTCGAGGCCACCTGGCGCACCAGACCCATCATGGCCGCACGCTCGGTGGGAGCCAGTCCGGCCGCAGGCTCGTCGAGCAAGAGCAGCCGCTGACCGTGTTCAGGCAAGCCGGCCAGGGCCAGGGCCAGCTCGAGCCTTTTACGGGCGCCGTAGGGCAAGTCGGCTGCCACTGTATCGGCCACACGGTCGAGCCCGACCGACTGCAGATCCTGCAGGGCCTGCTGAGGGAAACGTGCTGACAGGCGGTCCCACCAGGACAAACGGTGGCGCGAACGCACCAGCTGCACGTTCTGCAGGGCGGTCAGGGCTTCGAAAGTCTGGGCGACCTGAAAAGTGCGGGCCATGCCCAGGGACATTCGCTGCGCGGCGGACCGGTCCGTGATGTCCCGACCCTGCCAGAAAACACGCCCGGCAGACGGCGTCAGCTGGCCCGCAAGGCAGGCGAAACAGGTGGACTTGCCAGCGCCATTGGGACCGATCAGGGCCACGCATTGGCCGGCCGGCACCTCGAAGTCGACACCATCGAGCGCCTTGACACCCCCGAAATGCTTCACCAGATTGGCCACACGCAAACTCATGGCCGGCTCCGCAAGCGCAGGCTGAGCGCCTGCAGTCCACCGAGAACGCCGCTGGGCGAGAGCATCATGACCCCCATGATCACCAGCCCGAGGACCCCTCGCCAGTACTCCAGTCCCCGGCCCAGTTCCGCCCCGCCCCACACCAGCAAGGCGCTGCCGACCCCTGCGCCCCACAACTGATGTACCCCGCCCAACAAGATCACCAGCAGGGCATCGACCGAAGTGGCCACACCGGCGACTGACGGAAACACCGCCCCCTTGACCGCCGCCCACAGTCCACCGGCCAGTCCGGCCAGCACGGCACTGAGGAGGAACACCTGATAGCGCAGCCGCGCCACCGGCAGTCCGCTGGCCGCAGCCCGCAAAGGCGCGTCACGCAAGGCCTGCAAGGCAGCGCCACGACTGGACGCGCTCCAGCGACCCAGCAGGGCCACGGCAGCAAGCACCAACGCCAGCAAACCCCAGCCAAAAGCCGGACGGGCCGCAGGGTCGATGAGTTGCAGACCGATGAGTCCGTTGTCACCGCCGGTCAAGGCCACCCACTGACTGGCTCCCGCCCAGATCACCTGCGCCAGGGCCAGCGAGAGCATGGCCAGGTACACCCCGCTCATGCGCACCAGCACCAGGCCGAACACGGCGGCCACCGCCAGCGCCAGACCCATGCCTGCGGCCAATGCGGCCGGCAGGCTCCAACCCCAGGTCAGATGAACGAGGGCGGCACCATAAGCCCCCAGGGCAAAAAAGGCTGCATGACCGAAGCTCACCAATCCACCCAGCGCCATCATGACCTGCAGGCTCAGGCCCAGCAGCAGCATGACCAGCAGGTCTTCGGTCAGGCTGCGGCTGTAATCGCCCTGCCCCAGCGACCACAACAAGAACGCCCCCACGGCTGCAAACACCAGGCGGCCACCCGCACCCGCAGGCCCCCTCGAGAAAACCGGTACCGACTCACGCTGCGGCAAGGCCAGGGTCGCCCCCCCCAGGCCCTGGGGTCGCAGCACCAGAACCACGGCCATGGTCAGAAACACCAGCACCAGAGTGGCCTCGGGCACCAAAGCCACGCCCAGCGCGTGGATCACGCCGATCAGCAATGCGGCTGCAAATGCTCCGCCGACACTGCCCAGTCCCCCGGTGACCACGACCACGAAGGTTTCGACCACCACATTCACATCCATCTGCAGGTGGGCGGGTTCCCGGGGCAATTGCAAGGCACCGGCCAGTCCGGCCAGGGCACAGCCGAGCATGACCACTCCGAGCATCAGGGGCGCCGGGTTCACCCCCAGGGCGTCGAGCATTTCCCGGTCCTGGGTGGCAGCCTTGACCTGCCGGCCCCACAAGGTGCGGGTGAGCAGCAGGTGCAGGCCCAGCCACACCAGGGGACCAAGGGCCATGGTCATCAGCTGCCAGCTCGGGAAATAGGCCCCGGCAATCTCCACCGCCCCCTTCAGGCCAGGAAACCTTGGCGCGAAAACTTCTTCGGGACCAAAGAACCAGCGCATGGCATCGTGCATGGCCAGGGTCAGTCCGAAGGTGGCCACCAGCTGGTACAGCTCGGGGGCATGGCGCATGCGCCTGAGCAAGAACCACTCGGCCAGCGCCCCGGCGATACAAGCCACTGCCGCGCCCAGCAGCATCGCCCCTGCATAGCCCACCGCGGACTCCCCCAGAGCGGGCCACCACAGCGTGACGGCGTGCGCCGACACCAGCGCTCCCAGCATGAAAAAACTGCCGTGCGCAAAGTTGACAATCCGGGTCACGCCAAAAATCAGCGTCAACCCCGAAGCCATCAGAAACAGCGTGGTGGCATGGCTGAGGCCGCCCAGCAGCTGCAGCGCCAGACTCTCCAGACCCAAAACCGGCATCTGCCGAACTCAGCCTACAAAGTGCGTGAACTCGGCCGCGCTGACCCGGTGGGTCTGGAAGGTGTTGACCAGCGCGGACTCGTCTGCATAACCCAGCGACATGCCGCACACCAGCATTTCGTTTTCACCCGCCCCCACCAGCGGCAGGATGATGCGGGCAAAGCCATTCCAGGCCGCCTGCGGACACGTGTGCAAGCCCCGGGAGCGGGCTGCAATCATGAGGGTCTGCAAAAACATGCCGTAGTCCAGCAGACTTCCGCGTCCCATGACCTTGTCGATGGTGAACATGAGACCCACGGGGGCGTCGAAGAACCTGAAATTGCGCTGGTGCTGTTCGTGCATGCGGGCCTTGTCACCCTTGCCAATGCCCAGCACGCCATACAGGCCAAAGCCGCACTCGCGGCGTCGGTCGATATAGGGGCTCACCCATTTTTCGGGGTAATAGTCATAGGCTTCGCCATACTCGGCTGCCAGCGCCGGATTGGCCGCCAGGGCGTCGTGTGCAGCGCAAACCTGCCGGACCAGTTCTGCCCGTTGGGCGCCCTGCAGCACATAGACCTTCCAGGGCTGGGTGTTGGTGCCACTGGGTGCACGACCGGCAAGCTCGAGCACCTCCATCAGCACGGCCCGGTCGACCGGCTTATCAATAAACGCACGGGTGGAAAAGCGGCTGCCGATGGCGGCATCCACGCTGTCCGGGTCAGCCACATGCGTGCTGACCTGCGAGGTGGGCGGAAAGGGCTTCATCGCAAAGTCTCCAGAAATGTTTTCAGGGGGGCCGGCAAGGGCACCGGGCGACGCGATTCGCGGTCCACATAGACATGGACAAAATGGCCGCGGGCGGCGGTCAGGGGCTCACCCTGGGCGAACAGTCCCACCTCGTAGCGCACGCTGGAGGTGCCCAGCCTGGCCACGCGCACACCTGCCTCGATGGTTTGCGGAAAAGCCAGCGGGGCAAAATAATTGCAGTGGGTCTCGATCACCAGGCCAATGGTCGCGCCGCCGTGAATGTCGAGCACGCCTTTGTCGATCAGCAGGGCGTTCACAGCGGTGTCAAACCAGCTGTAATAGACCACATTGTTCACATGGCCGTACACGTCGTTGTCCATCCAGCGGGTGGTGATGCTTCGAAAGGCCCTGAAGGCCTGACGACCTTGCGGCTCGGGTTTGTCATGGGCAACCATGGGCGCGATTGTGCCAGCCCCTGCCCGCGCTTTTGTTCAGGAAGTCGCTCGGACACCAGGCTGCGGACGTTGCCAGCGCTGCCAGTACTCGAGCGCCAATGTCCAGGTCTGCACCTGTACGCTCACGGTGATTTCGATGTCGTGGCCGTAGCCTCCCCCCATGCACAGGACCACCGGCAGACGGCGTTGCCAGGCCCAGTCAAACACCACGCGGTCGCGCGCGGCCATGCCGTCCATGCTGAGCTTGAGCCGCCCGAGCCGGTCGCCTTCATGCGCATCGGCACCCGCCAGGTAAATGACCAGGTCGGGGTCAAACCGCCCCTGCAACTGCTCCAGGGCCTGGTGCAGCGCCTCCAGATAAGGGCCATCGGTGCACCCGTCGGGCAGTCCCACATCCAGGTCACCCGCTTCCTTGCGAAATGGGAAGTTCTTTTCGCCATGCAGCGACAGCGTGAAGACGCTCGGATCGCGCTCGAAGATGCGTGCTGTGCCGTTGCCCTGGTGCACGTCCAGATCGACGACCGCCACCTGCAAAGTGCGCTTGCTTTGACGCGCCGCTTCGGCCTGCATCAGGCGGGCGGTAACGGCAATGTCGTTGAAGACGCAAAAACCGCCGCCCTTGTCAGCGCTGGCGTGGTGGGTGCCCCCGGCCAGATTGCCCGCCAGGCCCTCGGTCAGGGCGGCCCGCGCCGCCGAGACGGTTGCACCCACCGAGCGCCGGGCACGTTCAGCCATGGCCGGACTCCAGGGAAAGCCGATTTCGCGGTAGACCGCAGGCGGCAAGGTCCCTTGTGCTATGCCCTGCACATAGGCGGGGGTGTGCACCAGCGCCAGCTCGCCGTCACTGGCTGCAGGGGCTTCAAAAAACCGCACCGCCCCAAGTTCGGCCCCCAGCCGGTCGCGCAATCGGCTGTACTTGCGCATCGGAAACCGATGCCCCTCGGGCAGGGGCAGCACAAAATGGTCGGCGTAATAGGCGTGCATGTCGGTGTGGTTGAAGCCCCGATTCTAGAAAACCCTCTCTAATCACACGCCCACACCCCCTGACGGTCTTGAAGTTCAGGGCCCCCACCCTATACTTGCCGATATGCTGCACCGCAACATGAAGAGTCATGCGGTGTGGTCCCGCTTCAAACCCACCTGATGGAGAGACAGATGATGACACCCGAGCAAATCGCGGCTTCGAACAAGGCCCATGTGGACACCCTCTTTGGTCTGACGGCCAAAGCCTTTGAAGGCGTTGAAAAGCTGGTCGAGCTGAACATGGTAGCCGCCAAGTCCACTCTGCTGGAGTCGGCCCACAGCACCCAGACCCTCCTGAGTGTCAAGGACGCCCAGGAGCTGCTGGCCCTGCAGGCCCATCTTTTCCAGCCTCTGGCCGAGAAAACCGCTGCCTACAGCCGCCAGTTGTTCGAGATCGCCTCGGGCACCGGCAGCGAATTCACCAAGGCTTTCGAAGCCCAGGCCGCCGTGGCCCAAAAGCAGATGTCCAGCCTGCTCGACACCGCCACCCAGAATGCCCCGGCCGGTTCGGAATCGGCTGTGGCCATGATGAAGAGTGCCGTGGTCGCTGCCAACAACGCTTTTGAATCGGTCCAAAAGGCCGTCAAGCAGGCCACCGACCTGGCCGAATCGAATTTCAACGCCATGGCCCAGGCCAAGCCAGCCCCCGCCAAGGCCGGCAAGAAACGCTGAATCCGGCCGCGGCAGCCCTGATTGGCGCAGCCATGGCCCCCTGACAAGTTGTCTCCTCGGACTCTTTCGACATCTTTCGGGATTCAGGAGTCCTTCAAGGCTGATCGGAAGATCAGCCTTTTTTTATGTGCCGCCGGACCGGCGTTCAAGGGCTGCGCGCAGTCGTGGCATTTCAGCCTGCATGGCCCGTCGACCGGCCTCGATGGCACGACGCCGGGCCCCGAAGTCTGCACTGCCGACACCGCTCAGCTGGGGCTTGACGACCACATCAGCCTCCCGCAGTGACCACTGGTTGATGCTGCGTCCCATGATCGTGAAGGTCTGCAGGAGGATCTGGAAGGTGTCGGCCGAGGGATTGCCAGCCGGATCGCTGGAGATGTCCACGGCTATCACGAAATTGGCGCCCATCTCGCGGGCCTGTCGGACCGGCACCGGTGCGACCAGACCGCCGTCCACATACTCCCGGCCCGAGACTGCCACGGGCAGAAACACACCGGGCACCGCGCTGGAGGCGCGAACCGCCGTGCCGGTGTTGCCGCGCCGGAAAACCACCCCCTCCCCGCTCTGCAGGTCGGTGGCCACAATGCCCAGGGGAATGGCCATGCTCTCGATGGCGCGGCCTTCCACCTGACGATTCACATACTGCGCCAGCGCCTCCCCCTTGAGCGCGCCGCGGTTGAAAAGCGGCAAGACCCAGTCGGTGATCGCCGCCTCCTCCATGGTTTCGGCCACCTGGCGCAGCTGTTCGGTGGATTTGCCGCTGGCGTACAGCGCCGCCACCAGACTGCCCGCCGAGGTGCCCGTGACCAGATGCGGACGGATGCCTGCCTCCTCGAGCACCTGGATCACACCGACATGGGCAAAACCCCGTGCAGCGCCTCCGCCCAGGGCCAACCCGATGCGCAAGGGCTCGGCGACACCCGGTGTTCTGACCGTATCGACCTTCTCCGGTGGCAGATGGCTGCATCCTGCCAGGACCAGTCCCATGAGCCCTGCACAGAGACTTCGCCGTCGTTGTTGTTGCAAATCAAAAGGATTGCAAATGTATTTGCGAATTATTTGCATTTGAGGTAGCATTGTTTGGACATGCAATCACCGGCCCGGGCAGGGCCGACTCTTCCCTTGAATCATGAAAATAAGTATCCAGTGCTGGCTTCGGGGTTTGTGGATGGTCTGTGCCGCGACCCTCACCTTGCCGATTGTCGCCCAGGACAGGGTCGTCAATATTTATTCTGCCCGTCATTACCCGACCGATGAGGCCCTGTACAGCGACTTCACCCGCTCCACCGGCATCCGGATCAACCGGGTGGACGCGGACGATGCCGGTATCCTGGCTCGGCTCCGGGCGGAAGGCGCCTCCTCACCCGCCGATGTGATCTTGCTGGTGGATGCTGCAAGGCTTTGGCGGGCTCAGATCGATGGACTGTTCTTGCCCATCCGCTCCCAGGTGCTCGAGCAGGCCATCCCGCCCCACCTTCGGGCCAAACCCTCGGAAGACGGTGCCACGGCCTGGTTCGGGCTGTCCACCCGGGCGCGGGTGGTGGTCTTTGACAAGCAAAAGTTCAAGCCGGAGGAGTTCGACAGCTACGAAAAGCTGGCCGATCCCCGCTTCAAGGGCCAGTTATGCATCCGGTCAGGCTCCCACCCCTACAACCTGAGCCTCTTTGGCGCCATGACCGAGCACCTCGGTCCGCAAAAAACCGAAGCCTGGCTCAAAGGCCTGGTCGCCAACATGGCCCGAACACCCAAGGGCGGCGACACCGACCAGATCCGCTCGGTCGCCGCCGGGGAGTGTGGCCTGGCCGTCACCAACACTTATTACCTGGCCCGCCTGATGCGATCGGACAAAGCCGGTGACAAGGCGCTGATGGACAGGCTGGGCGTGGTCTTTCCGAACCAGTCGAGTTGGGGTACTCACATCAATATTGCCGGCGGAGCGGTCGCCCGGCATGCCAAAAACGTGGATGCAGCCCGGCGATTTCTTGAATACCTGGCCAGCCCCTCGGCACAACGTCATTTTGCCGATGGCAACAACGAATGGCCTGCGGCCCGAAATGTGCGTTTTGACAATCCAGCCTTGATGAGCATGGGTGGCGGCGATTTCAAGAGCGAAATTGTGCCGGTCAGCACGGTCGGCATGAACCAGATCAGGGTCCAGCAGATGCTCGACCGGGTCGGATTCCGTTGATCCTCCCGGATACGCCAAGCGGTTTACAGGGAGCGCGGTGACAAGCCCTCGGCCAGGGACAATCGGTAGGCACGCCAGCCCGGCAGCAGGCTGGCCAGCGTGGTGGCCAGCACCACTGCGCCCAGCAGGACCAGCTCGGGCACGCGCAGCCCGGCACCGCTGAGCCCGATGCCATAAGTGGCCTCGACCCAGGGCGCTGCCAGGAGCGTCATCAGCATCCAGAGCAGCGTGCCGGCCGCAGCACCGCACAGTCCGACCATCAGACCCTCGAGACCGAGCAACAGGAAAACCCGTGGTGGGCCGGCACCGATCGAGCGCAGCACCGCCATTTCACGGCGACGTTGCTCCAGCGCCGTCACCACCACCGCGACCAGGCCTGCAAGACTGACAACGGCCACCAGCACGCCCATCAGCCGCAGGGCCTGTTCGGCCGCGCCCACAACCGCCCACAGTTCATCGAGCACCACGCCCGGCAGGATGGCCATCAGGGGCTCCTGGTCGTATTCGGCGACGCGTCTTTGCACTGCAAACACGGCCGCGCGCGATTTCAGGCCGACCAGCGCTGCAGTCACGCTACGGGGGGTCAGGTCCATGGCCAGGGCCTGCTCGGCCGACACCGAGCGACCCGGCAGCGGCACACCCGCCACCCAGTCGAGATGGATCGCCTGCATGCCTGACAGGGCAATATGTACCGAGCGGTCGACCGGAGTGCCGGTGGGCGCAAGAATGCCGACCACCGTGAAAGGCTTGTCGGCATGGTCTTCGTGAGCCATGGTCCCGCTGCCATGGCTGAGCACCAGTTTCGAGCCCAAGGTGTAGCCCAGCTGACGGGCCACCTCCGCACCCAAGACCGCATCGAAGACCTGCTCGAAGCGCTGGCCCTGGGCCAGGGTCAGGGCACGGCGATCGCCGTAGCGGAAATGATCAAAATAGGCCCCGGTGGTGGCGACCACCGGATACCCCCGGTGCGAATCGCCCAGGGACAGCGGGACCACCCATTCGACCGCGCGATCGCGCTCCAGGGCCAACACACTGGCGTGGCGGATGTTGTGGCTGGGCTGCCCGATGCGGAACACCGCATACAAAAGCAGCTGCAGCGACCCGGTGCGCGGACCGACGATCAGGTCGGTGCCCGAGACAGCATGGGTAAAACTGGCCCGTACATCGTGTCGCAGCCGTTCAACCGACAGCAACAGGAGCGTCGACAACGCCAGACTCAGGACCACCAGCCCCAGACCCCAACGCCGGTACCAGGCGCTGCGCCAGGCCAGGGACACCAATCCAGGCCAGGCGCTCATGTCGCCTCTCCTGCCCGGGCGGCGCGGTTGAGCGCGGGCAAATCGAGCACCTGGTCAAAATGACCGGCCAGACGTCGGTCATGGCTGACAAACAGCAGCGCGCAGCCGCTGCGCGCACACTCGCCGCCGAGCAACTGCATGAAGGCGTCACGCCGGTCCTCGTCAAGGGCCGAGGTGGGTTCGTCGGCAATCACCAGCTCGGGCTGGCCGATCAAGGCCCTGGCTACAGCCACCCTTTGCTGCTGGCCGACCGACAGGGAGGCTGCATCCCGGCGCCACAAGCCCGACTCCAGGTCCAGCGCCTGCAGCAGGGCCTGCGCCGCCCCCAGCTCCTTGCCATGGCTGGCCAGCGCCCGCTGCCTGCGTACAGCCGAAAAGCGGCAGGGCAGCATCACATTGTCCAGCACACTCAGGTAGGGCAGAAGATTGAACTGCTGGAAGACATAACCCACGTGGTCAACACGCCTCTCATCGCGAACGCCCGCCCGCATCGACTGCCAGTCCTGCCCGAGCAGCCGAACCCGCCCGGCACTGGCCAGCAGCACTCCAGCCACCAAGGAAAGCAAGGTGCTTTTGCCGCAGCCGCTGCCGCCCATCAACAACAATCGCTGACCGCGCGCGAGCTGGAGCCGGGGCAGGTCCAGCACATCACTTGGAGCGCCGGGGTAGCGAAAACGCAGATCCAGCAGTTCGAAGACGGGAGTGTCGGCGCTCATACAAGGGTCCAGCAGCAATGAAAACTCAAGGGGCCAATTGCAGGACCGTCGCCGAGCGGCGCAGCACGGCCTTGCGCTGGCCGGTGGCCCCGACTGCCTGCACATCTACCCGCTGAAGACGCCCAAAGGCGGCAAACAGGCCGACATCCAGAGCGCGCAATTGCTGGGGGTGTTGGCACACGAACGCCCACCTAACGCTGACATCGGCATGCTCCTGCCCGGGGGCAGCCCCGGTGGTCTGCGTCAGCGCCGGGGCCTGGACGTCGACACTGCGCTGGACGCACCCTGCCGGCGGGCTGGGTTTGAGCAGGCCCTCCTCTCGCAGCCGGGTCAGGGCGAGTTGTGCCTGCTGGCGCTCGGCCGGCGTGCGGGCCGCCCGCTCGAAGCCCACCAGACTGTCTTGTGGGATTTCAAGCTCGATGGTCATATGGCCGCCTTCAACCGCCACATCCATGCGTGCCTGCCCGTGAACATGGGCCTTGCCGGCCTGCGCGGGGGTCATGGACCCCACCACACAAACCATCCCCATCAGGACCTTGGCAAGACCACGAAGTGCTGTTTGCATCGGCGAGTCTCCATCAGTGTTCGCAGGCCGTCTGTGCCGTGGTCCCGCCAGAGGCGCCCAGGCACTCGCCACACCGGCCGTACAGGGTCAGGTCATGGTCTTCAACGCTGAAGCCTGTGGGAGCCAGGTGCTGCAGATTTCCGGGACAGGCGTCAACTTCAAACACCTTCAGGCATCCCCTGCACTGGAAATGATGGTGATGGCCTGACCCGCCAATTTCATAACGGGCGTTCTCGCCCGGCAGCAGCACCATGCGCAAGGCCCCCTCATCGACCATCGCCCGCAGGTTGCGGTAGACGGTCGCGATGCTCAGTCCGGGTGCACCCGCCTGGGCTGCATCCAGGACTTCCAGCGGCAACAGGGGGCGCGCAGCCAATGCGATGGCGTCACGGATGGCGGATCGCTGTCGGGTATTTCTTTCCATGTCGCAAGGGTAACGCAAGCGGCCGCTCCGGCTGAAAAGGCTTGAAGGGCCAAGTTTATATTGAGAATGATTTCGCAATATACTTGGATCATCAACCTTCTTCCTGGAAACCTCGATGGACAAACTACGCATGAAAAAACTGATGGCACCTGCAATGCTGGCGACGATGCTGATGAACCATCAGTCCCACGCCCAAATGAATCCAGACGGATGGCAGGTGGGTGCAGTCATCGACACAGCCGTGACCAGCAGGGCCCTGGCCTTGGGTTTGCGAGACCAGGGGCTGCAATTGGGTCACTCCGACCTGGCAGCCGGCGGGCCGCTGGGCCAGCACCTGCAGGCCCAGTGGAGTGCTTCTTTGGCCACCCATGAAGGCCAATTGAAGGCCCACATCGAGGAGGCCTGGATCCAGACCCGTCAACTGCCCGCCGGCTTGAACGCCCGGGTGGGCCGCTTTGCCGCCCAGGTGGGCAGTCTCAACCCCCAACATCCTCACACCGACGATTTTGTCGAACGACCACTGCTCTATCGCAGCTTCCTGGGTGGCCATTGGACTGACGATGGAATTCGCTTGAACCTGACTTTGCCCACAACGCTTTACTGGGTGGTCGGTGCCGAGGCGTTTCGGGGACGTCAACTGGTCCCCCAGGCACCACATTCCCCGTCAGGTGCTGGCGCTTTCACACTCAGTACCCGCATGGGTGGGGATTTGAACCGGTCCAACAGCTGGCACATCGGTCTGTCCTATCTGCATAACCGCCGTGCGGCTGCAGTCCACCAGGAGGCCGTGCACGAGGGTGAGGAACATGACGGGGACCGTGACCACGAAACCCACGATCACAACCATGGGGCACGATTTTCAGGACGGCATCTGTCGCTTCTGGACATGACCTGGAAATGGGCGCCAAACGGCAATAACCGTCAGCAGCAACTGCGCGTGAGTCTGGAGGGCGCACAGGTCCGGGGGGCACAAGGGTCCCGGCAGGCGGCATTACGGCACAGCGCATGGGGCCTGGCGGCAGTCTGGCGCTGGCACCCTCATTGGGAAATCGGGACCCGCAGGGATCGTTTGCGCGCCGCCATCGCGCACGAAGACCATGTCGACCTGGGCCGTCTGCGAGAACAGGCCCTGATGCTGGCCTGGAAACCCTCGCACCGCCAGACAGTTCGGGTGCAATGGACCCGGCAGTCCGACGCTGCGAGCCTCGAGTCCCCCGCACGCCGGTCCCTGGCGTTGCAGTACATCCTGGCCTTCGGAGCCCATGGTGCACATGCTTACTGAGTGGAGGCGTTGCGTCATGAACATCGGCGCAGCAGGACTGCTGTGGGGCGTGCTCATGGCAGCGCCTGCGCTGGCCAGTCCCACCGTGTTTGCGTGCGGGCCGGAATGGGCCGCACTGACCCGGACCCTTCTGCCCCAGGCGCGTATCCATGTGGCTACGCATGCACAGCAGGACCCCCACCATATCGAGGCGCGGCCAGCATTGATCGCGCAATTGCGCGGTGCCGATGTCGCGATCTGTACCGGCGCGGGACTCGAGGAAGGCTGGCTGCCCGTGCTGCAGCAGCGCGCCGGCAACCCAAGGGTACAGGACGGATCCCTGGGCATGTTCTACGCTGCCAGTGCGGTCACACTGCTCGATCCGCGCCCTGGCCAGGGGGGCAACCCGTTTGCCGGTGATATCCATCCGCAAGGCAATCCGCACCTGCATGCCGACCCCCGTCGCATCCTCGATGTCGCGAGAGCCTGGAGTTCGCGGCTGCAACAATTGTTTCCTGCCGCCAAGCAGGACATTGAACGACGGCTGGCCGCTTTCGAAAGCAGCTGGACACACCGGCTGCAGGCCTGGCAGACGCGCAGCTTGCCGCTGCGCGGCATGACCGTCGCGGCCCAGCATGGGACCTTTCTGTACCTGTGGGACTGGCTGGGCGTCAGGCAGGTGGCCGACCTGGAACCGAAACCCGGCCTGTCGCCCACACCCGGTCACCTGCAACGCCTGTTGGGCCAGCTGGGTACGCACCCCCCCAGGGCCATCGTGATCAGCAGCTATCACGATCCGCGTTCGGCACGCTGGCTAGCCCAACAGCTCGGGGAGCGAACAACCGTGGTGCAGTTGCCCGCCACCGTGGAAGATCCGACGGTCGAGGACGCCCTGGGCCGCTGGATGGACCGTATTCTGAGTCTGCTGGGTCCGGCATGAGCGGTCTTTGGTTCGTGATGCCCGTGCTGGCTCTGATCGCCGGGATCATGGCCCTGGCACCTCTGGGCGCGCAAGTTTTGCGCAGGGGGGTGGTGTTCATGGACCTGGCGATCGCCCAGGCGGCGGCCGCCGGGGCCCTGGCCGCACTGGCCTTGACACAGGAGCATCGGGCATGGATCACCCAGACCGCGGCGGCGGCCGCTGCCTTGACAGCCACGGGGCTGGTGGCCTGGCTGGCCCGCAAGCGACCTGCACACCGCGAGGCCCTGATCGGTCTGGTCTATGTGACCTGCGCCTGCACGGCATTGTTGATGGCCAGACTGGATGCCCATGGCAGCGAGCACTTGCAGGCCCTGTTGGCCGCCGATGTCCTGTGGTCCGGGCCCCGCGAGGTGGGGATGATGGCACTTTGTGCGCTGGGCGTGGCGCTGATGGGCCCACGCCTGCAACACGACCGCTGGTTTTACGGCGCCTTTGCCCTGGTGGTGAGTCTGGCGGTGCAGGTTCTGGGACTGTTCATCGTGTTCGCGGCCCTCATTGCACCCGCTGTTTGGCACCGCAGTACCCAGCACCCGGGCCGTGCAATCATGCTGGCGGTAATGGCGGCGCTGGCAGGCATGGGCCTGTCATGGGGGCTGGACGCGCCCAGCGGCCCCCTTGTGGCCCTTTCGCTGGCGATGACGGGGCTTTTCAGCCCGGATTCGGTCTCGCGCTGAAACAGCCAACCGGCTGCGCCTGGCGCTCAGGATGCCTCAGGGCTGAGGGATGCGGCCGCCTGGCAGGCCGGATCGCTGCACAGTCCATACAAAGCCATGGCGTGGTCAAGCAGGCGAAAACCATGGCGCCGGGCAATTTCACGCTGACGATCTTCAATCGCCTCATCCAGAAATTCTTCCACCTTGCCGCAGTTGACGCACACCAGGTGGTCATGGTGATGGCCGCGGTTGAGCTCGAAAACCGCCTTGCCGGCATCGAAGGTCGATTTGTGCAGCATGCCAGCCTCGACAAACTGCATCAGGATACGGTAAACAGTTGCAAGACCGATTTCGGACTCGCTGGCCAGCAGTTCCTTGAACACCTCCTCGGCCGTCAGGTGGCGTCGGGCGCTGGTCTCGAAGATTTCCAGCACCTTCAGGCGGGGCAGGGTCACCTTCAGCCCGTTGCTGCGCAATACCTGGGCCTGGCTGGCTGGGGTTTTGTTCATGCGCCGATTCTAGGCAGCTTTTGGCCGGGTCACGCCACCAGGTTCGCAGTCTGCAGGGGTGTACGCACGCGGGTCGGGCCCGGAAACCGTCAGCCGGTGTGCGGTGCAGCTTGCACGCGCCAGGCCCCGCAGGCCAGGCACAGCCAGGCCAGCAGCCAGCAGGTCCCCCCCCAGGGCACCAGGGCGCGCAACGCATCGAACTGCCACCAGGCCCGTGCATAGAGGTTGAAGCTAAAGAGCAGCGTGCCAGCCAGCATCAAGACCCCCGAAGCGAGCCACCAGCGACTGGGGCCGCGCCAGGCGATCGCCAGTGCCACAGCCACCAGCCCCAGGGCGTGGAACTGGTGCAGGCTCAATGCCGTTTTGAGCATCGGCTGCGCCGCCTCGGCGGCGCCAGGGCCGTGGGCCAGCACGGCGGCCAGTGCCACACTCAGGCCTGCGCTGAGCGCCCCCAGGGCCAGAAAAATTCGCGCCAAAGCGTCCATGATCCTCTCCGGCCCAGCACGGCTGGACCCAGACGCGATGGTAAGGGCTGACCCGTTGCAGCCGATTCAGGCCAGGGGCCGCCGGTAGCCGCCGGTGGCGCCGTTGGGCGACATCACCACCTGCCAGAGCTGGTTGTCGCGGGCCCGGAATGTGCCGGCGCAGCTGAGCAGGTAATAGCGCCAGAGCCGGTAAAAGCGCTCACCGTAACGCGCCCGCAGGGTCGGCCAGGCCTGCTCGAAACGGGCCTGCCAGGCCATGAGCGTGCGATCGTAGTCGGCGCCAAAGTTGTGCCAGTCCTCGATCACGAACGCATGCTCCGATGAGGCTGACAACCGGGCCGCCGAAGGGAGTTCGCCGTTGGGGAAGATGTATTTTTCGATCCAGGGATCGGTCGATTCGCTCGAACGGTTCTTGCCGATGGTGTGCAGCAGGAACAGCCCGTCGGGACGCAGGCAGCGCCGGGCCATGTCGAAAAAGGTCCGGTAATTCTTGTGCCCCACATGCTCGAACATGCCGACCGAGGCCACCGCGTCGAAGCTTTGCGCCCCGTCGGGGTTGAAGCGCCTGTAATCTCCCAGCTCAAAGCGGATCGGCAAGCCACGGTGGCGGGCCTGCCCCCACTCGGCCTGGGCGTTGGAGACGGTCAGACCGACACACTCGACGCCATAGTGCTCGGCCGCGTGGCGCATCAGGCTGCCCCAACCGCAGCCGATATCGAGCAGCCGCATACCCGGCCTCAACTCCAGTTTGCGGCAGACCAGATCAAGCTTGGCCTGCTGGGCCTGCTCCAGAGTCGAAGCCTGGGCCCAATAGCCACAGCTGTAGGCCATGGACGGATCGAGCATGGCCTCGTAGAGATCGTTGCCGAGGTCGTAATGCACCCGGGCAACCTGCCATGAACGGGCCATCGACTGCAGGTTGAGCAAACGGGCACGCAGCGCTGCCCGCAGCCGGCCCGGGCACGCTACCTGATGGTGCAGACCGGCACGCAAGGCCCGGCAGATGAAAGCGTCGATCTGCGCACAATCCCACCACCCCTGCACATAGGTCTCACCCAGGGCCAGGCTGCCTCCCTTGAGGATTTGTCTCAGCGTGTCGGGATGGTGAACCTGCAGGTCCCAGGGCCGATGGCCCCCCAGGCGGATGTCGGCCCGCTCGAGCAGGGCCTGGGCACGATCGGCCTGTCGCAGGGCCAGCGCCCTGTGCGGCTTGCGCCAACGCGGGCCCGAGGCGGTCGCTGGACCGGACGTGGATGTGATGGATGAGGTCATGGCGCGCTGCCTAGCAATGAAGCAGGGTTTCAGGAATGAACTGGAGGTGGATTGAAACGGCCCCCCCACGGCGGGTCGGTGCGCCAGCCCACCCAATCGGCCGTGCTGTGCATAATTGACGTAACGTCAACGTCAACGTCAATGCGGCAGGAGCAGCACATGGATATCCAGGGCAAGGTTTTCATCGTCACCGGCGGGGCTTCGGGCCTCGGTGAAGGCGCAGCGCGCATGCTGGCGGCCAGCGGCGGCCAGGTGGTGATCGCCGACATGCAGGTCGACAAAGGCCAGGCTGTGGCCAGCGACATTGGCGGCGCCTTTGTCAAGTGCGATGTCAGCCACGAGGCTGACGGTCAGGCCGTCGTCGCCCGGGCCGTTTCCATGGGCAAGCTCATGGGTCTGGTCAACTGCGCGGGCATCGCCCCGGCCGAAAAAACCGTGGGCAAGAACGGCGCCCATAACCTGGCGGTGTACAGCAAGACCATCACGGTCAACCTGATTGGCACATTCAACATGATCCGTCTGGCCGCCGAGGCCATGTGCAGGAACGAGCCCGAGGCCACCGGCGAGCGCGGCGTGCTGATCTCCACCGCCAGCGTGGCCGCCTACGATGGCCAGATCGGCCAGGCCGCCTACGCCGCCTCCAAGGGCGGTGTGGTGGGCATGACGCTGCCCATCGCCCGCGACCTCGCTCGCAACGGTATTCGCAACATGACCATTGCGCCCGGCATTTTCGGCACGCCCATGCTGTTTGGCATGCCCAAGGACGTGCAGGACGCGCTGGCAGCAGGCGTGCCCTTCCCCAGCCGGCTGGGTACACCGCAGGACTACGCCAGGCTGGTCCGGCACATCTTCGAAAATGACATGCTCAACGGTGAAGTCATCCGGCTTGACGGCGCCATTCGCCTGGCCCCCCGTTAGAAGGGCCCTCAGGAAACGACCGGCGCCGGGTCCCGCTGGCCCACCATGCTGCGAACCGCCGTGAATGTGGCCCTCCGGCCACGAAGGATTTTCATGAACCGACCTCAACTCTGGCGGCTGACCTGCCTGATGGGTCTGGCAGCGCTGGCAGCCTGCACCTCACCACCCCCGCCCGTTGTGGGGCGCAACGTCAAGCAAGACCTGCCCGAAGCTGCCAGCGGCAGTACCGACAAGCCCGGCTGGACCTTCAGGCGCCAGGCCGTGGCGGCCGCCCACCCCCTGGCCAGCGAGGCCGGGCAGCAGATCCTGCGTGCCGGAGGTTCGGCCCTGGACGCCGCGATTGCCGTGCAGCTGGTGCTGGGCCTGGTAGAGCCGCAATCGAGCGGCATCGGCGGTGGCGCTTTCCTGATGCACTTCGACGGCCGTCGTGTGCAGGCCTTTGATGGTCGAGAGACGGCCCCGGCGGCCGCCCGCCCCGACCTGCTGCTGGGCGACGACGGCAAACCTTTGCCCTTTGATGAAGCGGTGCAAAGCGGACGCTCGGTAGGGGTGCCGGGAGCGGTACGCATGCTTGAGACCGCCCACCGCCAGCACGGCGCCTTGCCCTGGGCGCGGCTGTTCGAGCCGGCTATCGCGCTGGCCGAGGCCGGCTTCCGGGTCAGCCCTCGCCTGAACGCCCTGCTGCAGGCCGACCCTCATCTGCGCAAGGACCCGCTGGCCGCACGCTTTTTCTACAACGCGCAGGGTCAGGCCTGGCCGGTTGGCCATCGGTTGCGCAATCCCGAATACGCCCATGTCTTGCGCCGCCTGGCTGCCGAGGGCAGCCGGGCCTTGCATGAAGGGCCCATCGCTCAGGCGATAGTGGCCCGCACGGCGCAGGCGCCGCGCCCGGGTGCGCTGAGCCTGCAGGACCTGCGGGCCTACCAGCCACGCGAGCGCGAGGCCTTGTGTTTCGATCATTCAGCCCACGGCCGCAACTACCGGATCTGCGGCTTTCCGCCCCCCTCCTCCGGACAGCTGGCCATCGGGCAGATCCTCGGATTGCTGGCCCTCACCACGGCCCGTGGCCCTGCATGGGAGGACGGTCTGCCCTCCCCGGACTTTGTGCACCGCTACACCGAGGCCTCGCGCTTAGCCTTTGCCGACCGTGCGCAATACCTGGCCGATCCAGATTTCGTGCCTGCGCCGGCCGGAGACTGGCGCAGCTTGCTTGCGCCCGGATATTTACGTTCGCGCAGCGCCCTGATTGGCACCCATTCCATGAAGTTCGCTTCCCCCGGTGCGCCAGGCGGCCTCCCCAATGCCTGGGCACCCATGCCAGCACAGACCGAATTCGGCACCAGCCATGTCAGTGTGGTGGATGCGCAAGGCCGTGCGGTGGCCCTGACCACCACCATCGAAGCGGCGTTCGGCGCCCGCCGGATGGTCAGTACTGATCCTGACCGACCCGGTGGCTTCCTGCTCAACAACCAGCTCACCGATTTCAGCTTCACGCCGGCCGATTCGCAGGGGCGCCCGATCGCCAACCGGGTCGAGCCTGGCAAGCGACCGCGCTCGTCCATGTCCCCCACGCTGGTCTTTGACGCGACCACAGGTCAATTGCTGATGAGCGGGGGCAGCCCGGGCGGGGCGCAAATCATCCACTACACCGCCAAACTGCTTCTGGGTACGCTGGAGGGCGGGTTCAATGCGCAACAGGCTGTCAACCTGCCCAATGTCAGCTCGCTCAACGGTCCCACGCTGCTCGAAGCGGGCCGCTTTGGCCCGGCCATGACCGAAGCCCTGCTTGCCCGCGGGCATGAGGTCCGCTCGATCGAGATGCCCAGCGGCTTGCAGGCCATCGAGCGCTCACCGGCGGGCTGGTTCGGCGCCGCGGATCCGCGGCGCGAAGGCGCGGTGCGGGGCGACTGACGCGGTCCCGGTCGCGACCCCGTGCAGGGGTTGGCCCTCTTGCCTTGCCCGGCCGTTTTGCCTTGAATAAGGGCTGGCAACCCCAAGGAGACAAGCCATGACCTCATATGTCCGTGACCGTCGTCAGTTCCTGCAGGCCGGTGGCGCGATTGGCGCCGCTCTGGCGGTGCCCGGCCTGGCGCAGGCGCAGGGTTTTCCTGTCCGCCCCATCAAGCTGATCTGCCCCTGGCCAGCGGCCGGTTCAAGCGACATCGTGCTGCGTGCCCTGGCCGAGAGCGCCGGCAAGGCCTTGGGCCAGCCGATGGTGGTTGAAAACAAGCCCGGGGCCAGCGGCATGCTCGGTCCCAACGAACTGCTCAAGGCAGCCCCGGACGGCTACACCCTGTCGCAAACCACGATTGGCGTGGCCCGCTTGCCCCACATGCAGAAAATGCAGTTTGATCCCTTGCGCGACTTCACCTACATCGCTTGCCTGACCGGCTACACGTTTGGCATCGTGGTCAAGGCTGACTCGCCCTTCCGGACGGTCAAGGACCTGGTCGACTTCGCCCGAGCAAACCCCGGAAAGTTCAGCTATGGCTCCACAGGCAACGGCACCACCCCGCATCTGGCGGTGGAGGAATTTGCCAGCAAGGCAGGTATTCAGCTCACCCACGTGCCCTTCAAGGGCAGCTCAGACGGTCTGCAGGCCTTGCTGGGCGGACACATCAACGCCCACAGTGACGCCACGGGCTGGGCCCCCCATGTGGACAGTGGCGCCATGCGCCTGCTGGCCACTTACGGCAGCAAGCGCACCAAGCGCTGGCCCACGGTGCCCACTCTCAATGAACTGGGCTATGACACCGTGTCCGATTCGCCTTTCGGCATCGCGGGTCCACGCGGCATGGATCCGGCGGTGGTCGCCAAGCTGCACGATGCTTTTCGCAAAACCCTGAGCGATCCCGCCGTCCTGGCCACCTTCGAAAAGTACGACCAGCCGGTGATCTACATGAACAGCGAGCAGTACACCGCTTTCATCCGGGAAACATTCGCCAGCGAAAAACGCACCATCGAGCGTCTGGGCCTGGGTCTGAAGTCCTGACCGGTGCGGGACCTGGGCCCGCAAAAGGCCGCCTGGGCTGCCTTGTTTGCGTACCGCCGCCCAAAGCGAAGTCGGCCCGCTTGGCCCTCCCTCAGGGGGATGGCACGCAGCGGGTTTCAGTAGGCCTGGCCGAGCTGACTGAGGATGGCCGGGTTTTCCAGTGTGGAGGTGTCCTGGGTGATGGCCTCTCCTTTGGCCAGGGAGCGCAAAAGACGCCGCATGATCTTGCCCGAACGCGTCTTGGGCAGGTTTTCGCCAAAGCGGATGTCCTTGGGCTTGGCGATCGGACCGATTTCCTTGGCGATGTGGTCACGCAGCTGTTTGGCAATGGCCTTGCCCTCCTCGCCCGTGGGCAATGGCCGCTTGAGCACCACAAAGGCGCAGATCGCCTCGCCGGTGGTCTCATCGGGTCGGCCCACCACCGCGGCTTCGGCCACCAGCTCGGTGCAGCTGACCAGTGCCGATTCAATCTCCATCGTACCCATGCGGTGCCCCGAGACATTGAGCACGTCGTCGATGCGACCGGTGATGGTGAAGTAGCCTGTTTTCACGTCTCGGATGGCGCCGTCGCCGGCCAGGTAGTACTTGCCTTTGAAATCGGCCGGGTAATAACTCTTCTTGAACCGTTCCGGATCGCCCCAGA
>CAYMMK010000014.1:38221-38300 GCA_964391575.1 uncultured Limnohabitans sp.
GAATCATCGAGGGCCAGGGCTTCTTGACCACCAGAATGCCGCCTTGCCCGTGCGGGACGTCTTCGCCGGTTTCACTCAC
>CAYMMK010000015.1:0-38245 GCA_964391575.1 uncultured Limnohabitans sp.
CCGGGCTGGTGATTCTGGGCAAGCAGGCGATCGACGACGACTGCAACCAGACCGGACAGATGCTGGCGGCGCTGGCCGACCTGCCACAAGCCACCTTCGCCTCCCGGGTCGAGGTGGTCGATGGCAAGGCCAACGTCACCCGCGAGATCGACGGCGGCCTGGAAACCCTGGCGGTGAGCCTGCCGGCGGTGGTCACGACCGATCTGCGCCTCAACGAGCCGCGTTACGTGACGCTGCCCAACATCATGAAGGCCAAGAAAAAGCCGCTCGAGACCTTCAAGCCCGAGGATCTGGGCGTGGATGTGGCCCCGCGCATCAAGACCCTCAAGGTCAGCGAACCTGCCAAGCGCAGCGCCGGCATCAAGGTGCCCGATGTGGCCACGCTGGTGGACAAGCTCAAGAACGTGGCCAAAGTCATCTGAGGAAGAACACCATGACCGTACTCGTCATTGCCGAACACGACAACGCCGCCATCAAGGGCGCCACCCTCAACACCGTGACCGCTGCCGCCGCCTGCGGGGGTGACGTGCATGTGCTGGTCGCCGGCCACAACGCCGGTGCCGCGGCCCAGGCCGCTGCGCAGATCGCCGGCGTGGCCAAAGTCATCCACGCCGACAGCGAAGCGCTGGCCCATGGCCTGGCCGAGAACGTGGCCGCGCAGGTGTTGGCCATCGCCCAAAATTACAGCCACATCCTGTTCCCGGCGACTGCGGGCGGCAAGAACGTGGCCCCGCGTGTGGCGGCCAAGCTGGACGTGGCCCAGATCTCCGACATCACCAAGGTCGAAAGCCCGGACACTTTCGAGCGCCCGATCTACGCCGGCAACGCGATGGCCACCGTGCAAAGCCTCGATGCCATCAAGGTCATCACGGTGCGCACCACGGGTTTTGACGCTGCGGCTGCCCGCGGAGGCTCGGCGGCCGTGCAATCCGCAACGGCCCAGGCTGACAGCGGCAAGAGCCGCTATGTGGGCAGCGAGATTGCCCGTAACGACCGTCCCGAGCTGACCGCCGCCAAGATCATCGTCTCGGGCGGTCGCGCACTGGGCAGTGCCGAGAAGTTCAAGGAAGTGATGACCCCGCTGGCCGACAGGCTGGGCGCAGCGATTGGTGCCAGCCGCGCAGCGGTGGATGCCGGCTACGCCCCCAACGACCTGCAGGTGGGCCAGACCGGCAAGATCGTGGCGCCCCAGCTCTATATTGCTGCAGGCATCTCGGGGGCCATCCAGCACCTGGCGGGCATGAAGGACTCCAAGGTGATCGTGGCCATCAACAAGGACCCTGAAGCCCCGATCTTCAGCGTGGCCGACTTCGGCCTCGAAGCGGATCTGTTTGCCGCCGTGCCCGAGTTGACCCAGGCCCTGTGAGCGGGTGACCGCACTGTACAGCCGTCAAGCCACCGACCAATTTGGAGACACCGATGAGCTACACCGCTCCTCTCAAGGACATGCTGTTCAATATCGAGCATCTGGCCGGCCTGCAACAGATCGCGCAGATGCCCGGCTTCGAGGATGCCGGCCTCGAGACAGCGCAGGCGGTGCTCGAGGAGTGTGCAAAACTCAACCAGGATGTGATTGCGCCACTCAATTGGGAAGGTGACAGGCATCCCTCCTTTCACCACGGTGGCAACCAGGTCACAACCACGCCCGGGTTCAAGGAGGCCTACCGCCAGTATGCCGAGGGCGGCTGGCAGGGGCTGCAACATCCCGCCGACTTCGGCGGCCAGGGTCTGCCCAAAACCATCGGAGCTGCGTGCGGCGAGATGCTCAACTCGGCCAACATGAGCTTTGCCCTGTGCCCGCTGCTGACGGACGGCGCCATCGAAGCGTTGCTCACGGCCGGTTCTGACGACATGAAGGCCAGGTATCTGGAAAAGCTCATCTCGGGCCAGTGGTCGGGCACCATGAACCTGACCGAGCCGCAGGCCGGCTCCGATCTGGCCGCAGTGCGCACCCGCGCCGAGCCGCAGGCCGATGGCACCTATCGCGTTTTTGGCACCAAGATCTACATCACCTATGGTGAGCACGACATGGCCGAAAACATCATTCACCTGGTGCTGGCCCGCGTGCAAGGAGCGCCAGAGGGCGTCAAGGGCATCAGCCTGTTTGTATGCCCGAAGTTTCTGGTCAATGATGATGGCTCGCTGGGGGCTCGCAACGATGTGCACTGCGTGAGCATCGAGCACAAACTGGGCATCAAGGCCAGTCCGACGGCGGTACTGCAGTATGGCGACCATGGTGGGGCGATTGGCTATCTGGTCGGTGAGGAAAACCGGGGCCTTGAATACATGTTCATCATGATGAACGCTGCGCGCTATGCCGTGGGTGTGCAGGGCATCGCAATTGCCGAGCGCGCCTACCAGAAGGCCGTGCAGTACGCGCGTGACCGCGTACAAAGCCGTCCGGTCGACGGCAGCCTCAGTGCTGCCGGCCCGATCATCCATCACCCGGATGTGCGTCGCATGCTCATGACCATGCGTGCCACCACCGAGGGTTGCCGTGCCATGGCCAGCGTCGCTGCGGCCGCCTACGATGCAGCGCATCACCACCCGGACGCCGGGGTGCGCAAGGACAACCAGGCTTTCTATGAGTTCCTGGTGCCGCTGGTCAAGGGCTACAGCACCGAGATGAGCATCGAGGTGGCCAGTCTGGGCGTGCAGGTGCACGGAGGCATGGGTTTCATTGAAGAAACCGGGGCCGCCCAGTACTACCGTGACGCCAAGATCCTGACCATTTATGAAGGGACCACCGCCATCCAGGCCAACGATCTGGTCGGTCGCAAGACCGCCCGTGACGGCGGTCAGACGGCTAAAGCCATTGCTGCCCAGATCGCCAGGACCGAAGCCGAACTGCTGTCTGCTGACCATGCCGACGCCCAGGCCCTCGGCCGTCGCCTGCAGTCTGCGCGCGAAGCCTTCCTGGAGGTGGTGGACTTCATTGCAGCGAACACCCGCAGCAACCCCAATGCCGCCTTTGCCGGCAGCGTGCCTTACCTGCTGCTGGCTGGCAATCTGATGGCCGGCTGGCAGATGGGGCGGGCCTTGCTGGTAGCGATCACGCCACAGGCCCGGGCCCAGGATGCCGGCTTCATGACGGCCAAGATCACCACAGCGCGTTTTTACGGCGACCATATCCTGTCCAGAGTACCAGGCATGCGTGATGCGATTGTCGAGGGTGCTGGCAGTGTCACGGGCCTGGCGCTTGAAGCGTTTTGATGCTCTGATCTCGCTGTATGGCGGTCCGGATGAGTCCGCCGCATGCGCTGGATTTGCACAGTCATCAAGGTGCCACTTTGAAGGGGTGGCCTCTGCCATGATGGCTGATCTGCGTGGCTGGCCACGTGGCCATTTGCTTTGTGTTGTACAGCCGTCATGCCTGCCGTGAAACTGCAGGTGTCATCGTCCCAGAGGATTGACATGTCCAAACTGCCCCCCGTTCTTGCCGCCCAGAAGTTTCCCGTCATCGGCTCGCCACTGTTCATCATCAGCAACCCCAAACTGGTCATCGAGCAATGCAAGGCCGGTGTGATCGGCTCTATGCCGGCCCTCAATGCCCGGCCGGCCTCGCAACTTGACGAGTGGCTGGCCGAAATCACCGAAACCCTGGCAGCCTGGAACCAGGCCCATCCGGATGAGCCCGCGGCCCCTTTTGCCATCAACCAGATCGTGCACAAGAGCAATGACCGGCTCGAATACGACATGGCCATGTGCGTCAAATACAAGGTGCCGGTCATCATCACCAGCCTGGGCGCCCGCGAGGAAATCAACCAGGCGGCCCACAGTTACGGCGGCGTGGTGCTGCATGACATCATCAACAACACCTTCGCCCGCAAGGCGATCGAAAAGGGTGCGGATGGCCTGATTGCGGTGGCTGCGGGTGCCGGGGGACACGCCGGGGTCAAGAGTCCGTTTGCCCTGATCCAGGAAATTCGCCAATGGTTTGATGGCCCTCTTGCGCTCTCAGGCTCGATTTCCACGGGGGGGGCGGTACTGGCAGCGCAGGCCATGGGGGCGGATTTCGCCTACATTGGCTCAGCATTCATCGCCACCCATGAGGCCCGTGCCAGCGAAGCCTACAAGCAGGCCATTGTGGAGTGCAATTCCGACGACATCATCTACAGCAATCTGTTCACGGGAGTGCATGGCAACTACCTGGCGCCCTCGATTCGCGCTGCCGGACTCGATCCCCAGAACCTGCCCGAATCCGACCCGAGCAAGATGAATTTCGGTGGGGATGCCAAGAAAGCATGGAAGGACATCTGGGGCTGCGGACAGGGCATCGGCACCATAGAGGCGGTACAGACCACAGCCGCATTCGTGGCCCAGCTCAAGCGCGAATACCAGGCGGCCAAAAAGCGTCTGTCGCTGGGCTGATGCGGTGGGGACGGCAGACGAGTGCATTGCACAGCATCGTCTGTTTTTGCCTGACCTGATCAAGGCCGCAGGCTGCCTGCTGATTGTCGTTCATCACCTGGCCTTCTATGGCCCGATGTCCGATGCCGTTGCAACCGCCTGGCCTGCCCTGGTGGCGTGGCTGCACGACGACGCCCGTCTGGCCGTCCAGGGGTTTCTGGTGGTGTCGGGCTTTCTGACAGCCCGGGCATGGCAGGCCACACCTGCGCAGGGGACAGCCATCGTTCGTCAGGTCGTGCAGCGCTACCTGCGGCTGGCCATGCCCCTGATGGCGGCCTTGTCATTGACGGTGATCATCTCCGAACTGATCCGGCCCGTTTTCAATCATCCCAGTCTGTCTCCTGCACCTGACTGGCAACAGTCTCTCGCCCATGTGTTTTTCCTCCAGCACATTCTCGACATGCAGGCTCTTTCGGCAGGAGTCTGGTACGTGGCGATCGATCTTCAGTTGTTTGCCCTGGCCCTGATATCGTTCCGGATCTGTGGCAACGCCCAGCACAAGCTCTGGTGGTTGTGGATGATCTGGCTGGCACTGTGTCTGTGCTCGGTGCTGTGGTGGAACCTGCAGCCCCAATTCGATGACTGGGCGATTTACTTTTGTGCCGCCTATGGCATGGGATTGCTGGCAGGGCTGGCACGGCTGCCCCATGCGGGATCCGCCTGGCCTGCCGCCCTGGTGCTGGCGGTAGTGGGCGTGACGGGGTGGCTGCATGAACCGCGTGACAGACTGGCCCTGGCGTGCGTCCTTTCACTGTTGCTGACGCTGGCCCCCGCGCAGTGGATGCAAGGGCCCGGGGGTATTGTGCGCCGCGCTGTGGATACGCTCGCGCGTTGGTCGTTCTCGGTGTTTGTGGTGCATTTTGGGGTGGGTCTGGCCGTCAATGCGGTGTTTGACCGCTGGGTGCCCGGCACACCGGGGCTGCAGGCCTGGGGGATGGTGTGTGCGCTGCTGCTTTCCCTGCTGGCCGGAGCGGCCCTCTACCACCTGGTCGAGCGTCCGCGACCCACGCCGGGGCGGTGGGCGGGCCTGGCCGGGGGCTTTCTGGCCAGCAGCGCCCTGGCCATGTGGCTTTCAGGATGAGCCCTGACGGGCCTTGCTTCCAATGTAGTCTAGCGACTCCTGGACCTGATCGATCAGGACCAGGCACAAGTCACCGCTGGACAAGCGCTGCAGCGCCGTGTCGATGGCCTTGAACTCACCAAAAATTTCCTCGACATGGCGCGTTCGGGAGGCGCCTTGCAGACCCTGACGCAGCAAGGCCAGTGTTTCGCCTTCGGACCTTCCGCGCTGGCAGGCGTCCTCGTAGAGAATCACCTCGTCAAATGCCGTGCCCAGGATGCGTGTTTGCTCGCGGATGTCTTCGTCGCGCCGGTCACCCGCAGCGCTGATCACCACCACCCGCTTGCCCGCGGGCAGGTTCTGTACGGCACTGACCAGGGCTGCAATGGCATCAGGGTTATGACCATAGTCGGCGATCACGGTGGCGCCCTGGACATCGAACAGATTGAAACGTCCGGGTACTCCCTGCACATCACTGATGAAGCTGCCCAGCCCGAGGGCCACATCTTCCCAGGGGACGCCCACTGCCCAGGCTGCGCCGATGGCCGCCATGGCATTTTCGACCTGAAAACCCAGCAGACCGCCACGGGTGATCGGAATCTGATCAAGAGGCAGCCTGACCAGCATGCGACCTTGCTGGGCCACGATGGCGCCATCGTCCACATAAATCACGCGGCGTCCTTGCACCCGGTGTGCAGCAAGCACGGGTTCGTTGGGGTCCTGGGCAAAAAACGTCACCTCGCCGGGGCAGTGGGGTGCCATCGCGGCCACCACCGGGTCGGCCGCATTGAGCACGGCAGTGCCATCGGCGGCTACATTGAGCACGATCACCCGCTTGAGCACTGACAGGTCTTCCAGCGTGGTGATGTAGTTCAGGCCCAGGTGGTCGCCGCCGCCGAGGTTGGTGACCACAGCCACCTGGCACCGGTCCAGAGCCATGCCCTCGCGCAGCAGCCCGCCACGCGCGGTCTCGAAGACGGCAGCATCCACATCCGGGTGCATCAGCACATTGCGTGCACTTCGCGGACCGCTGCAATCGCCCGAATCGGTTTGCCGGCCATTGACATACACACCATCGGTGTTGGTCATGCCCACCCGCCAGCCATGGCTCCGCAGCAGATGCGCCGTCAGACGCACCGTGGTGGTTTTGCCGTTGGTGCCGGTGACGGCAATCACCGGGATGCGACCATTGTCGCCTTCAGGAAACATGATATCGATGACCGCCTGCCCCACATCCCGACCCTTGCCATAAGAGGGGCTGATGTGCATGCGAAGACCAGGGGCGGCATTGATTTCCACCACGCCCCCGTTTTGCTCTTCGAGCGGGCGCTGTACCGACTCGCACACCACGTCCACGCCACAGATATCGACGCCCACCATGCGCGCGGCGGCAACTGCTCGGGCTGCCACTTCGGGATGGACCTCGTCGGTCACATCGGTGGCGGTACCGCCAGTAGAGAGATTGGCGTTGTTGCGCAGCACCACCCGTCGCCCCTTCTCGGGTACCGATTCGGGTTGCAGTCCCTGCGCATGCAGTCGCCCGATGGCGATGTCATCGAAACGGATGCGGGTCAGCGATGTGGCATGGCCGGTGCCGCGTCGCGGATCGGCATTGACCTGGTCGACCAGCTGGCGTACGGTATGAACGCCATCGCCCACCACCAGCGGCGGCTCGCGTCGCGCTGCGGCCACCAGTCTGTGCCCGACCACCAGCAGGCGGTAGTCATGGCCAGAGAGGTATTTTTCAACCATCACCTGTCCGTAGCGCTCGGCAGTGAGGTAAGCGGCATCGAAGGCCTCGCGTTCGGTGACATTGACCGTCACCCCTTTGCCCTGGTTGCCGTCACGCGGCTTGACGACCACGGGCAGTCCGATGGACAGGGCAAAGGCCCACGCTTCCTCCACAGAAGTCACCGGACGACCCAAAGGGACCGGCACACCTGCAGCATGCAGCAGTTTTTTCGTCAGGTCCTTGTCCTGCGCAATCGACTCTGCAATCGCGCTGGTGCTGTCAGTCTCGGCGGCCTGGATCCTTCGTTGACGCGCTCCCCAGCCAAACTGCACCAGACTGCCATCGGTCAGCCGGCGGTAGGGAATGCCGCGTGCCACTGCCGCATCGACAATCGCGCCGGTGGAGGGCCCCAGCCGAACCTCCTCATCGAGTTCATGGAGTTGGCTGATGGCGCCGCCCAGGTCAAATGCGTGGCCCGTCAAAGCGGCCTGACAGAGCTTGCAGGCCAGATCCAGGGCCAGCCTGCCGACGGCCTCCTCGGTGTACTGCACCACCACCTGGTAGACACCCGTTTCCTGAGTGGCGGTGGTGCGGCTGAAGGTCACCGGACAGCCGGCCTGGCTTTGCAGGGCCAGGGTGACCTTCTCGAGCGCATGGGCCATCGTCACCGGCGAGCCAGGTCGCAGCGGTTCGATGGGGCCGACTTTCGGGAACATTTGCCGCAGCCGCAACTCGACAGGGTGGCTGGCCGACAGCTGGCACTCTTCGGGCAGACACGAAACAATGACCTCGATAGCCGTGTGCCGGCTCCAGAGATTGGGACCGCGCAGGGCCCTGATGCGTGAGACTTCCATGGGGGCTGTCGGTGATCGGTTCAGTGCAAGGCTGGCGGTGCGTAACTCTTGACCCCGGCCCGGATCATGTCGGGTGCCAGGCCAAGCGCCCAGCCACAGGCTGCGGCGACAAGGATGTCCAGGGGCGTCAAGGTGCCCTGGCTGATCTGGCGGGCCACCGCCGGCCGTTGTCGGGAGAGCACTTCAAGCTCGCGCTGTCCCTCGGCGAGAATCAGCCGGTCCTGTCGCCAGAAGGCCGTGCGGCCACCGGCTTGCCGGTGAGCTTGCAGTCGGTCGGACTGTTCCGTGGTGGCAAAAAGCATCACCGTGCCATCGCAATAGGCGGCAAGGTCGGCCACCTGCGTGTCCTCGGCGTTGAGAATGGCCACGCCTTCGGGCAGGACGACATCGACCTGGGTTCTGAGGTAGCCCGGCAGCTTGTCGGTCGGGCCGGGATACAGATCATCCATGCCCTCATTCGTGGGCATGGACGTGACCACGCCCACCTGGGCGCGATCATAGGCCAGCCCTTCACGCAGGAGATGGGGCAAGCTGCTTTCGATCACGGCGGCCTGCACCGAACGGTTGATCAGCAGCCGTTGTGCATTGTCCAGCGACATGCCGTCATCACTTTGCAGGCAGCGCTGGTCGACGAACAGTCCATCGGCACAAGCCACGCCGGTGCACAGCCCCTTGAGTTGCAGCAACCAGCCAATCAGGCGGGCGGCGGTGCGGGTATCGCCGTTGCCCATCAGTCCCACCAGCGGAATGCGACCGCTCTCCTGGGGCTTGAACAGGTGCGAGGCGATGGCCTCACCCACCGGCCGGGGCGTGCCCGATGCCGGCTTGAGGTGCATCAGAAGGCCGGGTCCGGCATTGACCTCGACGATGGCCCCTTCGGACCGTGACAGGGGCTGCGAAATATCGGTGCTCACCAGATCCACACCGGCAATGTCCAGGCCCACCACGCGAGCGGCCAGCACGGCCAGCGAAGCGACTTCGGGATGCACCCGATCGGTCACATCCATGGTCATGTTGCCGGTACGCATGACCAGCACCTCGCGACCGGCCTGCACGACGCTGTCGGCATGCAGCCCCTGCTTTTGCAGCTCCAGCACCGCAGTGGTGTGCTCATCGAGCCGGATGGTGTCCAGGGGAAAGTCCTCTTCCTCGCCACGCCGCGGGTCGGAGTTGATCTGGATTTCGATGAGTTGCGCCACCGTGTGAACGCCATCGCCCACCACACGGGCTGTCTCACCCTTGCTGGCCGCAACGACATTCTGGCCGACGACCAGCAATCGATGCTCCTCGCCCTGAATGAAACGCTCAACCATGACCTGGCTGCCTTCATCCTCGGCGAGCCTGAAGGCTGCATGCACTTCCTGTTCGGTGCGCAGGTCCAGCGAGACGCCGCGGGCATGGTTGGCGTCTGTGGGTTTGACGCACACCGGCAAGCCGATTTCCTGCGCAGCCTCCCAGGCTTGTGCGGGGTCCTTGACGATCTGGCCTTCCGGGACCGGCACGCCGCACATGCCCAGCAACTGTTTGGTCAGATCCTTGTCGCGTGAAACGCTCTCGGCAATCGCACTGGTGCTGTCGGTCTCTGCTGTCCAGATCCGGTGCTGCGCCGAGCCATAGCCCAGTTGCACCAGGTTGCCCTCGTTGAGGCGAATGAAGGGAATGCGCCGGTCAGCGGCCGCGTCGACAATGCTGGCGGTACTGGGGCCGATGCACAAACGGTCGACCATCTGCGTCAGGCGTTCAATCGCCGCGCGCGTGTCAAACGGCCGGTCCTCTATGGCAGCCATCACCAGATCCCGAGATAACTCCAGTGCCAGGGTGCTGACCTCTGGTTGACGGGTGCGAATGACCACTTTGTAAAGACCCCGTGGTCCGGCTTCCCGGGCCTTGCCGAAACCGGTCTGCATGCCGGCACATGATTGCAATTCCAGGGCCACATGCTCCATGATGTGGGCCGGCCAGGTGCCACTGGCCAGGCGCTGCAGAAACCCTCCGCGCTCGCCCACACTGCACCGGTGTTCGATCAGCCCCGGCAGCCAGGCCGTCAGGCGTTCATTGAAGCCGGGCAGGGTGTTGGAGGGGCAATCCTCCAGATCGCCGATATCGACCAGGGCTTCGATGACCGGACGGTAGGTCCAGATATTGGGTCCGCGCAGGTGGTGAGTGCGCAGTATGCGAATGTCTTTGGCGCTCATGTGGAGGTGGCCAGGCGATACAATGATTGGCCTTGCTGTGTGACGGCCCATCCCGTCGGATGGGAACATGTAGGCGTGAATGGTGCCATGGCGATCGGTTTGACGGTGGGGGCAGTGTCAGGGCAGTGTGCTTCAGGTTGAACGGTTCATGATTCCAACAAATCCCTCAGCAACGCAACCGGTGGTGCCGGAGGCCTGGCTGCAGAGGTTGCAATCGGCATTGCTGCCCGGTGAGAACGCTTCAGCGTGTCTGGAAGTTGACCTGGATCACTCATTGAGGTTTGCCCGAGCGGCCCTCATTTTGACCGATCAGCGTCTTTTGTCGTGCGCCGGCGATGAAAAAAACTGGCAGGGGTGGTCCCTGTCCGAGGGCCTGCGCATGCAGGTCAGTGACCATGCCGGGGTGGCCACTCTCGCCTTGTTTCTGGACGGACAACGCCTGGCTGCATGGCGTTGCACTCTGGGCCTTCAGGCGGCAGCGGTGCATTTCACCGACCAGTTCCACAACCGCTGTGCAGGCCTGCAGGAAGGAGTGCCTTTGCAAAACCGGCTGGGCAGTGCAGCGTGCCCGGTGTGCCAGACGGTCATCAGTGATGGTGCTGAAGAATGCCCGGGCTGTGGCCGGCAAGACCTTGCCCCGCCTTCGACCTGGACACTGCTCAAGCTCTGGCGCTTTGCAAGGCCCTACAAGACATCGTTGCTTGCGGGTTTTGTACTGACGCTGGCCTCCACAGCCGCTACTCTGGTGCCGCCCTACCTGACCATGCCCCTCATGGACGATGTGCTCATTCCCTACCAGAATGGCAGACCGATCGATCCGGTGGTGGTGGGCTGGTACCTGCTGGGGCTGCTGGGCTCGGGCTTGCTGGCCTGGGGTCTGGGCTGGGCCAAGACCTACATTCTTGCCCTGGTGTCCGAGCGCATTGGCGCCGACCTGCGCACCACCACCTACGATCACCTGCTCAAGCTCTCGCTCGAGTACTTCGGCGACCGGCGCACCGGGGATCTGATTGCCCGCATTGGCAGCGAGACCGACCGTATCAATGTCTTCCTCTCGCTGCACCTGCTCGACTTTGCCACCGATGTGCTGATGATCGTGATGACGGCGGTCATTCTCTTTACGATCAACCCCACGCTGGCGGTTGTGACCTTGCTGCCCCTGCCGTTCATTGGCTGGATGATCCATGTGGTGCGGGAAAAGCTGCGTACCGGGTTTGAGAAGATCGACCGGGTCTGGGCCGAAGTCACCAATGTGCTGGCTGACACCATCCCTGGCATCCGGGTGGTCAAGGCTTTTGCCCAGGAAGATCGCGAGGCCCAGAGGTTCAGGGACGCCAACGCGCACAACCTGCTGGTCAACGACCGGCTCAACCGGGTCTGGTCGCTGTTTTCGCCCACGGTCACCCTGCTCACCGAGATCGGTCTGCTGGTGGTTTGGGGCTTTGGCATCTGGCTGGTTGCCCATGACCAGATCACGGTCGGTGTGCTGACGGCCTTTCTCGCCTACATCGGGCGCTTCTATACGCGGCTCGACTCGATGAGCCGGATCGTTTCCCACACCCAGAAAGCCGCTTCAGGAGCCAAGCGGATCTTTGACATCCTTGACCATGTCTCCAGCGTTCCCGAACATCCCCAGCCAGTCGACCTGCCCGGACATGTTCGCGGTCGCATCACCGTCCGGGATGCGGGGTTTCGCTATGGCAACCGGGCCGTGATCCGTCAACTCAACCTGGCCATCGAGCCGGGCCAGATGATCGGTCTGGTCGGACACAGCGGCTCAGGCAAGAGCACGCTGGTCAACCTGATCTGCCGTTTCTACGATGTGAGCGAGGGCGCCATTGAACTCGACGGGGTCGATATCCGTCACTTGCGCGTGTCCGACTACCGCAGGCAGATCGGGCTGGTGCTGCAGGAGCCCTTCCTGTTCTTCGGCACCATTGCCGACAACATTGCCTATGGCAAACCCGAGGCCACCCGCGCTGACATCGTGGCGGCAGCCCGCGCAGCCCATGCGCACGAATTCATCCTGCGCATGCCGCAAGGCTATGACTCACTGGTGGGCGAGAGGGGGCAGGGTCTGTCCGGCGGCGAGCGGCAACGCATCTCGATTGCCCGGGCCCTGCTGATCAATCCCAGGATCCTGATCCTCGACGAAGCCACCTCGGCGGTCGACACCGAGACCGAAAAGGAAATCCAGCGCGCGCTCGACAACCTGGTGCGGGGCCGCACCACCATTGCCATCGCGCACCGGCTCTCGACCTTGCGCAAGGCCGACCGGCTGGTGGTCATGGACAAAGGCGAGGTGGTCGAGGAGGGCACGCACGACCGCTTGATGCGGGTGCAGGGCGCCTACTGGCGCCTCTACCAGGCCCAGCAACGCCAGGCCGAGTCCGAAGGGGCGGTGCTCGATGCGCACGCTCTGCCGCCGGAGCCTGTGCGATGAAGCTCCAGCGCAATTCCAGGGGAGGCTGGATCTGGACCGATCCGGCCGGCAACGAACACGACAATGTCGTGGTGGTGCGGGCCTATCCTGTGACAGCGCCGCAGGCCGGCGTGGGCGTGATGGATGAGCAGGGACATGAACTGTTCTGGTTCGATCGCCTCGATCAGGTCAATACCGCCTTGCGTACCAGCCTTGAAGCGGCTCTTCAGGAGCGCGAGTTCCTGCCCGAGATCCTGCAACTGCGGGCGGTGAGCACTTTTGCCACGCCCAGCATCTGGTCGGTCCAGACCGATCGGGGCGAAACGCAGTTTCTCCTGAAAGGCGAGGAGGACATCCGGCGGCTCACGGGGAGTATTTTGCTGATCAACGATGCCAACGGTGTCCAGTACCTGATCCGCGATGTCCATGCCCTCGACCGTCACTCGCGTCGCCTGCTCGACCGGTTCATGTGAATGCCCGGGAGCTGGCGCGTGCCGCCCGGGCGGGGCACCACTGTGCTCGACTCGGGCCGTCCCGGCCCATGCTGTGTCCAGCGGGTCAGGCGGGCCACATCGACCCGTGTTCCGGCACCATCGCACGCCATTTGAACTCATGCTCGATGCGCTGGCGCAGTACATCCGCACCCTCGCGTTCGCCGTGGACCACATAGACTTGCTGCGGCGCACTGGGTATCTGGTGCAGCCAGTCCATCACCTGCTGGCCATCGGCATGCGCCGAGGCCGATTCGATCTGCACCACCTCGGCCCGGACCGGGACCTCCTGGCCGTGAATGCGCACGCTGGACTGGCCGGCGGCCAGCCAGGCGCCGCGCGTGCCGGGTGACTGGTAGCCGGTCAGGATGATCATGTTGCGGTGGTCACCGGCGTACCGCACCAGATGATGCAGGACCCGGCCCCCGGTGGCCATTCCGCTGGCGGCCAGGATCACCATGGGACCGTGTCTGTGCGCCAGGGATTTGGACTGCTCGGGGGTTTCGAGCATGGTCGCCACGCGGTCCATCTGCTGCACTTCCTGAGCGTCGAGCTTGTGTTCGTGGGGAAATTGGCTGAACAAGGCGGTGGTGTGGATCGCCATCGGGCTGTCCAGGAAAATCGGCAGACTGCGCGGCAGCTGACCGGCCGCCTTGAGCTGGGCAATGGTATGCAGCACCGCCTGGGCACGGCCAACGGCAAAGACCGGCACCACGGCAATGCCGCCCCGGGCGGAGAGTTTTTGCAGCAGGGGACCCAGCTCGCTGATCAGATGCCGGGCCGGGTGGCGGCGGTTGCCATAGGTTGATTCGATCAGCACGGTATCGGCCTGCACAGGGGGCTCGGGGGGATGCATCAGCGGATCGTCCGGTCGCCCCAGATCACCTGAAAACAGGATTCGCCGGCCGGCCACTTCCAGCAACAAACTCGCTGCGCCCAGGATATGGCCTGCACGCGAGTACCGCGCCCGCCAGCCCGGCAAGGGTTCAAACCATCGGCCCGGGGGCTCGCTGTGCAAGTGCGTCAGGCTGTGCAATGCATCGGCGCGGGTGTACAGGGGCAGGGCCGGGTGGTGCTTCGAAAAACCATGACGGTTGGCAAACGCGGCATCTTCCTCCTGGATATGGCCGCTGTCGGGCAGCAGGATGCCCGCCAGTGCGCAGGTGCCGGGCGTGGCGTGCACCCGCCCGGCAAAGCCCTGCTTGACCAACAGTGGTAAGTATCCGCTGTGGTCCAGGTGCGCATGCGTCAGCACGACCGCAGCGATCTGTGGGGGCAATACCGGCAAGGGACGCCAGTTGCGCAGGCGCAGCTGTTTGAAGCCCTGGAAAAGACCACAATCCACCAGCAGGCGACGATGCTGGTGCTCCACCAGAAACTTCGAGCCGGTGACAGTATCGGACCCGCCCAGAAAGGTGAGGGTGACTTGCATCGGCCCATGCTAGCCGGGAGGGCGAGCCTGTCAGTGCGCGATTTACATGCCCGGCCTCAGCGGCGGGTGGCGTGCCTCTGGACGCAGGCAATGTAGGCCTCGCCGTCGGGCATGCGTCCAGCGCGCTGGCTCTCGTGCACCATGCGCCCGAGGCATTCCATCGTGCGATGGTGTGCCTCGTGCAGCGACTGCAGTTGATGGGTCAGCAACTCAACCGCCTGGCGGATGCCCCGGGGCTGGTCGATGCTGCACTGCTCACTGATGGACAGGTGCATGGACAGGTGCAGAAAAGGGTTTTCGGCATCCGGGTTCACCACGGTCATGTCCCGCAATGCAGCTTCTACATCGGACAGGGCAGGGTGGTAATGGGGATGCTCATCCATCCACTGGCTGACCAGCAGTTCCATGGGCTCGAGCGCAGCCCCGCTGCGTGCCTTGGCGTAGACTCCGCAAAAAAAGCGCCGGACATCGGCCTGGGACGGTTGAATCAACATGGCGCCGATTGTCCACCACTGCACAGGTATCCTTAGGGAGCCTGGCGTATGAACTATAATGCATATCAATGCATTTCATGCACTCCACTACAGGAATCTCCATGACCCAAGCTTTCATCTGTGACGCCATCCGCACCCCTTTTGGCCGTTACGGCGGTGCCCTCTCGGGGGTCCGTACCGATGACCTGGGCGCCATACCGATCAAGGCCTTGATGGCCCGCAACCCCCGGGTGGACTGGGCGGCGGTGACCGATGTGCTCTATGGCTGCGCCAACCAGGCCGGCGAGGACAACCGCAATGTGGCCCACATGAGCAGCCTGCTGGCGGGTCTGCCGGTCGAGGTGCCCGGGGCTACCATCAACCGCCTGTGCGGTTCGGGCCTGGATGCGGTAGGTACGGCAGCGCGTGCCATCAAGGCTGGCGAGGCCGGCCTGATGATCGCCGGCGGGGTCGAAAGCATGAGCCGCGCGCCGTTTGTCATGCCCAAGGCCGAGAGCGCCTTCAGCCGCGCCAATGCGGTGTACGACACCACCATTGGCTGGCGCTTCATCAACAGGCTGATGAAGGAAAAATACGGCGTGGATTCCATGCCTGAAACGGCCGAGAACGTGGCCACCGATTTCGGCATTGAACGTCAAGCGCAGGACCGCATGGCCCTGGCCAGCCAGATGAAGGCCGTGGCCGCGCAGAAGGCCGGACATCTGGCCCGTGAAATCTGCCCCGTGACCATCGCCCAGAAAAAGGGCGATGCCCTCGTGGTGGACACCGATGAACATCCGCGCGAGACCAGCCTGGAAGCGCTGGCCAGGCTCAAGGGCGTGGTGCGGCCAGATGGCAGCGTGACCGCCGGCAATGCCAGTGGCGTGAACGACGGCGCTTGCGCCTTGCTGCTGGCCGGGCAGGCCCAGGCTGCCCAATACGGCTTGACACCCAGGGCCCGCGTGGTGGGCATGGCCACGGCGGGGGTGGCGCCGCGGATCATGGGCATCGGTCCGGCCCCGGCCACACAGAAGGTGCTGGCGCACACGGGCCTCAAGCTCGACCAGCTGGACGTGATTGAACTTAACGAGGCTTTTGCCGCGCAGGGCCTGGCGGTGCTGCGCCTGCTGGGCCTGAAAGACGAGGACGAGCGTGTCAACGCCTGGGGCGGCGCGATCGCGCTGGGCCATCCGCTGGGGGCCAGTGGCGCCCGCTTGGTCACCACGGCCATCAACCGCCTGCATGCCAACGGCGGGCGCTACGCGCTGTGCACCATGTGCATTGGCGTGGGGCAAGGCATTGCGCTGATTCTCGAACGGGTTTGAGCGGCACGCGCCGGCAAGTCACTCCCCGAAGTCCAGCCCCAGCTGCGGGGAGTCCTTGCGGGGCGAGGGTGAATTTCTGCGCTGCCCTCCCGAGGTTCTGCGCGAAGCGTGGCGCTCCACCACATCGGCCTTGGCGGCCTTGACGTCAGGCTCGGCTCGCCGGGCATGCAGCCGTTCCTTGGCCTCGCGGGTGGCCTGGTTGAGGTCGACCAACGGTTGTGCAATGTCGATGCCCACGCGGACCCCGCATTGCTGCTGCACCGACAGCGGCATCCTCCAGGGCTCGAACAGCCAGGTGTCGGGGACACGTCGCATTGCGGGCAGCCAGCGGCGGACAAAGATGCCTCTGGGGTCGTGGTCCTGGGCCTGCTTGACAGGGTTGTAAACCCGGGTTGTGTTGATGCCTGTGGTGCCCGACTGCATTTGCAGCTGGCTCCAGTGAATGCCAGGCTCGTAGTCCAGAAACTGACGCGCCAGCCATTCGCCCACCGGCCGCCAGTGCAGCCACAAGGGATAGGCGGCGACCGAGACCAGCATGGCCCGCATGCGGAAATTCAGCCAGCCGGTTTCCCGTAGCATGGCCACACAGGCGTCCACCATCGGCCAGCCGGTCTGACCGGCCTGTAGCGCTTCAAAGCGGGCTGTGTTGAATTCCTGCTCGCGAAGTCCGTCATAGCCACGGTGCATGTTGTGCCATTCAATCGCGGGCTCACTCTCGAGTTTCTGGATGAAATGGCAATGCCAGTACAAACGGCTCATAAAGGCCATCAGGCCGGCCCTGGCATCGGTGGCTGCGGGGGGCAGGAGGGCGATCTGCGCCCGCGTGGCCTGCACCACCTCGCGCAGACTCAGGCAGCCCCAGGCCAGATAGGGGGACAGGCGCGAGCACGCGTTCGGCGCCGACAGGGGTGAAGAAATGCCGCCACGGTAATGCCTGCAGCGCATCTGCAAGAAGTCATGCAATACCGCGAGCGCCCGGGTGCGTCCTCCGTGTTGACGCCCTGCAGGGTCGTGGGTCAGCCCGGCTGGCGGGATCAGCCGATGCACGCAGAGCTGACGCAAGCCCTCGGGAACGGGCCATGCGAACGGGCTTTGCTTGGGCGGTTCGCGCACGATGGGGGCGGCCATGAGGTCCTCCCAGTGCGGCTGCCAGAGTTTGCGCGTGCGCAGCCGTCGCACCACGCCAAATTGCGGCCGCTCGTGCCAGACCACTCCTTGCGTACGGCACCAGGCAGCCACCGCTCGGTCGCGGGCGTAGGTGAAACCGTTGCCAGTTTCCTCATGGGACCACAGCCCAGTCAAAGGGCGCTGGCGGTGCAAGGCTTGCAGCACCTGTACCGCTTCCCCCTCATACACCTGCAAGGCAATGCCCAGGCGCTGCAATTGACGCTCCAGGTCCTGCAGGCTTTCGGCAAGGAAGCCGAAATGCTGCAGGGCTGCATCGGGCAGCTGCCACAGACCAGGTTCAACAATGTAAATGGCCAGCACCGGCCCCAGTGCTGCGGCTTCGGACAGTGGCGCATGGTCGTGCAGGCGCAGGTCACGCTTGAACCACACCACCGATACCGGCTGATCGCTGTGCAAAAGGGTCATTGGGCCATGAAGTCCAAGGGTTCAACCTCCACACAGGCGAGCAAATTGGCCGGGACTGCCGGGGCCTGTTGCTGCAGGTAGCGCCGCACAAAATCATTGACACGCCATGGTGCGGTCGATCCGCTCCACACGGCCTGCGGCAAGACCTGCCAGTCCGGGTCGTTCTGCAGCACCACCAGTGCGGGTTTGAGATGCGGGAAATGCACCTGGACCACTGCCCAGTCCTGGAGCTGCCAGCTTCGCACCAGCCGGGCGTCCAGCGAGTCGGGCGGGCTGTACTGTTTCACCGCATCGAGCCAGGCCCGGGCATCCGCATCTGCTGGCGTGGGGGGTTGATCACAACGTCGCACAAGGCGGTTGCCGGTTTCGGCCAGCCAGCCCTGTACGTCGTGCAGGCGGTTGTTGACCAGCAGGGCCTTGCGGCCATCACGCTCCACCAGGTCGACATGGCTGTCGAGCAGCACCAGTGCCATCAGCACGGCCATGGGCAGTGCCACATGTTTCTTCATGAAGGCGTCCAGGCCGCACCCTGCAGTTGCGCAAGGGTGACAAACGCCAGCGCTCGATGGTGGGTTGCCTCCAGCACCACTGGCGGGGCGACGCCGGCTTCCCAGGCTTCGCGCCAACGCAGTGCGCACAGACACCAGCGGTCACCCGGCTTGAGGCCGCGAAAGCGTAATGCGGCCCGGGGGGTGACCAGGTCATTGCCGCGGCTGAGCGAAAAGTCCAGAAAGGCTTGCGTCATGCGGGCGCAAATCACGTGGGTACCGGTATCTTCGGCACTGGTGTTACAGCAACCGTCACGGAAAAACCCGGTCAAAGGGTCGAAGGAGCAAGCCTGCAGGGGCTGCCCAAGGACATTGAGGGCCGTGTCGTTCATGTCGGAACAGGGAAAACAAAACCGCCATTGTGCGGCGAGTCGGGAGCCCGCGGAAGTCGGCACCCCTGCGCAGCCTTGGGTCGTGGCCGGTCGGCTTGTCCCGGGGGTGTCGCGTCTGTGGCACTGTACATCCTAAGATCATCACAGGGTCCGAACAGGCCCGGGAGATCAGGATGCAGGCTGTCTGGTATGTCGAGAATGGCGCCGCTGACCAGGTCTTGCATTGGGGCGAGTTGCCCACGGTGCAGGCGGGTCCGGGCGAGGTGCGTGTGCGTTTAGTGACCTCCGGGGTGAACCCCTCCGATGTGAAGTCCCGCCGATCCCGTCCGGTCACCGATCCGCTGATCGTTCCCCACAGTGATGGTGCGGGCGTGATCGACCAGGTAGGCGAGGGTGTCAGCACTCAGCGACTGGGTCAGCGGGTTTGGGTCTGGAACGCGCAGTGGCAACGCCCCATGGGCACGGCCGCCGAACAGGTCGTGCTGCCGCAGGCCCAAGCCGTGCCCTTGCCGGAGGGCACCGACTTTGCAGCCGGGGCCTGCCTGGGCATTCCGGCGCTGACGGCTGTGCAAGCGGTCATTTGGGCCGAGCGTCTGGCCGGTGATTTGCAAGGCAAACGGGTACTGGTGGTGGGCGCCGCCTCATCAGTGGGCCATTACGTTGCCCAGATGATCCATCAGGCCGGAGCGCAGGTGCTCGGTACGGCGGGGTCAGACGCACGTGCCGCTCACGCCCGCCAGGCCGGGGTCGAAGCGGTGATTGATTACAAGCGCGAGGCGGTCGGTGCGCGGGTCCGGGAACTGACGCAAGGGCAGGGCGTCGATGTCATTGTGGACATGGACTTCTCGGGCACCGCAAGCTGGGCTGCAGAAGCCCTCAAGCCCCATGGTTGGGTGGTGTGCTATGGCTCCAACGCCCTAGAACAGAACTTTCAGTACCGTCCCTGGTTGTTCGCCTCTCTGGGTGTCAAGTTCTTTCTGGTCTATGACCTCAGCCCGGATGACCGCAGAGCCAGCATCGCTCGTCTGAACGGATGGCTCGAGCGCGGCGCACTGGTCCACACCATCGGCGCGCGCTTTGCGCTGTCGCAGACCGTTGCAGCCCATCAGGCGGTCGAGGCCGGCAGCACGCTCGGCAACGTGGTCATCGACCTGGCCCATGCATGATGGATCTCTCCGGCATTACCTGATTTCAGTCAGCCTCATCCCTTCAGGGTATCGGCAATTGCGTCCCCCCTCCCCAGAATGGCTGCATGAATGACTCGGGTGTGGCAGGGGTGCAATGGCGGCAATGGCATTGAAGGCGGCGCAACTTCGGCATGTGGTGGACCCTTGCACATTGGGATTCGAGAGCACCCTCTGTCTGCTGGACAAGCCTTTGCCCTGGATTGGACAGGAGCGGGCCGAGGCCGCAGCCCGTTTCGGACTGGGCCTGAACCAGCCCGGCTACAACCTGTTTGTGGTCGGCGAGGGCGGCACGGGCCGCACCACCCTGATGCGCGAGGCCATGCGGGCTCAGGCGGTCCACATGCAGGTACCGCCGGATCTGTGTTACCTGCACAACTTTGATGCGCCCGGCCGACCCCGTGCGCTGCGCCTGCCTGCGGGCCAGGGACGCCGGCTGCGCCAGGCGCTTGCACAGCTGACCAGAAGACTGCTGAGCGAAATTCCCAAACGTCTGGCGGCGCCCGATGTGAAAGCCGAAAGCGCGCGGATCGAGGCCAGCTACAAGCAGGAAGAGGCGCGCGCCTATGCGGAACTGAGTGCATTTGCCGATGAACGGCAGTTCAGCCTGATGCGTGAGCAGGACCACCTGGTCTTTACCTGGCGGGACGCACAGGGTGAGCCCATGACCACTGGCAAGGCCATGGCAATGACCCGCCAGCAGCGTGAGGACATCGACCGTTACGAGGCCGAGCTGCGCAGCGAAATCAGCCGGTTTCTGGAGAACACCCGCGCCATGGAGCACGTCATGAACGAAGGCCTGGCGGCCTTGCGCCGTCAGATGGTCAAGCCCCTGCTGGATGAGGCCTTGCAGCCGATCCGGGCGGAGTTTTCGCAGTCCGGGGGAAACGGCGCGCAGCCAGACGCGTTTCTTGATCAGGCACTTCAGGCCCTGCTGGAAAACCTGCCCCTGTTTTCCCCTGGCGATGAAGACGAGGACATCCGAAAGGGCGCCCTCTCGCAGGTGCTTTCACGTCTGCAGATCAATCTGGTGGTGGATAACCACGCACTGGCCGGTGCCCCGGTGATCGAGGAAGACAATCCGCTGTTTCGTCCCCTGTTTGGCAGCATCGAATACGGCTCGGATGGCGAAACCCTGGTGACCGATTTTTCACGCATACGTTCTGGCAGCCTGCTGCGTGCCCACGGGGGTTTTCTGTTGCTGCACATCCGCGATTTGCTCGCGGACATGCCCACCTGGGAAAAACTGCGGCGTGTGGTACGCAGCGCCCGGCTGCAAATCGAGGAGCCGGGCATGCTGTACGCGCCGATTGCAGCTATTTCGCTCGAGCCCGAAGCCGTCGACATTCAGGTCAAGATCGTGTTGGTGGGAACCGAGCAGGAATATGCCCTGGTGCAGTCCACCGATCCCGAGTTTGCCCGCTGCTTTCGCTGCAAGGTTGAATTTGCCGACACCTTCATTGCCAGCGAGCAGACCCTGCAGGCCACGGCCTGGCTGGTGGCCAGGTGGTGCCAACGACTGGAGCTGCCGCATTTGCAAGCCGGCGCGGTTGCGGTCTTGCTGGAGGAAAGCCGGCGCCAGGCGGGTCATCAGCGCAGACAAAGTGCCCGGTTTGCGCACTTGCAGGCATTGGTCGGTGAGGCCGGTTTTTTATCCCGAGCCCGAGGCGCAGCCCTGGTGTCAGCCCAGGATGTGAATGCCGCCTTGCTGGCGCAGCAACACCGTCACAACGCACCCGAGCAGCACTGGCTGGAAACCTTGCAGTACGGCGAGGAGCTGATCGAGGTTCAGGGCCAGCGGGTGGGTCAGGTCAATGGCCTGATGGTGGTGGAGTTGCCGGATCACCGCTTCGGCTGTCCGGTCAGGATCTGTGCGCAAACCCATGCGGGTGAGGCGGGGGTGCTCAGTATCGAGCGCGAGGTTGAACTCTCCGGCCCCCTGCACGACAAGGCCGTGCTGATTCTGGGAGCGTTTCTCAACCGCCTGTTTGCCCACCTCGCGCCCTTGGCCCTGAGCGGCGCGGTGGTGATGGAGCAGGCCTATGGCGCCATCGAAGGCGACTCATCGGCTGCAGCCGAATGCGTTGCATTGCTGTCGAGCCTGGCGGGTGTGCCGCTCCATCAGAGCCTGGCGCTGACGGGGGGGCTGGGGGTTCAGGGTGAAATGCTGCCGGTCGGTGGCATCAACGAGAAAGTGGAGGGCTTCTTTCGGGCCTGTCAGCAACTGGGTTTCAATGGCGATCAGGGGGTGGTAGTGCCGGCACGCAATTGCCAACACCTGATGCTTTCGCCTGAAGTGGTCGATGCCGTGCACGAAGGCCGGTTTCGGGTGCTCGCAGCAGACACCCTGGCAGAAGCGATGCAGATGCTGACCGGTTTGCCGTGGGGGATGCGCCAGGGTCCCGATTTCACCCCGGACAGCGTCATGGCCCGTGCGCAGACGCGCTTGCTGGCCTTTCGGCGCGCGTGCGCCCAGTCGGGCACGCCGCATCATGCGCCCGGCCGTGCTGACCTGCATGGACTCACACCCCGGCTGGCCCGTCGACCATGAACCGCAAGGTCTGGATGCTGCTGCTTTACGCAGGCACGGCTCTGCTGGCCTTTCTGGGCCTGCAGAACTGGCTGCGTGAGGCCAGCGTGCGTGATCTGGTGAGTTACGACCAGCTCGAGCGAGCCCTGGTCGATGGACGTATTGAATCCCTGGTGGTCAGCGATCAGTTGCTGGTGGGGCGCTTGCGGCAACCGCAGGGCCGTATCACCGAACTGGTGGCAGTCCGTGTGGAACCCGCACTTGCCGAGCGACTTGACCGCTACGGTGTGTCTTACAGCCGGATGATCGAGTCCACGCTGTGGCGTGAAATGATCTCCTGGATCTTGCCGTTGCTGATCTTCGTAGCCTTGTGGTTCTTTCTGATCCGCCGCGGGCTCGAGCGCTCGGGCGGTTATTCACTGATGTCCATCGGGTCCGGCAAGGCCCGCGTGGCCGTGACCCGCGAGACCGGGGTGAAGTTTGCCGATGTGGCTGGCGTTGACGAAGCCAAGCAGGAGCTGGTCGAGGTGGTGGAGTTCCTGCGGGATCCTCAGGCCTGGAGCCGACTGGGAGCGCACATTCCCAAGGGGGTGTTGCTGGTCGGTCCACCCGGGACCGGTAAAACCCTGCTCGCCCGAGCGGTGGCCGGAGAGGCGGGAGTGGCCTTTTTTTCCATGTCCGGCAGCGAGTTCGTGGAACTGTTTGTCGGTGTCGGAGCTGCACGTGTGCGCGACCTGTTCGAGCAGGCTCGCCGGCAGGCCCCGGCCATCATTTTCATTGACGAACTCGATGCCCTGGGCCGGGCCCGCGTGGCCTGGGGTGGACTGGGGGGGCACGACGAAAAGGAGCAGACCCTGCACCAGCTGTTGGCCGAAATGGATGGATTTGATCCTTCGGCTGGGGTGATCATCCTGGCGGCGACCAACCGGCCGGAGATCCTGGACCCAGCGCTTTTGCGTGCCGGCCGGTTTGACCGACAGGTTCTGGTGGACAAGCCTGACCGGCGCGGACGCCTGGATATTTTGCGTGTGCATGTGCGCAAGGTGCATCTGGCACAGGATCTGGCGCTTGAGGAGGTGGCGGCCATCACCCCAGGTTTCAGCGGAGCCGATCTGGCCAACCTGGTCAACGAGGCCGCGCTGGCGGCCACCCGCCGCAAGGCTGCAGCGGTGCAAATGTGCGACTTCACGGCGGCCGTCGAGCGCATCGTCGCCGGACTGGAAAAACGCCATCGCCTGCTGTCACCGCAGGAGCGCAGGGTGGTGGCCCACCACGAAATCGGCCATGCGATTGTGGCCATGGCCTTGCCCGACGCAGATCCGGTGCACAAGGTCTCGATCATTCCGCGCGGCATCGGTGCCCTGGGCTATACCCTTCAGCGTCCTGCCGAGGATCACCATCTGTTTTCAGGCGAGGCCCTGCGCCGCCGGATTTGCGTCTTGCTGGGCGGACGGGCCGCCGAGCAACTCATGATGGGCAGCCTGTCGACCGGGGCTGCCGACGATCTGGCCAAAGCCACGCAGATTGCCCGCGACATGGTGCTGCGTCACGGGATGGATGCCGGGTTGGGCCCGGTCAGTTACGACGCCCCTGTCACGACCTGGGTAGAGGTGCCAGGTCTGCTCGCGCCCAGGGCGGCTCTGGCCGAGGCCACCCAGCAGCGCATTGACGAGGCCGTACAGCGCATTCTGGGCGAGAGTCTGGAGCGGACGCTGGGCCTGTTGCGCCGGCACAGGCCGGTACTCGAGCGCTGCGTGGCGGCATTGCTCGAGTCCGAGACGCTCGATGCCGCCGAGCTGGCTGCGCTCACCCCCGAGCTTCGCAATGTGCCCCGATGAGCAGCGCCGACACCGAAACGTCCCTGCGCGGGTGGCCAGCGGGGCAGCCTTTGCAACGGGTCACATCAGCCCGTTGTCCATGCCCGGCATTGCAAGGCTGGTTTTCTCGGGCGGCGGCATGGCGATCATGCAGTCGGTGGTGAGGATCAGCGATGCGATCGAGGCGGCATTTTGCAGGGCCAGCCGGGTCACCTTGGCCGGGTCCATCACACCCATCATCAGCAAATCCCCCCACTGTCCTGTGGCGGCGTTATAGCCAAATGCGTCGGCCTCCTGGGCGTCGATCCGCTGGGCAATCACCGATGGTTCTGCGCCGGCATTGCTCACGATGCGCCGCAGCGGCTCCTCGAGTGCGCGCATCACCAGCCCAATGCCCGATGTTTCATCCAGACTGCTGCCCTGCAGCGCATGCAAGACCCGTCGGGCTTTGAGCAGGGCCACACCGCCCCCGGGCACGATGCCTTCCTCGACAGCCGCACGGGTGGCATGCAGGGCATCCTCGACGCGGACCTTGCGCTCGCGCAATTCGCTCTCGGTGGCTGCGCCCACCTTGATCAGGGCGACTCCGCCGGACAATCTGGCGATGCGCTCATCGAGCTTCTCGCGCTCGTAGTCGTTGTCGGCTTTTTCTCGTTCAAGACGAATGGCACGCAGGCGATCGGCAATCAGCCCGGGGTCGCCGGCCCCGCCTATCAGGGTCGTGTGGTCCTTGGTCACCTCCACACGCTGGACCCGGCCCAAATCGGTCGGCCCGAGCTTGCCCAGCAAAAGGCCGGTTTCATGGCTCACCAGACGTGCGCCGGTCAGCACAGCCATGTCCTGCAGCTGCGCCTGGCGTTGTTGACCAAAGCCCGGAGCCTTGACGGCGCAGGTCTTGATGGAGCCGCGTATCTGGTTGATGACCAGCGCGGCCAACGTGTCACTGTCGAGATCTTCCGCGATCACCAGCAGGGGCCGTCCAGCCTTGACCACGGTCTCGAGCAAGGGCAGCAAGTCCTGCATGGAATCGAGACGATGGTCGGCCAGAAGCACCAGTGCGTCTTCGAGCACCACACACTGCTTGTCGATCTGGTTGATGAAATAGCCTGACAGGTAGCCGCTGGAAAATTGCAGTCCCTCAACGACCTCCAATACGCTGCTCAGGCCTGAGCCATCTTCAATGGCAATGGCGCCTTCCCGGCCGACCTTTTCGATGGCATCGGCCAGCAATTCACCGATCGAGGCGTCATTGTTGGCCGAGATGGCAGCGACATGGGCAATGTCCTGTCGGCTGGCGCAGGGTCTGGCCATGCGATGGAGCTCCTGCGTGATGGCTGCAAGAGCAGCATCCATGCCACGCCGGATTTCGACCGGATTCATGCCGGCAGCCAGCAGGCGCAGGCCCTCGTGAATCATCCGGTGCGCCAGCACCGTGGCGGTGGTGGTGCCGTCGCCAGCCTGTTCGCTGGTGCGCTGCGCCACTTCGCGCAGCAACTGTGCGCCCATGTTTTCAAACGGGTCTTCCAGTTCGACGCAACGCGCCACCAGCACGCCCGAATTGACAATCTGTGGTGCACCGAATTCGCTGGCCAGGATCACAGTGCGACCGCGCGGACCCATGGTGACTTTGACCGCTTGCGCCAACATATCAGCGCCGCGACGGATTTTCTCGCGTGCGGCATCGTGAAAAAGCAGGGGGCGAGCTTTCATGGCAACTCCGGCAATGAACATGCCAGATTTGTCCCATGCAGCACAGAAAACTTCAGTGCTGCCCCGAACGCCGGTTGTCACGACCGGCAGTCAGCCGGCACCGGACCCTCAATGGCCCAGGATCTTCGACAGGAAGTCCCGTGAGCGCTCGTGTTGCGGGTGGTTGAAGAAAGCATCGGGTGTGTTTTGTTCGACCACCTGACCCTGGTCCATGAAAATCACCCGGTCGGCCACCGCTTTGGCAAAGCCCATTTCGTGGGTGACACACAGCATGGTCATGCCCTGGTCGGCCAGGCCGATCATGACGTCCAGCACCTCCTTGATCATCTCGGGGTCGAGCGCAGAAGTCGGCTCGTCAAACAGCATGATCTTGGGCGTCAGACACAAGGCGCGGGCGATGGCCACGCGTTGTTGCTGTCCGCCCGACAATTGCAAGGGGTATTTAAGGGCGTGCTCGGCGATTCTTACGCGTTCGAGTTGGGCCATGGCCCGGTCAATCGCTTCCTTGCGCGGAAGGCGGGAGACCCAGGTGGGCGAGAGAATCAGGTTCTCCAGCACCGTCAAGTGCGGAAAGAGGTTGAACTGCTGGAACACCATGCCGACTTCACGCCGCACACGGTCAATGCCTTTGAGGTCATCGCCCACCACCGTGCCGTCGACCGTGAGGCGACCTTCCTGGTAGTCCTCGAGGGCGTTGACACAACGGATCAAGGTCGATTTGCCAGAACCGGAGGGCCCGCAAATGACGACCTTTTCACCTTTATGGAATTTCAGGGAAATATCGCGCAGCACGTGGTAACCATTGCTGGCATACCACTTGTTCACGGTATCGAATTCGATGATGGTTTCGGGTGTGGATGACATGTCAGTGGCTCGGGCCAGAGGAAATCAACGCGTCTTGCTGACCGCTGTACGGTCTTCGACCCACAGGCTGTAGCGGGACATTGCAAAGCAGAACACGAAATAGATCAGGGTGATGAACAGATAGGCTTCCAGCTTGAAGGGGCGCCAGTCTGCGTCGGAATTGAGGGCCAGGCCCAACGCGCCGGTCAGTTCGTACAGGGAGACGATGGTGACCAGCGAGGTGTCCTTGAACATGCCGATGAAGGTGTTCATCAGCGAGGGAACCACCATGGCCAGTGCCTGCGGCAGCACGATCAGGCGCTGGGTTTGCCAGTAACTCAGGCCCAGGGTGGCGGCAGCCTCGGTCTGTCCCTTGGGCAAGGCCTGCAGACCACCTCGCACAACCTCGGCCATGTAAGCGGCCGCAAACAGGGTGATGCCCACCACCACCCGGATCAGCACATCGATCTTGACGCCCTCGGGCATGAACAGGGGCAGCATGAACGAGGCCATGAACAACACCGTGATCAGCGGTACGCCACGGATCAGTTCAACATACAGCGTGCACAGCGTGCGGATGACCGGCATGTCGGAGCGACGCCCCAGGGCGACAACAATCGACAGCGGAAAGGCCAGTGTCATGCCGATCACTGTGAGCATGACGGTCAGGGGCAATCCCCCCCACTGGTCGGTGGGCACCTCGGTCAGTCCGAGCATGCCACCCTTCATCAGCACGAAGTAGATGATCAGCATGCCGATCCACAGGGGCAGCAAGCCGGGCCCCCAAAAGCGCGGCATGCAGCTCATGGCCACAACCCCGAGCATCAGGGCCGTGGCAATGACGGGGCGCCAGTGTTCGGTGTCCGGGTAGCGCCCCATGACGATGAAGCGACCCTTCTCGGAGATGACGCCCCAGCAGGCACCGATGCCGCGGGCGTTGTTACAAGACTCGAGCTGACTGCCAAAAATGGCGTTGAGCAGCGCCCAGTCCAGGGCCTGGAAGAGCGCCGTGCCCAACAGGGCAAGCAAGACCAGGGTGGTCAGCGTGTTGGCGGGACTGGAAAAGAAATTGTTGCGCAGCCAGGACATCAGACCATGCTGACGGCCGGGCATGGGCCGGGGATCCAGGGGGACAAAGGGCGGGTTCATGCGGTGTTCCTTAGCGTTCCCGGATGGCCGCAGAGGCGTTGAACCAGTTCATCAGCGCTGAGGTCAACAGGGACAAGGTCAGGTAGGCGAGCATGACGATTGACAGCGCTTCGATGGCGCGTCCGGTCTGGTTCAGTGTGGTGTTGGCAATCGAGACCAGCTCGGGGTAGCCAATGGCTACGGCCAGCGAGGAGTTCTTGGTCAGGTTCAGGTACTGGCTGGTCAGGGGCGGAATGATCACACGCAAGGCCTGCGGCAGCACCACCAGGCGCATCGACTGGCGCTTGTTGAGGCCCAGCGAGGCGGCAGCTTCATGCTGGCCCAGGGACACCGAGGCGATTCCTGAACGCACCACTTCGGCAATGAAGGCCGCGGTGTAGAACACCAGACCCAGCAAAAGTGCAAGAAATTCCGGGGTGAGGGCAGCGCCGCCCTCCACCTGGAAGTCACCCTTGGCCGGCAGATTCCAGCCGGTGGGAGCGCCGCCAGCGAGCCAGCCCAACACGGCTGCGGCCAGCATCAGGCCCAGAACAATGCGCAGCGCCGGTCGCGGCTCACCCGTCAACTCAAAATGCCTGCGGGCACGCCGGGCCAGCACCCAACCGGCCGCCAGGCCGGCCAACAATCCCAACAGTCCCAGGGTGTGGCCCAGTTCCCAGACCGGCCAGGGCATGGACAGACCATTCTTGCTCAGGAAGAAAGATCCCAGTTGCCAGGCGCTCTCGAAATCCGGCAGCATCTCGGTAAAGACCAGGTACCAGATCAGCAGCTGCAGATAGATGGGTACGTTGCGGAAAAATTCGACATAGGCATAACAGATCTTGCGCAGGATCAGGTTGGGAGAAAAACGCCCGATGCCGATCAGGGTGCCCAGCAGCGTGGCGAGCACAATGCCGATGATGGCCACGCGCAGCGTGTTGGACATGCCGATGGCAAAAGCGGTCCAGTAGTTGCTGGCAAGGGTATAGGGAATCAGGGTTTCACTGATGTCAAACCCGAAAGGTTGCAGGAGGAAGTCGTAGCCGCTCTGGATGCCGCGCACCCGCATGTTGGTCAGCGTATTGCGGACCAGCAGGGCAATGAGGGCCAGCACGGCGGCGATCGCCACCAGCTGGTGGATCAGGCTGCGGCCTTCGCGACTGCTCCAGGACATGGAACGCGCTTTGCGCACGGGCACTGGGCGGGCTTCAATCATGCATCAATTGAAAAAAGGGCACAGGCCTGTCCGGGGATATCGGACGGGACCCTGTGCCGGGGTTGAGGTCAGTTCAGGCCGGGATCAACGCAGCGGTGGGGCGTACATCAGGCCACCCTTGCTCCACAAATTGTTCTTGCCGCGGGGCAGGTTGATCGATGTCTTGGGTCCGACATTGCGCTCAAAGCTTTCACCGTAGTTGCCGACAGCCTTGATGGCGCGGGCCAGCCATTCCTTATCGAGTCCGACGTGTTTGCCCAGGTCTTCGGTGGCACCGAGCATGCGTCCGATCTGGGGATCGGCGCTGCTGCGAATGCTGTCCACGTTGGCCTGGGTGATGCCATATTCCTCAGCCTCGACCAGTCCGTGCAGCACCCATTTGGCAATCGCAAACAACTCGTCATCTCCGCGGCGCACCATCGGGCCCAGGGGCTCTTTGGAAATCAGGTCAGGCAGGATCAGGTGTTCATTGGGGTCCTTGGCTTCCTTGGCACGCACCGAGGCCAGACCAGAGGCATCGGTGGTGTAGGCTTGGCAACGACCCGCGAAATAGGCGCCGGTTGCAGCTTCCACTTTTTCGAACACCACGGGTTTGAGGTTGAGGTTGTTGGCACGCGAGAAATCGGTCAGGTTTTTCTCGGTCGTGGTGCCCGACTGCACGCACACTGTGGCGCCCTTGAGCTGCTTGGCGCTGGTGATCTTGCCCTTCTTGACCATGAAGCCCTGACCGTCATAGTAGTTGACGCCCACAAAATGCAAACCCAGCGATGCATCGCGGTTCATGGTGTTGGTGGTGTTTCGGGCCAGCAGGTCGATCTCGCCGGATTGCAGGGCCGTAAAGCGTTGCTGCGCAGTCAGGGGCACATACTTGACCTTCGAAGCATCGCCCAGGACGGCTGCAGCCACTGCCTTGCAGTAATCGACATCGAGTCCGCTCCAGTTGCTGTTGCTGTCGGCTTGAGAGAAACCGGCCAGTCCCGTATTCACGCCACACACCAGCTGGCCCCGGCTTTTGATGGTGTCCAGCGTCTTGCCCGCATGGGCCGGCAGGCTCATGCTCAGGGCGGTGGCAGCGAGTGCAGCCAACGCAACTTTCACTTTCAGTGTTTTCATGCAGATCTCCATGGTTTGCATTGATTTTGACAGTCCGGTCGGGTCATTCCGGCGCATCCTGGCGGCACAACAGGCCACAGCCGCAGATGGTATCGGAAGCCAGACTGTAATGGTCAATGGCCTGAATCGGCATCGGGGTTTCCATGAGCGCCCACGGCCGATGGAACCCCCATGGTGCATGCGCAGGGCCAGTCCAAGGTTTGCGCACCTTTGGAGTGCAAAAAAGGTTTGCAGGGCCGCTGCGTCTCGATGCCGAGGTCTCATCCACGAAGTCCGAGCGTTGAATTTCAGGCGTGGCTGGTGTGGCGTTGTAAGCTGTAGATGCCGACAGCTCCCAACACAAGCAGCAGCAGCATCATCAGCCACGCCCGCCCGCTGGGTGCACCCAGTCCCAGCGGTGTGGCCAGCAGGGGCCAATACAGCATCAACTGCAGCACCAGCACGGTGACAGCCGCGATGAGCCAGGCCAGAGGATTGCCTGCCGAAGAACCTGATGGGCCGGGTGTGGATCGCACCAGCAACAGCAACATCGTGTTACCCATGACCAGCAAGCCCATGACCACGGCCCGGGTGGTTTCGTGATCGAAGGCCATGCGGGCCCACCACCAGCCCGCCAGGACCACCAGCAGCAGACACAGTCCCTGTCCCAGCGCCAGCATGATTTCATTGTGTCCCACAAGGGCCGATTGCGTATTGCGAGGGGGTCTTTTCATGATGCCGGGGTCTTCCGGCTCGTTTTCGAAGGCCAGCGAGCAGCTCGGATCGATCACCAGCTCCATCAGCGCCAGATGCAGGGGCGTCAGCAATGGCGGCCAGCCCAACGCAAGGGGCAGCAGGGCCATGCCGGCGATCGGGATGTGCACGGCAAAAATATAGGACATGGCATGACGCAGATTGACAAACACACGCCGGCCCGTGCGGATACCACGCACAATCGAGGAAAAACGGTCGTCCACCAGAACCAGGTCGGCAGCGCCACGGGCAACATCGGTCCCGCGCCCTCCCATGGCAATGCCCACGTGCGCTGCCCGAAGGGCTGGCGCATCATTGACGCCATCACCGGTCATGGCCACGATTTCCCCCTGCGCCTGCAGAGCCAGCACGATGCGCAATTTTTGTTCCGGAGTGATACGAGCACAGACGCTCACTGCACGCAGGCGCTGCATGAGTGTTTCGTCATCCATTTGCTGCAGGTGAGTCCCCGTCAGTATCTGCTGCTCTGTGGAGCACTGCAGACCGGCCTGTGTGGCAATCACCTGTGCGGTTGTCGGGTGGTCGCCAGTGATCATCAGGACCCGTATGCCGGCGTCGTGGCATTGCGCCACCGACGGGACAATATCGCCTCGCAATGGATCCGCCAGGCCTGCCAGTCCGAGCCATTGCAGCCCGATTTCGTGCACGTCGTCCGGACAGTCCTGGCTTGCGAGCTGGCCCTGGGCCACACCCAATACGCGCAGACCCCGTGAAGCCATTTGCTGGACGCAGGTGCTCCACCGTGCACGCTCCTCGTCGCTCATGGCGCACAAGGCCATGACCGCTTCCGGTGCGCCCTTGGCCGCCACAACCAGCGTTGCATCTTTTGCAGTGCGCCAGACATGGGTCAGAGCCCGGCACTGGGCAGTCAGGGCGTAAGCGTGGACGAGCGTCCATCCGGGCCGATCGAGGCCAAAGCGTTCTGAGACGCCCGGGGTCTGACGCGACAGGCTGTGCAATGCAGCGTCCATCGGGTCGACCGGATGGGCATCGCTGGCCAGAAGGGCGTACCCGATCAATGCAACAAATTCTTGCCCGGCGAGGGGGTGCTGCGAAACCTCCCAGCGATGGATGTCGTGCTTGTTGAGTGCGCCTGCGGCCAGTCCGGCCACACGCATCCGGTTTTCGGTCAGGGTGCCTGTTTTGTCGGTGCACAGCACCGTGATCGCGCCCAGGGTTTCGACGGCCTGAATGCGGCGAACCAGCACGCCGCAGTGGCTCAGGCGACGGGCGCCCAGGGCCGGGAACAGCGCCTGCACCACGGAGTACTCTTCAGGCAGAAAGGCCATGGCCAATGCAATGCCCGAGAGCATCGCCTCGAGCCAGTCACCATCCCGCCAGCCGAGCAACAGCACCACGGCCAGACAGAGGGCCAGTACCACGCGCGCAATCTTGTTGACCAGCCGCCCAGTCTGCGTCTGCAATGGAGAGGGGCCAGACATTTCCTCGCCCAGCGACAGGCCGATGCGTCCGATTTGCCGGTGCGATCCGGTGGCGCTCACCCGGGCCCGTCCATGACCGCGCACCACGAAGGTTCCAGCCAGCAGCAAACAATTCTCTGTGCCCTGCATGGAGCTTTCAGGTGCGTATCCCCCGGGGTGCTTGTCTACTGGCACAGACTCGCCAGTCATCAGCGACTCATCGACTTGCAGATTGGTCGCTTCAAGCAGCACCGCATCTGCGGCAATCCGGTCGCCCTCGGAGACCAGCAGCAGATCACCCACGACCACCGTGGAGGCCTCCACACTGCAGGGTTGACCCTCACGGAGCACCCGCGCGGCCGGCTCTGTCAATCGGTGCAAGGCCTCGAGGGCCTCTTCAGCCCGTCCCTCCTGCCAGAACGTCAAGGCCAGCACGGCCAGCACAAAGGTGGCCAGTGTCAGGCTCTCGAGCAGCTCTCCCAGGGCAACATACAGAAATGTGGCCGCGACAAGCAATGCAAACATGGGTTGCCTGAGCAAGTCCCACAAGCGCCGAAAAAAATTGCGCCGCGTCTTGCCCGGCAAGGCATTGGGGCCGTCCCGAAGCAACCGTTGTTTCGCCTCGGCCTGGCTCAGTCCTGTGGCGTGCGCAGGGAGGCCTTTGGCCTGGAATCCTTTATTCATGGCAGCAGGCGATGAAAAGTGGGCAGCAAGGGGCCGCGGGGCAAGCGGTAACGGCCAAGGTCACCGGACACCATAGCCGACGCTTGTGTGCGCCGGTTACACCGCCTTGGGCAGGGCGGCTGTCACCCCATCGACAGCCGATGTCTGAGTCCGGACCTACAGTCGAGCCCATGAAAGTTTTTGCACGACTGTCGGATCTTGCAGCCTGTGTCGGCCAGCATGTGGCCACCACCGAGTGGCTGACCATCACTCAGGAACAGGTCAATGAATTTGCGCGTGCCACGCACGACGAGCAGTGGATCCACGTCGATGTGGAGCGGGCCCGCCAGGGACCGTTTGGAGCACCCATTGCCCATGGTTTTCTGACGCTTTCCCTGCTGTCGCGTTTTTTTGGCGAGGCGGTGCATGTTCAGGAGGTGCGCATGGGCGTCAACTATGGCCTCAACAAGGTCCGTTTCCCGGCCCCTGTTCCGGTGGGCAGCCGGGTTCGTGCCCATCTGACGCTGGCACAGGCTACGCCGATCGACAAGGGGTTGCAGATCCTCTGGGAAGTCAGCGTCGAACGCGAGGGCAGCGACAAGCCTGTGTGTGTGGCCGAGTCCCTGGTCAGGCTTTACGGCTGAACCGGGCTGTTCAGCCTGGCTTTGCAGCCGGGTATGCGCCGCCAAATCCGTTTTGCCGCCAGGCCTCGTAGACCGTGACGGCCACAGCATTGGAGAGATTGAGGCTGCGCTGGTCCGCACGCATCGGCAAACGAATCCGTTGTGAGGCCGGGAATTGCTCACGCAAAGCCGGATCCAGCCCACGTGTCTCGGCGCCAAAAACCAGCCAGTCCCCCGCTCTGAAGGGCACATCAAACGCCGACCGGCTGCCATGGGTGGTCAGGGCAAACATCCGGGCCCGATCGGGTCGGGCCTCGGACAGGAATGCCGGCCAGCTGGCATGGCGCCGGACCTGTGCATATTCATGGTAGTCCAGACCGGCCCGCCGAAGTTGCTTGTCTTCCATTGAAAATCCCAGGGGTTCGATCAGGTCGAGGCTGCAGCCGGTGTTGGCGGCCAGACGGATCACATTGCCGGTGTTGGGCGGAATTTCGGGTTCAACCAGGACGATGTGGAACATGGCCCGACATTGTGCCGATTTCAATCCGTATCATGGCCGCATGGGTTGCGGGGTTCGCGCGAGTACGGCAGTGCTGACATGGGCGACCCCGGCCTGCTGCAAGGCCAGCGTGGCCGCCTGCAGGCTGGCGCCGCTGGTCATGACGTCATCGACCAGCAGCACATGCGAACCACGCAGCCGCTGCGACATGAGAGGCTCGACCGCAAAGGCCCCTTTCAGGTTGGACATGCGCTGCTCTCGCTTGAGGCTTTTTTGGGGCACGGTGTGCGCGGTGCGAAGCAGGGGACGCTGCCGGCTTTTGTTCGGGGCCAGCGCGCGTGCCAGCAGTTCAGACTGGTTGTAGCCCCGCTCGGCCAGCCTGGGCCTGGCCAGGGGCAGGCCGATCACCAGGTCGGCGTCGTCCAGACATTCCTGCATGCCATGGGTGGCCCGCATCAGGTGGGCAAAATGGCGGGCCCATCCAGGCTGGTCGTGAAATTTGAAGTCGGCAATCAGATCGGTCCAGGGCCAGCCGTAGTCCACAGCCGCCAGACAACGGTCCCATATTGGCGGCGAAGTCAGGCAGTGGCCACAGCGATAGGCCTGCCCGGCCAGGGGCAGGGCGCAAGTGGTGCATCGGGGCACAGGTGCGGCGAAGCGCTCGACGCAGGGCTCGCACAAGGCTTGTGATGGCCAGGCATGACAGATGGCACAGCACCCTGGCCTGATCGGCCATTTGCGTTGCAGCTCGCTTTGCAGCCGCCACACAAGGTCATGCCAGCGGCTGACTGGGGATGGGGTCATGGGCTCAATATACTGCTGCCTGCTGGGTGGTGCACCCCACCTCTCTCCTGGCGACACGTCAATGTCAGAAAAAAAGTCCCCCCCCACTCTTGATCCGGTGGCCTGTGATCGATGGGCTGCCATGCCCCCGGGTGATTCCCCCTGGCTGCATGAGGAAATCGCTTCGCGGATGATCGAACGACTGGCGTTCATTCGGCTGCAACCTGCTTCGTGGTGGCATTGGGAGGCGGTGCGCGGCGGGATGGCGGCCCACAAGGCCCTGCGGGACCGTTACGACCAGGCGCAAACCTGGGTCTCCAGCCAGTCTGCGTTGAATCCGCAATCGATGCTCGGTCTTCTCAATCCACCTTGGTGGCAGGCCCGGCGGTGGCTGGGATCTCCTGTGCATGCAGGTCACCCCGGCGAGGGTCAGGTGCAGATGGTCTGGGCCAACATGGCTTTGCACACTCAGGCGCACCCCCAGGATCTGCTGGCGCTGTGGCACCGGTCGCTGGCGGTCGACGGATTCCTGATGTTTTCCTGCTTCGGTCCGGACACCCTCGGGGAGTTGCGTGAGCTATACAGATCCCGGGGCTGGGGAGAGCCCAGTCATGCCTTTACAGACATGCACGACTGGGGCGACATGCTGGTCGAGACCGGTTTTGCCGAACCGGTGATGGACATGGAGCGGTTGACTCTTACGTATGAAACACCCGAGCGGCTGCTGGCTGAATTGCGCGGCCTGGGCCGAAACCTTCATCGTCATCGTTTCCAGGGGCTGCGAGGGCGACAGTGGCATTTGGAGTTGCTGCGGTCTCTGCATTCACTGGCTCGACCCGATCAGCAAGGTCGGCTGGCCTTGACATTCGAAGTTGTGTACGGGCATGCCATCAAGCCTGCGCCCAAGGCCCGGCTACAGGCGCAAACTGCCCTATCTGTCCATGACATGCGACAGATGCTCAGATCCTCCGACCCTCCTGGCCGTAAGGTTTGAGAAATGTCAAAGTCGTTTTTAACTCGGGTAAAATGCTGAATGTTTTCGTTCATCGTACCTCCTCAAAGCTTCGTATTTCGGGCAGCTAGACAGTGACAGATCAGGTTTACCGATTCGCACAGGTGTCTGGGCCCAGCATTAGCTGGCGACTGCGCCGCAATTGTTCAGTGACTCCCGCCCAGTTGGGTGGGGTTTATCTGATGATCTGCACAGTATCCCTGGGCATTGGCCTGTTTTTCTGGTTGCAAGGGGCGACTTTGGTCATGGCCTTCGCTGGCCTGGAACTTGTTGCAGTGGGTTTGGCATTTCTGGTTTATGCCCGTCATGCCACCGATGGTGAACTGATTTCTCTTCAGGGCAGCCGCCTTGTGGTGGAGCAGGAGTCGGCCGGTCATTGCACCAGGGCCGAATTCGAGCGGCAGTGGGTCCGTGTGGAGCCGCAGTCGGGTGAGTACAGCCTGATCGAATTGTCGGGCCGAGGCCGAAAAATTGAGGTTGGGCGGTATGTCCGTCCGGAGCTCCGTCAGGCATTGGCGGGCGAGATCAGGATGGCCCTGCGCAGTGCGTAGGGCGAGGCGGTGGCCCGGGGCCACCGATCAAGGTGTGGGTTCAATCGAGACTTGGAAATTTGAAACAGCTATGAAGAACATCTCACGAAGACTGGCGGCGCTGCTGGCCCAAGCAGGCGCGGTTGCGGGGCTCACTTTGGGGGGCACGGCCCATGCAGTGGGTGACCTGCCAGGGGGGCCTGCAGTCAATCAGTTGAACCTTCACCCTGCAGTCAGCAAGATTGCCGAAGCCCAGCAGGGCCTTCACTGGTTCATGCTGATCATCTGCCTGGTGATTTTCGTTGCTGTATTTGGCGTGATGTTCTATTCCATCTGGAAGCATCGCAAGTCCCAGGGCCACAAGCCCGCCACCTTCACCGATTCCGTCAAGGTCGAAATTGCCTGGACGGTGGTGCCTTTCCTGATTGTGATCATGATGGCGCTGCCTGCCACCAAGGTGCTGGTCGCCCAGAAGGACACCACGAACGCTGACCTCACCATCAAGGTCACCGGCTATCAGTGGAAGTGGGGATACGACTATCTCAAGGGCGAAGGTGAGGGCATTGGCATCATCTCCACCCTTGACAACAGCCATCGCGTGATGTCCAACGCCGGCAAGCCGCAAGGCGACAATTACCTGCTTAAGGTCGACAATCCTCTGGTTGTGCCGGTGGACAAGAAAATCCGCATCATCACCACGGCCAATGATGTGATTCACGCCTGGGCCGTCCCCGCTTTCGGGGTCAAACAGGATGCCATTCCTGGATTCGTGCGTGACAACTGGTTCCGTGCTGAAAAGACCGGCGACTACTACGGACAATGCATGGAGTTGTGCGGTAAGGAACATGCCTACATGCCCATTCACGTGAAGGTCCTGTCTGCACAAGACTATGCCCAATGGGTGGAAGCCGAGAAAAAGAAATTGGCTGCCAAGGCTGACGATCCGAGCAAGGTCTGGACCCTGGAAGATCTAGCCAAGCGTGGAGAGAAGGTTTACGCCGCCAACTGCGCAGCCTGCCATCAGGCCAACGGCAAGGGCGCGGGGGCCATCAAGGCTGTGGATGGTTCGCCAATCGTGCTCGATGCCGAGGCCTCCAAGCAGATCGCCATCATGCTCAACGGTGCGGCCAACGGGGCCATGCCCGCCTGGAAGCAGCTCTCCGATACTGAAATTGCGGCTGTGATCACCTACACCAAGAACAACTGGTCCAACAAAACCGGCCAGATTGTCCAGCCGGCCCAGATTCAAGCCGCCCGCAAGTAACCCATTCCCGCATACCGCTAAAGGAAGTCCAGATGAGTGCCGTTCTCGACCATCACGATCACGCTCACGATGACCACGCTCACGCACCTTCGGGCTGGCGTCGCTGGGTCTTTGCGACCAACCACAAAGACATCGGCACGCTGTACCTGTTGTTCAGTTTTGCCATGTTGATGGTGGGCGGCATCTGCGCCATGATGATCCGCGCCGAACTCTTTTACCCGGGTCTGCAGCTGGTCAACCCCGAGCTGTTCAACCAGTTCACCACCATGCACGGCCTGATCATGGTGTT
>CAYMMK010000016.1:0-35249 GCA_964391575.1 uncultured Limnohabitans sp.
AGGCGCGAGGACAGTGATGACGACCAAGCCCTGAAGGCCTGAGTTTGCAATGGTGACAGTTTCCGCGGTTTGAATGGATGCCGTCAAATCGACCGGGGCAAAGCCTCGGCCAGGAAATCATAGACCGCGCGGATGCGTGGGTTCGTGCGGATTTCTTTGTGAACGGCCAGCCAGACCGGCAACGGCTCAATTTTCAGCTTCGGCAACAACGGTGTGACGGCGGGATCGGTCCGTATCTGGTGTTCGCTGACAAAACCAATGCCCAGTCCGGCCCGCACGGCCTGCCAGACCACGATCAAGTCGTCGGTCCTGAAAGCAAATTGCTCACGCGACACCGGCATTCCAGCGGCGGCAAAGCCTTTGAGGGTTTCGTCATTGCGATCGCCGCCAATGAGGTCATGGGCGAGCAGATCGGACGGATGCCGTGGTACCCCGCGCCGACGCAGGTAATCCTGATGGGCGCAGGCCTTCAGTGCCACCTTGCCCACACGCCTTGCAATCAAAGTGGCCTGATCGGGCTGGACCATGCGCACGGCGATATCGGCCTCTCGACGCAGGAGGTTGCTCACGGCATTGCTGGCCACCAGTTCCACCTGGACCTCGGGCAGCAATTGGCGCATCTGTGCCAGCAAGGATGGCAGCACATAGCAAGACACGGGCTGGCTCGCCGTGATGCGTACTGTTCCGGAGACAGCGTGATCAGCACCCATGACGTTGCGGGCCAGTGCATCCGCTCCGTTTTGCATGACGCGCGCAGCATCGGCCAGACGAAGCGCTGTTTCTGTGGGCAGCAGGCCCCGTCCGGTTCGTTCAAAGAGAACCAGGCCCAGCTGCGACTCCAGTTCGGCCACATGCCGTCCAATGGTGGGCTGGCTCGCTTGCAACTGGCGTGCAGCGGCCAGCAAGCTGCCTTGCTCCAAAACGGCCAGGAAGGATCGGACGAGAGACCAATCGAATGAGGTATTCATAAATGCAATTCAGAAACTCTAATATAACCAATTGTGTTTATTAAATGCGATCTCCACAATCCCTCCATCCCCTGATTGTCGGGCCGTCCGATGCGTGGGTCATTGAACATGGAGGTAGAAATGGAGCGGAGAAATTTCATGGGTGGTGCAACGCATCGCTCCAACGGATTGAACAGCCGCAGATCCTTCATCCGCCTTGTGGGCGGCGGGGCCGTACTCGCCGCCACGGGCTCGCTCACCGGCTGCAGCGCCGAATTGCCCGAGGTGGCCCTCCAGCCCTGGCGCAACCCCGATCGCGAGAGCGACATCCGGCGTTTCATGCTCGCCCATGCGCTGTTGGCACCCAATCCGCACAATCTTCAGCCCTGGATCGCCGACCTGCGCGAAGCCGGGCGCATCCACCTCAATTGCGACGGTGAGCGACTGCTGCCCGAGACCGATCCCTTCGGCCGCCAGATCCTGATTGGTTGCGGCGCTTTTCTGGAGCTGGCCGTGATCGCCGCGGCCCAGCGCGGCGTGACGGCCAAGGTCGAGCTCTTTCCGAACGGCGCCCCCGCCGATCGGGAACTGCCCAAGGGCAGCCGGGTGGCCACGTTGGTGCTGGGCGAGCCTGGCAGTGCGCCGGCCGACCCCTTGTTTGCCCAGATCGTCCGTCGGCACACGCGCAAGTCTGCTTATGCCAATGATCGCGCGCTGCCTGAAACGCTGCTGCGCCGTTGGGACGAGACGGCCACACGCTTTGGCCTGCGCAGCGGTGTGGCAACCGGTGCAGCCGCCATGGATCCGATTCGCCGCATCACGCGAGAGGCCTACGAGATCGAGGCCACCACGGCCCGCACCTGGCTCGAATCGGCCCGCGTGATGCGCATCGGGCCCGGCGCCATTGCCGCCAACCCCGATGGGATCAGCCTCAACAGCCCGATGGTGCGGGCGTTGCACACTGTTGGCCTCTTCGACCCGATGGAGGTGCCCGTCAAGGGCAGCAGTTCCCTGCAGCGGGTGATGGATCGCTGGGTGCCCTTTGAAACCGCCAGCGGCTTTCTCTGGCTGGCCAGCCCGGACAACACACGAGTGACGCAGGTGGCCTCTGGCCGTGCGTACGTGCGTGCCCATTTGCTGGCCACGGCCGCGGGGGTGGATATGCACCCCTTGTCACAGGCCCTGCAGGAGTTCCCGGAGATGCGCGGACCCCGCGAGGCGCTGCACCAGACCCTGGGCCTGACCACCGCGGGGCAGACGCTGCAGATGCTCTCGCGCGTGGGATTCGCCACCGAAGCCCGCGGGCCGAGTCCGCGCCGCAGTCTGGACGCACTGATTCGGACTTGAGGCGTCAGGCCCTGTCGTTGAAGATGGGGCCTGATCGTGAGATTTTGCTGGACGAGGATCTGGTCGCGAGGGTCACCAGAGGGCAACCATGCTTCATGGTTCCTTTAGAGCCGATCAACGCTCTGTTCAGATATCGTCCATGAAACCCGCTTCAAGCGAATCAAGCAGCAGACCTCCGGCAACGAGGCCCGCCGCCGCACCCACACCTACACCTGCGACCAGGCCCATACCCTTGACGATCGCACCGGTCTGCGTCAGCAGGCCACGGTCCCAGGCCCCGCTGCGATCGCAGGCATCGGTGCCTGCGACGTTTTGGGATCCTGCCAGATCCACAGACACGGCATTGGCCTCGACAGTGCCTGCCAGCTGGGCCAGTCGGGATTGTGCGGCCTCGAGCGCCGATTGCAGGGCCATGGCGCGCTGCACCAGCAGGTACAGCGCATCGGGCTGGCGTGCACAGTGCTCAAGGATCAGTGTTTCGGCGGTCACGTCCTTGTCGGTGGCGCGGATGCGCAGGAGTGGCTCGAGAAACTTCAGCAGCGCATCTCGTTCGCGTCGGTTCATGGCGTATGGCTCCTGTTCAGGGGGCGTTGGCGAAGGCAGGTTCAGAACCAATGGGGATCAGGCTCAGGGTACACCTTCTGATCGGCGACGATCTCTGAGGCGCGCTTCGATGCATGATCAGTTGTCCAAGGTGTCTTTAACCCGAATCCGGGTCAGGCATGCTTCATCGTCATACCGAGACAAATCGCTCCAGAAGTCCCTCGTGGCGCTCGCGCCATTGCTGCAGGTTCTGGGGGGCTGAAGGTGTCTCTGGCAGGGCTTGCTGTCCCGAGTCGAGCGTGGCCTGTAAAACCGGTACGGGCATAGACGACATTTGCGGCCCCACGCCCAGCGTCTGCCGCAGGAAGATCGTGCAAAGCGCCTGCGTCGCGCCTTTGATGCGAGCGCTGGTTTCAGGCCCGCTGCGAGTGGTGCGGTCGGTGAAGATGCTGTGTCCGCCCGTGTTGTACACCGCCAGGGTTCTGGACGACCGGGCCATGGCTTCAAAAATGGCGATACGGTCTTGTACCGTGCTCCGATAGCCGGGGATGTTGATGGTGTCTTCCAGGCTGGTGATGTGCAGCGTGGGCACGCTGACCGCCCCAAGTACTTTGGCGGCTGGCCCCTGGCCCACCAAGGGTGGGGCTGAAATGAGGATGGCTGCCTTGATGCGGCTGTCCTGGAGTTCATTCATGAGCGCGCTGCCGGTGTCAACCTTTGCGCCGGCAGACAGCATGGCCGTATTCGCGCCGTACGAGTGACCGGCTACGGCTATTTTTGAAGCGTCAATCCATCCGGAATGATCAGAATTGAGGATACGGTCGAGCGCAAAGCGCAGGTCCAGCACGCGAGCCAGCGCCTCAGTCTCGCGCGCAGCCGATTGCAAGCGTTGCAACAACTCCAGCGGGTTGCCCCGCCAAACTTCATGGTCACTGCCCACATGCTGCGGGTGAAGGCTGGCCATGCCTGCGTCGGCCCAATGGCTGGCAAGGTAGCGATAGCCCATCCGGGAGCCCCCCAAGCCGTGGGAAAACACCACCAGTGGCACCGGCTTGCCGGGGTGGGCCTGGAGGGGCAGGTACAGACGCGTGGGAACAGGTCTTCGCCGACCAGCGTCAAACAGTTCAAGATCCAGTGTGCGATGCCCTTGTGCAGGTGATTCTTTCGATTGCGCCGCTGCACTGGCCGAAGCCAGACCGGCCGCAGTGCTGGCCAGGCCCAGGCCATGGATGAGAAATTCGCGACGTTTCATGAATGACTGGTTGGTGCAGCGCGCCTGGCCAGCCAGGGACGGATCCACATCAGGCAGCCTGCACCGGCCACCAGTGGAAATACACCCCACTGGACGATGGCCACATAAACAGCATGCTCCCGCAGGGGACTGGCATACACGAATGCCCCCAGGATGGGGGTGGTGGCCAGATGCATGTTACGAAGCAGGCGGTGAGAAAGTTGCATGGTCAGCTACCTTGAAAGCCCGATGACATGACGATTTTTACCGATATTGCCTCTTCAAGTAAACAGCGATAACATAACCCCATGAAAAGAGATGTATTCACAGTTGAAACTCTTTGCGCAAGTGGGGCCAACACACATCCACGAAACTTTCACCATGGCAATCTCAGGCAGGAACTGGTCAATGCCGCGCTGTCTGCACCGGACATTGAAGGCCTGTCTCTGCGTCAGCTCGCTGCCAGCCTGGGTGTGACGGCTGCTGCAGCCTACCGCCACTTCGACAGCCGTGAGGACTTGCTGTTCGAGGTTGCGCGCTGTGGATTCGACCGTCTCAGGCAGCGGTTTGCGGCAGCTTTTGACATTGCGACACCCCCCTCGGACGCTGACCAGGCCCGCCTGCGGCTGGTCCGCCTGGCACAGGCCTACCTGCAGTTTGCCGATGACGAGCCGGCCTTGTGGCAGCTGATGTTTGGCGCCCAGGCCGAGGTTTACCGAAAGACCGCAAACATCCATGGCGACACCAGCAGTTACGAATATTTGCCGGCGGCGTTGCTGGGCCTGTACCTGCGTGGCGTGATTCCCGCAGAGCCCCACGGTCACGACGCCCTGTTTGCATGGAGTGCGATCCATGGCGCTGCCAGCTTGCGCAGCGGCCGGGTGCCCGCTGCGCTGATGCCAATGGCTCAACTCGCACAAGCAGTGGCCGGGCGTGTCATCCGTGCCCTGCAACATCCAGCCCTGAACCCGGAGACCTTGACATGATTCTTCACGACCTGAGTGCCGGCATGCACCCCCGCCGCGTGCGAATTTTCATGGCCGAAAAAGGCCTTTCGTTCGAGCGACGCGAGGTCGATGCCGCTGGCGGCGCCAATGCTCTTGCGGATTTCCTGCGGCTCAACCCCCTGGGCAAGTTGCCTGTGCTCGAACTTGACGATGGCAGCGCCATTGCCGAGTCGCTGGCGATCTGCCGCTATCTGGAGTCGATACATCCGCAGCCCGCACTGCTGGGTCGGAACCCGAAGGCTTCGGCGCACATCGAGATGTGGACGCTGCGCATGGACCATGAACTTTCACAGCCGATCGCCCTGACTTTTGTTCACAACAGTGAGTTCTACCGCGGGCGTGTCGAACAAGTACCGGAGGTCGCCAGCTGGGCACGAGCTCGTGCACTGCAGACCATGAACTGGCTCGATGGCGAGCTCGCCGGGCGCAGTCACATCGCCGGAGATGATTACACCCTGGCGGATATTGTGGCCCAGTGCGCCTGTGTGCTGGGCAAGGCGGTGGGCTTGCGCATCCCGCCCGAACTTTCCAATCTGTCACGCTGGTTTGCGCAGGTGTCGGCTCGTCCCACTGCCCGCGCCTGAGGCCATGATGAAGGATCGCCCCATGCCCGGACCCGGTGTTTGTTGCGTGATCGGTGCCGGTGACGCCACGGGTTCAGCGGTGTCACGGCGGTTTGCCAAAGAGGGCTATACCGTCTGCGCAGCACGGCGTACTCTGGCTGCGATCAAGCCCCTCATTGACCAAATAACCTTCGACGGCGGGCGCGCCGTGGCCTTCGAACTTGATGCCCGTCGAGAGGACCAGGTGGTCAGATTTTTCGATCGTGTCGAAGCCGAAATTGGCCCGATCGAGGTGGTGGTTTTCAACGTGGGCGGCAATGTCCGGTTCCCGGTCCTGGAGACCACGGCCAGCAAGTATTTCAAGGTCTGGGAAATGTGTGCATTGGCGGGCTTTCTGACGGGCCGCGAGGCGGCGCGTGTGATGCTTGCGCGCGGTCGCGGCACCCTTCTTTTCACCGGCGCCACGGCCAGCCTGCGGGGGGCTGCGGGTTTTGCAGCCTTTGCCGGCGGCAAGGCGGCGCTGCGGGCGCTGGCCCAGTCGATGGCAAAAGAACTGGGTCCCAGAGGGCTGCATGTGGCGCATGTGGTCATCGACGGCCTGATCGACACTGCTTTCGCACGAACCCATTTTGCGCAGCGTGTGGCAGAGGCTGGACCGCAGGGCATCCTGAGTCCGGATCACATTGCGGAGGCTTACTGGTGGTTGCACCGGCAACCACGCGACGCATGGACCTTTGAACTCGACCTTCGCCCCTCGGTAGAAGCCTGGTGATCGGTCAGAATTCCCTGTCTTTCATGTTCCCAACTCCTGATCTTGAGCAATCAGATGATAGGGTTGCGAAATGCAAACATCAGCCGTATCAGCCCATCCCTTTGTGATCCTGCGCTACCTCTCAGGGGCGGGTTTGACCCTTTGGGCGCTGGTGATGGCGCTGGCGCCCGACCCCGGATTCACGGCCCCCTGGCCATGGATGGCGCTGTTCTGGGCTTTGCAGATTGGCTTGGGCCTGACCGTTCTCCAGGCTTCGCTGTACCTGTTGAGCAGGGCCTGTCCGTCAGGCCGGCTGGCCATGGGGTGGTTGGTCCTGCTCAGTGGATTGACCGGGGCTGTGGTGCTTGCCCCCGTTTACTGGCTGATCGGGGAGGGCTTGATGCAGCAGGTCCTGGGCTTCATGCCTTCCATCGATGACGATAATGACCTGATCGGAGCGCAACAGGCCTTCGGATGGCGTGTGCTGGCAGAGGAGTTCAGCGAAATTGCAGGCCCGGTCATGGCCGCCTGGTTGTTGATTTCCTGGCCTCGACTGCAAGGTCTGATGCCCCCTTGGGTGGTCAGGACGACCGGATCTGAAGATCTGCCGCAATCCTCCCTGCCGCCTGTGCCCACTGACATCGCACCTGCGACAAAAGCCCCCTGGCGTACAGCGCTGCCCAGCGAGCTGGGCGATGACGTGATTGCTGTCAAATCCGAACTTCAGTACTTGCGCGTCTGGACCACCCGCGGCTGCGCGCTGGTTCTGGGCGCCTTGCAGGAGGTGGAAGACGCTGAGGGTGTGGCGGGGATGCGGATCCATCGCTCCTGGTGGGTGCATGCACGGCATGTCCGAAGTGTGCGGCGGCGTGGTGATGCGGCGGTATGCGAGTTGAGCGACGGTCGTGAAGTTCCCGTCAGCCGTCGCCGCAAAGCCGATGCGCTGACGCGTTTCGGGGATGGCGCCCGTTACGACGCTTCCCCTGCGGCGTACAGGGCGTCCACCGTTTTGCAGGCTCAGAATGACCTTCGCAACCCGACTTGAACAGACACAGGGTTGTAGCGCGGCGAGCTCAGTCGGCCGGTGACACCTTCCTCAGCCGGCAATTCAACACTGCCAACCCGCAGCAGGCGCACATCGGCGGCAAGCCGCCAGGAATTGCTGAGTGGAATTTCTGCGCCGCCGATCAGTTGTACAGCAAGTTTCCCCTTCTTGGACCACGCGCGCTCTGCCCCCCCCGAGTTGATGTCGAAATCGATTTCCTGGACCCATCCCAAACCTGCGCCCGCATAGGGAGTCCACCCGCCAGCCGGGCCAATAAAGCGCCGCAAACCGTTGATAAAGAAGATGTTGGAGGCAAAGTCGCCATCGCTGGCGACGTTGGTGGTGTTGCGGCTGACTGACTTCAGATCGTGCCGGCGCCAGTTCCATTCAAGTTCAGCAGCCCAGCCATTGCCATAGCGAAATCCGATATCGCCACCCAGCCCCAGACCCTGACCAAATTTTGCCGAAAGGCCCGAGCCCAGACCGGCATTGCCGATTTCGTTGAATGGGGTGGATCCAAGCTGGCTGGTTTGCGCATAGACCGTTGCATACAGGCCGCGTGCTTCGGTTTGTGCCATGGAGTTGCCTGCCATGACAGCAAGGCCGCTGGACACGGTGATGATGAGGGCATGACGAAGGGATTTCATGAAACACTCCAAATTGATGAAAGTTTGCTCATTTTGAGCAGGGTCTCCTGTACCAGCCTGATCAGGCTGCATTCAAGTTATAGAGGGATACCGGTGCAAACAGCCAGTGTTTTTGAATGACTGGCTGATTTGCTGAATATCCGGTACCTGCTCGATGGCTCTCGCCTGTTGGTACGGACGATTTGGAACTCTGGCCAGTTTTCTGGCCATCTGTTCATGCTCTGCCCCTTGTTGCCCAACCCCCACCAAGACTAGAATCTTTTTGAGGTACGCCACTCCCCCCTTCACTGCGTTCATGCATTTCAAGGCTCGGCGGCGTTTTTTCTCTGAATGTTGAGGAACCCGTTTTATGCGAGCTGCCTTGTGGCCGTTGAGAGGCTGTGTGATGCTGCTGGCCGTAGCCAGTTTCACCGCCGTCCACGCCCGGACTGATTGCCGCCCTGCACCCCCCGGGGTGGCGCAACTGGTTGAGATTCGACCAGGATTTCATCGGGTGCAGGGTCCGTTGGCCGAGTTTGATCCTTGCCATCGTTCAGTCCAGTTGTCGATGCCAGGTTTTTTTGCCGACAAGATTGCCGAGAAGCCGCCCCTGATGATCATTGCCCATGGCGGCAACGGACCGGGCGGTGCTGAGCAGGAAATGGTTCGCCGCATGAATGCCCGGGGTGTGGCCACCTTGCTGTTTGATGCCTACGAGATGAATGGTTTTCAATACCGGGGCACATCACTCTTTTTGACTGGCGCGACCAACGAATCCCGCCAGCGCATGATCTTCAAGGCCACGCTGGGGGCATACCAATGGGTCCGGCAGGATCCGCGGATCGATAACACACGCCTTTTCATTCACGGGTTGTCCAATGGTGGCAGTGTGGCCCTGAATATGGCCGCCGTGGTCGACCCCGCGCATGTACGTATGGTCTTCTCCGAGGGAGCGCCTTCGGCCGGCATCGGTATGCCCGACAAGATCCGTGTGCCCCTGAAAATGGTTTTTGGCAAGATTGACAACTATGGCGGCAGGACCGAAGACGACTGGATGCACCTGCGTACCGATCCTTGCGTGGTCAATCAGCCGGCTGAAGGGGCTGCCCCGGGCAGTACTCAGCGCTGCAGCCTTCGCAACAACCCGAACGCGCAAGGGCAATCTCCTTTCCAGTGGGGGGAGCAGCTCAAGGCCGAGGGGCAGCCGCTGGAATTCTGGTTCTATGAAGATGCAGCGCATGGCCTGCTGGCCGGTCCGATCGATCGTGGCATGCGCACCTATGGCTCAGGACCGACGGCCTCTCAAAGATTTGGCTGGATCGGCGCAACGCAAGCGGCTGCTCATCGTTTCGTCGCGGACCTGATGCAGGCGATCAAGGCGACCTACCCCTGAGAAAGCCGGCAAATGTACCTGCCCATCCAGGCTAGAGGCGCGATGCGCAGTTGGGCTTACAGACGGATGTCCAGCGACAGGTTCAACTGCGGCTTGGCATAGCGCTCCGATCGGGTGAAGTCGCCATTGGACAGAAAGGTCGTGGAGGCGCCATTGGGGGGGCCGAATTGCTGCACGCCAGCGCTGGCTGCAGCCCGCAAGGACATCTTGGGGCTGAGGAACATCAGGGCGAAGAAATCGACGCTGCGGGTGTGGGACCGCCGAACCCACTGGTCTTCGGTCTGGCGCGTGTCGTAGCCTGGCGAGAAGTTCAGGTTGCCGCCAATGGTCAGCGGCAGGCCGCTGATGCGCTGGTCAAAACCGACGTTGGCCGTCCAAGGTTGCTGGCCATCCAGACGGTTGTCCGGACCCGGCAGTGCAGACAACCGGGATCGGTAAATGTTCAAGGACGTTCGCAGGTTCAGTGCCTTGACCTGGCCCAGCAAGGCCGGCATCAGGTCTGACGCCCGGCCCCGCAACTCCAGCTCGATGCCACTGGTGGTGGCGTCCGAGAAATTTTGGGGTTCTGACACCCAACGCGGCGCAGTGGCCCAACTCACATTGCGCAGCGTGGTCACATTGCGCACCACACTGCTGAGGCTGCGGTGAAAGAGGCCGACGCTGACGATCCCATCGTTGGTCAGGTATTTCTCGTAGGCAATGTCAAGACCGGTCGCCAGTTCGGGCGACAGCGATGGGTTGCCGATGCGGTCCGGTGCCAGCGCGGTGTTGGTCTGGCTGGTGTTGATGTAAGCGGCATTGACCTGCGGGCGTGCCAGCAGCGCGGGCAGACCGGGCGCCTTGTAGCTGCGGGTCAGGCTGGCTCGGACCATGTCGCGGCCTTTGGGGTCGAACTTGTAGGTCACATGCGCCAGGGGTGAGAGTACGCTGCTGGCATTGCGCACCGGATTGGAGGCGCTCAGGCTTTCCGAGGCAATGCGTTCGTGGCGCAGCCCCAAGTACAGCTGCCACTGCGGCGAGATTTCCCATTCGTCCTGCACGTAAAAGGCCTGGCGTTGGACCTTGGCCTCAAAGGGTTGGCCCTCAAAGCTCGGCAGCAGTGCATTGCCAGCGGCATCGGTGGTGGTGCGTCGTTCCTGCCGGTCGCGCTGCTCCAGATCCCAGCCCGCAGTCAGGGTGTGGGCTGCGCCCAGCAGGCGGCTGTACTTGCCGGCCTGAGTGATGCTGTCATCCTGGCCACCTCCGACCGAACGCAACTGCTCGGCACCCGCGCGCACGTTGCGTGCATCGAAAGTCCAGCGCGATTGCTGCATACCGGCGCGCAGTTCAATGCGCTGATCGTCGCTGAAGCGGTTGACCCAGGTCAGGTTGCCGCGGCGGTTTTCCCAGGTCCCTTCCTGGACCGAATCATCATCAAGCACAGGCCGGCCCGAGAGAATGCGGTTGGCATAGTCGGTGCGGTTGTTCCAGAAGCCCTTCTGAAAGAAGCTCGCCACCGAGAGCGTCTGTTCATCGCTGATCTTGTAGTTCAATCGGGGCGCCAGGTTGTAGCCCCAACCCCAGGATGTTCCGGTGCCCACCTGTTCGGAGCGGGCGGGCAGTCCATCGCTGCCGGCCATGGCGCGTTCAATGCTGGTGCGGCTCTGGCGGTCCCATTCGAACAGGGACAGCGGCAGGGACAAGGAAAAGGGGCCCTGCGCCTCGCTGAGATTGAGGTTGACGTTGGCCATCGGCCGGTCGCGCCCATTGCCCAGACCCAGGCGCACGCTGCGCTGTGAGCGGCGTGGGGGTTCCTTGAGAATGATGTTGATTGTCCCGGCAACTGCCTGCGTACTTTGGTCAGCAGTGGGTGCCCGCAGTACTTCGATACGCTCGATCTGTGAGGGGCTGAGCTGGTCCAGGGAGAAGCCCTGGGGTGCAGGGTCGCCATTGATGAGAATCTGTGTGTAACCCGCACCGAGTCCACGCATTCGCGGCCCCCCCGAACCCACGTTCACCCCGGGCAGGCGGCGCAGGACGTCCAGTGCGTTGGTGTCGCCAAAGCGGTCGAGTTCCTCGCGGCCATAGATTTGTTTGGCCACGCTGGCGGCCCGTCGCAGCTCGGTTGAACCTTGCCGGGCCACGATTTCAACATTCTGTTTGACGCTGGGTTGAGTGCTGCTGGTCGTCTCGCCCTGGCCGCCAGGTCCTGCATCTTGGGCCAGCACCCCCATGGGGGAAACCAAAAGTGCCGCCACTGACATGGCCAATAGGTGCCGATGTGGTCGGGGTGCAGTGAAAGGCCCGGGAGCGACAGTGGACATGGGGGCCACGGTCAGGCGCTGTAGGCAATAGGCAATGGGCACAGGAACTCCCTGAATAACAGGCTGCAATCGTAACTGGAGATGATCGTATAACTATAAAGAATGCAATATTTTGCATCCATCACTTCCAACAGTACCCCAGCGCATGAGGACCCTTGCAGGGTTGCATCGGTAAGGCTGACTGCATACCATCCACCAGTCTTGGCCAGGGGATGGACCCATCATTTGACAGGAGACCGCATGCAAATTAAAGCTGACAAATCTGGCTTGCGCTGCAGCGCATCGCTGGTGACAGCGCTGGCGCTGGGATTGCTGACCGGGTGTGCCAGCGCGCCCAAAGAGGCCGCTCCTGTGGCTGCAGTGTGCCCGGAGGGGGTGCCCTCGGGCGTTCGGTGTCTGCGCGGGCAGGACTCGGCAGGGTCCCACTACCTGATTGCAGTGCCCGCCCAGTGGACGGGCGTTCTGGTGGTGCATGCGCACGGTGGCCCGGTGTTGGGCGAGCCCAAGATGAGCCGGGCCGATGAGGATATCAAGCGCTGGGCCATCACCCTGACCCAGGGGCATGCCTGGGCGGGGTCGGTCTTTCGGCAAGGGGGCTTTGCCGTGACCACCGCGGCCGAGGACACGGAACGCGTGCGCCGCATTTTTATCGATCATGTGGCCAAGCCTCGCCGCACACTCTTGCACGGCCAGTCCTGGGGCACCATGGTGGCCACCCGCGCTGCCGAGCTTTACCCCCAATCGTGGGAAGGCATGCTGTTGACCAGCGGGGTGGTGGCCGGGCCGACCACCTACGATTTCCGGCTGGATTTGCGCGCAATCTATCAGTACCTGTGCAACAACCATCCCAGACCGAACGAGCCGCAGTACCCGTTACCTATCGGGCTGCCGGTCGACAGCAAGATGACCAACGCAGACGTTCTCTCGCGTGCCGATGAATGTCTGGGTATCCGCCGTCCCGCTGCGCAGCGCACACCTGAGCAGGCCCGCAAACTCAAGACGATCGTGGATGTGGTGAAGATTCCTGAAAGCTCGGTGGTTGGACACCTGACCTGGGGCACTTTTGCCCTCCAGGATGTGGTGCAAAAAAACGGTGGGGTGAGTCCGCTTGGCAATGATGGCGTTCGTTACAGTGGCTCAACCGACGATGCAGCGCTCAATGCCGGAGTTGCGCGCTTCAAGGCCGATCCGCGTGCCGTGGCGCGTTTTGCCGCCGATGTTGACTACAAGGGGCGGCTGGTCATGCCGGTGATTTCTGCGCATGCCATCAACGACTCCACGGTATTTGTCGAAGGACAGGACACGTTGCGCCAGCGTATGGCTGCAGCGGGCCATGGTGAAAAACTTGTACAGGCCTTTGTCGATTCGCGCGAACACAGCTACTGGGGCGATGCCATGTACCCGCCACTCTTTGAGGCGCTGCTGCGTTGGGTGGAGGCTGGCGAGAAGCCCACGCCCGGATCGATCGCTGCCCGTTGTAAGGTGCTGCGATCAACGGCGCCTCAGGAATGTCTGTTCCTTCCTGATTACTCTCCACGACCGCTGGCCACCAGGATCGCCCCGCGTTGAAAGTTCAGCCTTGGAATCCTAAACGGTCGATTGAGCAAGAGCGAAACGGTCACGCTAGAGCTGCGGGGGTGGTTTTGCGTTCCTTTGGCTTTTACCCGCAGCAGCCGCCACCATCTGAGCCGTTGTTCTGTAGTGTCGTGTAAGGTGCGCCACGGCGTCTTCGGCACGACCAGCAATCGCAGCCTCGAAAATCGCCAGATGTTCAGCATGGACATTGCGCTTGCTCGCCCCGTGGCCAGCAGCGACTTGTCGCAGCCGGTAGGCTTCATCAGCGAGCTGGTCGCAGAAACTGCGCAGCCATCGGGAAGGGCAGGGCGAGAGCAAGGCTTGGTGAAATTCCCTGTGGAGGGATTCCCATACCGGGTTGGGCTGATGGGTTTCGCTGCTCAAGGACCGAGGCGTGCGTCCGAGCCTGTGCAGCAGCACGACCAGCCTGTCCTCCCATTCGCTGGATCGTGCGGCCACGGCATCACGCAGTGCAAGACTTTCCAGTCGCACGCGGGTGTCTGTCAGCAAGGGCAATTCCGCCCAGTCCAGCGGCGCTACGCTGAAGCCGCGTTGATCGTTGCGCAGGACCAGCCCTTCGGCCGAGAGTCTGGAGAGCGCTTCCCGCAAGGGACTTGCCCCCACGCCATAGCGCTTGCTGACGGCCTCGACGCGAAGTTTGCTTCCGGGGGCGAGCAGTCCGTCACTGATATCGGCCCGCAAGCGCTCGTAAACGGCGGTGGCTCTGGTCATGGTGTTGCCCTCGCCGCTGTCCTGCGCGGGCAGGGCGGGCTTACGCGCCATGGCGCTTTTCCGTGGAATAAATTGGCATAGGTAAGATTTTATCGATTATTATGACCCTGTCTGACCTCATCTAAGCTCTGGAGACTGGCAATGAAACGTCTATTTCGTCTGATCCTGGCGATCAGCTGCGCCGGCTGGATATCTGTGCACGCCTATCCGGACCGCCCCATCAAAATTGTGGTGGCTTTCCCGCCTGGCAGTTCAACCGACATCGTGGCCCGGGCCCTGTCGCAACCCCTGTCGGAATCATTGGGACAGCCGGTGGTCATCGAAAACAAACCCGGTGCGGGAGGCAACATCGGCACCATGACGGTGGCACGTTCGACAGCCGATGGCTACACCTTGCTGATGCACAGTGTGGCCTACGCCGTCAACCCCTCGCTCTACAGCAATGCGGGCTACCAGGTGGCCAGGGAACTTGTCGGTGTCGCCATGGGGGCCGTCTCCCCTAACATCCTGTATGTGCATCCCTCGGTCAAGGCCAAGGACCTGCCCGAATTGCTGGCGCTGGCCAAGACCGCCAAGCTCAGTTATGCCTCCTCGGGTAACGGCACCACCACCCATCTGGGGGCCGAATTGCTGTTTCGCAATCTGGCCAAGGTCGACATTCAGCATGTGCCTTTCTCGCCCGCTGCAGCCGCCAACGCGGTGGTTGCCGGTCAGGTACCGCTGGGCTCGACCTCGATCCCGCCGGTGGTCCAACTGGCCAAGGCGGCCAAGGTGCGGCCGATTGCGGTCACCAGCAGTAAACGCAGCAGCGCCCTGCCGGATGTACCCACTGTGGCGGAGCTGGGCTATCCCGGCTTCGAGGCCAACACCTGGTTTGCCATGATGGCTCCGGCAGGCACGCCCGCAGCCATTCTGGACAGGCTCAACGCAGAGGTGAACAAGATCTTGCAAAACCGCGCCATCAATGAAGGCTTTGCCGCCCAGTCGCTTGAGGCCATTCGCATGAACCGCAGTGAACTTGATGCCTACATGCTCGCCGAGTCCCGCAAGTGGGCGGCCGTGGTGCAGCAGACCGGTGCCAAGGTCGATTGAGCCAACTCAAGCCCATCCCATGAAATTCATCAGTTATCTGAAAAATGGCCGGGCCCACTTCGGCGTGGTGCTGGGCGACAGGGTCGCCGATATCGGCGCCTGCCTGGACCAGCCTCCGCCCGATGTGCAAGCGTTTGCGGCACTCGCGGGCGAGGATCCCAGTGTGTTGGAGCAAGTGGCGGCGAAGTCAGCCTCGGCCGCAACCGTGTCCTTGCACAGTCTCGAGCTGCTGCCATGCGTGCCCAGACCCGGCAAGATCGTGTGCCTGGGGGTCAACTACCACGACCATGCAGCCGAGGGCGGCAACAAGGTGGCCGACTACCCGACCATCTTCTTTCGGGGCCCCACATCCTTGTTGGCCCACGAAGGCACCATTCCCATTCCGGCTGTCTCGGACAAGCTCGATTTCGAGGCCGAACTGGCTGTGGTGATCGGCAAGCCGGCCCGCAATGTGAACGAGGACACAGCGCTCGAGCACGTGTTTGCCTACGCCTGCTTCAATGACGCCACTTTCCGGGACTTCCAGCGCAAGACCACCCAATGGACGGTCGGCAAGAACTTTGATGCCACCGGGGGCTTTGGCCCCTGGCTGGTGACTGCCGACGAACTGCCTGCGGGGTGTCGCGGCCTGCACATCGAGTCCCGCCTGAACGGACAGGTGATGCAAAGCGCATCCACCACCGACATGGTGTTCCATGTGGCTGCGACCCTGTCCATGATGTCGCAGTGCATGACGCTCGAGTCCGGCGATGTGATCGTCATGGGAACGCCCGCCGGTGTGGGCTATGCGCGCAATCCCCCGGTCTGGATGAAGGCGGGGGATGTCATCGAGGTCGAGATCGAACGTATCGGCATTTTGCGCAATCGGGTATCCAGGGCTTGAGGAGTCGCGATGATCACTTTGGAAAATCTGACTGCTGCGGTGGTGGACAGCTTCAAAGGCATTCCCGAGCCGCGCCAGCGTGAAATCGTGCAAGCGTGCGTCCGCTCCTTGCACGATTTCGCCCGAAACACCCGGCTCAGTCATACCGAGTGGCGCGCTGCCATCTCGTTTTTGCACCGGGTGGGCAGCCTGAGCAATGACCAGCGCAGCGAGTTCACCTTGCTTTCCGATGTGCTGGGCGTGTCCAGTCTGGTCGATCTGCTGGGCTCCCGGCCAGGGGCCACGCCGGGCAGCGTTCTGGGACCCTTCCACACGGCGGGCTCACCCTGGTTCGACAACCCGGCCAACCTGGTGCGTGACAATGCTGGTGAAACCGTGTGTCTGGAGGGGCGGGTCCTGGATACCGCAGGCCAGCCCCTGGAGGGCGCCGTGGTCGACTTCTGGCAGAACGCAGACAACGGCCTGTACTGGCAGGTCGATCCTGCTCAGCCCCAGGACAATCTGCGCTGCCGCCTGCGCACCGATGCACAGGGTCGCTACCGCATCATCACCATCCGCCCTCAGCCCTATTGCATCCCCACCGATGGCCCGGTGTGGAAGGATGTGGTGGAGCCGGCTGGGCGCACAGCCTGGCGACCGGCCCATTTCCACATGATCATCGAAGCAGAGGGACACCACAGTCTCATCACTGAAATCTTTGACGAACAGGACCCTTATCTGTCGACCGATGCGGTGTTCGGCGTGCGTCAGGCCCTGGTCGCGCGTTACCAGACCCCAACACAGGGACTGCCGACACTTCACATGGACATCCGACTGGCTGCCAAGACATCATTGTCGGATGCCGCGTGAAATGGCGCATTGACAAACCGACAGGGTTTATGATCAGAGGGTCGGGATCGACAATCTTGGATGAAATCAGGCCAGTGACTGGTGACGTGGGAAATTCAATGAAATACCTGATTGCGCTTGTGACATTGCCGCTGCTGCAGGGGTGCGCAGTCCTGGCCATTGCCGATGTGGCAGCTTCCACAGTGATTTACGGCGTCAAGACCACGGTGAATGTCATCGATGCCATCACGCCCGATATCGTCAACAAGGAAAAGAAAAAAGACGGCAAGTAGCCGCCCTTGGTATCAGGTGCCCAGCCAGCCGTTCGTGCGGGCAAAGTGCAAGGCCTGTGTCCTGCTGTTGACGCCCAGGCGCTGGAAAAGACGCCAAAAGTGCACCTTGACGGTGTGCTCGCTGATGCTGAGCTTTTCGGCAATGTCGCGGTTTGACAGGCCCTGATCCAGCATCAGGATCAGCTGTTTCTGACGCTTGGACAATTTGGTGGGAGTCGCTGGGGTGTCGGCCTGCTGAGCCTCTTGCTCGCCGATCAAAACGCTGCGCAAGGCATCGATGACTTGGTTGGGATTCTGCGACTTCTCAATGTAGAGATCGGCGCCCGCGTCCAGGCAGGCGCGCTCGTACTCATTGGCGTCCGAACTGGTGACAATGACCAGCGGAACGTTGGGAAATTTAGCTTTGATTGCATGAACTCCTGACATGCCCAGGGTGTCGGGCAACTGCAGATCCAGGCAAAAAAGTTCAGCTTCACCCTGGCGTTCCACGGTGGATTCGAGCACATTGAGTTTGTGCACGGACACCACTTTCAAGCCCGGTTTGACACGATGAATCATCATTGTGATGGCATCGCGCATCAAAGGGTGGTCATCGATTACGTAAACGGTCATGGTGTGTTTTACAAGGTATTAACGTGAAAGTTCAAGGATACCACCGGATACATTTTTCGCACAAGCATTCGATGCAAAAATAAAAAAATTGTTAAATTGGTTTATTTTGATGATTCTCTCAGTAATTCCAGAGCGGTTTCAAGCGCGGCTCGGGCAGCCAAGTCCAAAGGTTCACACATCGGCTCTAGTCTCGCCCAGTCCTCCACCCCACGGGTTTGCAGGGCATTGACCCATTGACCCGCCTCACGAGGAGATTCGAAGCCCAGGCTTTGCAACAGCACCCGACCTTGGCCATCGACGAGCTTAAAGAAGAATTGACCGTTTTGTTCGCGGTATTGCTTGAAGCTGGGTAAAAGCGCTTTGGAAGCGGTCGGTGCACTGGCTTTTTTTTCAACATGGGCCAGATTGCGCAGACCCACAGCATGACGCAATTGCTCCATGAATGGCGCAGATAGCGCCCGCGCTTTTTCCGACCCGCGCAGCAGCAAGGCCTCGACTTGCGCCGGGTTGGCGATCAGTTGGTTGTAGCGTTCGCGCATGGGGGCCAGTTCCTGGTCGATCCGCTCAAAAAGGATGTGTTTCGCATCTCCCCAGCCGATGCCATTGGCAAAGGCGGCGGCCAGGGAGTCGCTCTCCTGGGGGCTGGCAAAAGCCTGGTAAATCTGGAACAGGGCTGAGCCCTCGGTGGCCTTGGGTTCACCCGGCGCTCGAGAGTCGGTGAGGATGCTTCCAATGAGTTTGCGCAAAAGGGCCGACGGTGCAAAAAGAGGGATGGTGTTGTCGTAGCTTTTGCTCATCTTTCGGCCGTCCAAGCCGGGCAGCAGCGCCACGGACTCCTCCACCACCGCTTCGGGCAGGACAAAGTGCTCGCCATACAAATGGTTGAAGCTTGCAGCCATGTCACGCGCCATTTCGATGTGCTGGATCTGGTCGCGACCGACGGGCACCTGATGCGCCTTGAACATCAGAATGTCGGCACCCATGAGGACCGGGTACATGAATAGGCCAGCCGTGACATCGGCATCGGTGTCCTGGCCGCTGGCATTGTTTTTGTCGACAGCCGCTTTGTAGGCGTGGGCTCGGTTGAGCAGCCCCTTGCCGGTCACGCAAGTGAGCAACCAGGTCAACTCAGGAATTTCGGGAATGTCTGATTGTCTGTAGAAGGTGACCTGTTCCGGATCGAGTCCGGCCGCAATCCAACTGGCGGCAATTTCCAGCGTGGAGCGTTGGATGCGCGACGGCTCGTCGCACTTGATCAGCGCATGGTAGTCGGCCAGAAAGTAAAAACCCTCCGTCGCCGGGTTGCGGCTGGCGCGCACAGTGGGGCGGATGGCGCCAACGTAATTGCCCAGATGGGGCGTACCAGTGGTGGTGATGCCTGTCAGGACGCGGGTGCGTTCGGGAGAGTTCATAAGCGGTCAGAAAAGAATCAACGGAGCAGACTGGCCAAGGGGCTGAGGGCGGCACGCAGCACATCGAAGGTGGCGCCCATGAGCGGGCGCATCCAGAGGCTGCTGATGACACCTGTGATCACCAGACCCATGACGATAAAGAAGCCCCAGGGCTCGATACGCGAGACCAGGACGGCCATGCGCCAGGGCAGCAAGCCGACCAGGATCCGTCCGCCATCGAGTGGCGGCAGTGGAAAGAGGTTGAAGACGAACATCACCACATTCGTGAGCATTCCAGCCTTGCACATTTCCTGGAAAAAGCGCTCGTCCACACCCGAGAGCGCCAGGCCATAAAACGCTATGCCCCAGAGCAAAGCTTGCAGCAAATTGGAGGCCGGCCCTGCCAGGGCCACCCACACCATGTCCCGCTTGGGGTGGCGCAGAAGGTCAAACCGAACCGGAACCGGCTTGGCATAACCAAAGAGAAAGGCCCCGCTGGTGCTGAAATACAGCAACAAGGGGATCAGGATGGTCCCCAGGGGGTCGATATGAGGCCAGGGGTTGAGGGTCACCCGGCCCATCATCGATGCGGTAGGGTCGCCCAGCCGTAGGGCTGCCCAGCCGTGAGCCGCCTCGTGCAGGGTGATGGCAAAAATCACCGGCAGGGCGTAAACCAGAACGGTCTGGATGAGTTGAGTGGGCTCCACTGCGCCATTGTCTCAGAGGTGAAGCTCTGCTCGCTGTGAGGTTCAGACCATGCCGATCCGCTCTATCGCCCCCTGTCCCTGTCGGATCACGGTGGGTGCGTCGCCGCTTAAATCCACCACTGTGGTCGGCTCCAGGCCACAAGGGCCTGCGTCGATGACCCCCGCAACCTCGTGTTCAAGGGCCTGGCGAATCAGGACGGGATCGCTGAGCGGCTCGGTCTGTCCAGGCAGGATCAGGGTTGTGCCAAGCAACGGAGCTTCCAGCAGAGCGAGCAGCGCTTGCAAGGTACGGTGGTCCGGAACGCGCAAACCGATGGTTTTGCGCTGGGGATGACTGACCCTGCGCGGCACCTCGCGCGAGGCCTTCAGGATGAAAGTAAACGGTCCGGGGGTGCCCAGCCGCAGCATCCTGTACTGGAGGTTGTCAACCCGCGCATAGCTGGCCAGCTCGCTCAGGTCACGGCACAGCAGGGTCAGATGGTGCCGCTCGTCCATGCCCCGGATGTGACGCAACCGGTCCACCGCGGCCTTGTCGTCCAGGTGACATACCAGCGCGTAGCTGGAATCGGTAGGTACAGCCAGAACATGACCCTCTTGCAGCAAGGTCGCTGCTTGCCTGAGCAGTCGCACCTGAGGATTGTCGGGATGGACCGAAAAAAATTGCGCCATGCCTCAAGGATCGCCTCAGCGGATTCGATCCCTTAGCAAGTCCCAGACCGGCGTGAGTTGTCCCGGCAACCAGGGCAGGGCGCCCAGGTCGGTCCGACTTTCCTGGGGACTGTGAAAATCACTGCCGCGTGAGCCTGCCAGTCCGAATTCGAGGGCCATCTCGGCGTACCGCAAGGCCTCCTGGGTCGAATGACTGCCAGTGACCACTTCGACCCCAATCCCTCCATGGGCCTTGAATTCAGTAAAAAGAGCGTATTCTTCGTTGGGGGTAAAGTCATAACGCGCAGGATGGGCAATGACCGCCAGACCGCCGGCAGCACGCAACCAGCCCACTGCATCCTGCAGACGTGCCCAGCGGTGGGGGACATAGCCGGGCTTGCCCTCGGTCAGGTATTTGCGAAAAACCTCATAAGTGTCCTTGCACACACCCGACTCCACCAGGTAGCGGGCAAAGTGGGTGCGCGAGACCAATTCGGGATTGCCTGCATACCGAAGTGCACCTTCAAAGGTGCCGTGAATGCCGACTCTGTCCAGCCCCTCGGACATTTCACGGGCACGCGCGCCCCGGCCGCCGCGGGTCTGGCGAAGGCCTTCGACCAGATCGGGGTGGTCGGGATCAAATCCCAGGCCGACGATGTGGACGGTTTTGCCGGCAAAACTCACAGAGATCTCGGTGCCGCACAGGTAATGCAGGCCCAGTGCATGGGCCGCTGCCAGCGCCCGATGCTGGCCGCCAATTTCATCATGGTCGGTCAGGGACCAGAGCTCAACACCGTTTCGATGAGCGCGCTCTGCCAGCTCTTCGGGCGTCAGGGTACCGTCAGAGACAACAGAATGACAATGCAGATCGGCGTTAAGCATTCGCAAATTGTAGGGTGCTTGCCCCGGTTGCCGCCTGGACATGGCTAGGCAACGATAATCGGGTCTTGCAGACCTCTGATTTCCTGCGGAGCAGAACCATGGCCTTGATGATCACTGTTGAATGCATCAATTGCGATGTGTGCGAGCCCGAGTGCCCCAACCAGGCGATTTACCTCGGTCCGGAAATCTACGAGATCAACCCCGACAAGTGCACCGAATGCGTCGGTCATTTTGATGAGCCCCAATGCGTACAGGTGTGTCCAGTCGCCTGCATTCCGGTCAACCCCGCTCATGTGGAGTCCCGGGATTCGCTTTGGAACAAATTCAGGCGTCTGCAGGAGGCGGCCTGAGCCTCCTGATGCGCTTGACTCGTTGACGTTTCAGCTGTTTTCGCCAGGTGCCGCTTCGGGCCGGGGGGGTTTGGGTCGCGGGGGCTTGCTGGTGTGAATCTTCACCATCGCCTTGTCCATCTCGCCCGCCAGCAGCATGGGCAAGGCTTGGACCGAGCGTTCGATGCTGGCCTCGATGGCCTTGCGCTGATCGACCAGGGGTTTTTTCAGCACCCAGCTCACGACCGCGGCCTTGTCGCCCGGGTGGCCAACGCCGATACGTAACCGCCAGTAGTCTGCAGTTCCCAGCTGGGCGTGGATGTCCCGCAGACCATTGTGACCCGCATGCGACCCACCTTTTTTGAGTTTGGCTTCGCCCGGCGCAATGTCCATTTCATCATGGGCCACGAGGATTTCATCGGGTTGAATCTTGAAAAATCGGGCCAGTGTAGCCACTGATTTTCCGGACTGATTCATGAAGGTTTGCGGCTCGAGTAACCAGACAGGCTGCCCCCCCTCACTGGCACGGGCCACCAAACCGTGGTAGCTGCGATCGGCCACAAGGGTAACTTTGAGTACACGAGCCACGGCATCGACGAACCAAAAGCCGGCGTTGTGACGCGTGTCTTCGTAGTCCGGGCCTGGATTGCCCAGGCCGACAAGGAGCTTGATCATGGACGGTAATTATCGGCCGAGTTGACTTTCAAGCGGCAGCCAAGAAAAAGGCCCGCACGCGGCGGGCCTTGGCGGGTTCAGGCAGGATTACTTCTTGCCTTTGCCTTTGGCGGGAGCCTCAGCAGCTGGTGCAGCTGCGGGAGCAGGAGCAGCGACCTCTTCTTCGACCGGCAATGTCACGGAGACCAGCACAGGGTTGGGTTTGCCGTGAGTGATGGCCTTGACGCCCTTGGGCAACTGGATATCGTCCAGGTGCAAGGATTTGCCGCTCTCCAGTTTGGAGAGATCCACTGCAATGAATTCAGGCAGATCGGCCGGCAGACATGACACTTCGACCTCGTTGACCACGTGATTGATCAGGCACTTGTTTGCCTTGACGGCAGGCGAATTTTCTTCACCCGAGTAGTGCAATGGCACCTTCATGTGCAGCACAGTGTTGGCTTCAACCCGCTGGAAATCAATGTGCAGCACCAACTGCTTGAACGGGTGCATCTGGTAGTCACGCAGCAGAACCTTGCTGGTCTGACCGGCCAGTTCCATGTCCAAAATGCTGGCGTGGAAGGCCTCTTTTTTGAGGGCGTGCCACAGCGCATTGTGATCGAGTTCGATCAGCTTGGGCTCACCTTTGCCACCGTAGACGATACCGGGCGTTTTGCCCGAGTTGCGCAGACGGCGGCTCGCACCCGTACCCTGCTTGGAACGCTCGAAAGCGACAAATTTCATGACATTCTCCTAAGGGGACTGACCGCGACCAGTGCAGTCCCTGTTCAACAAATAGCCCACCCGGAGGGGCAGGCTGCGGGTTGCCGGTTCCGGATCAGGTTTGATCCGAGAACAGGCTCATCACCGATTCGCCCCTGGCAATGCGCTGGATGGTTTCGGCAATCAGCGGTGCCACGGACAACTGGCGAATCTTCGAACACGCTGCGGCCTGGGCCGTCAGCGGAATCGTATTGGTCACCACCACCTCGTCAAGCGCCTGGCCCTGCGCAATACGCTCGATGGCTGGCCCCGAAAAAATCGGGTGGGTGCAGTAGGCATAGACTTTTCTTGCGCCACGCTCCTTGAGTACCTCGGCGGCTTTGACCAGGGTGCCTGCAGTGTCGATCATGTCATCCATGATCACGCAATTGCGACCATCAATGTCGCCTATGACATGCATCACTTCGCTGACATTGGCTTTCGGGCGGCGTTTGTCAATGATGGCCAGATCGCAACCGAGCTGTTTGGCCAATGCACGTGCACGCACCACACCGCCAACATCGGGCGACACCACAATGAGATCTTCGTAGTTTTTCTGGCGCAAGTCGCCCAGCAGCACGGGCGAGGCATAAATGTTGTCGACCGGGATGTCAAAAAACCCCTGGATTTGGTCGGCGTGCAAGTCCATGGTCAGCACTCGGCTGACACCGACGGCCTGCAGCATGTTGGCCACCACCTTGGCCGAAATCGGCACCCGTGTGGAGCGTGGGCGACGATCCTGGCGCGCATAGCCGAAGTAAGGAATGACTGCGCTGATGCGTTCGGCAGAGGCTCGCTTGAGCGCATCAACCATGATCAGCAATTCCATCAGGTTTTCGTTGGTGGGCGCACAGGTGGGTTGGATGACGAACACTTCACGGGCGCGCACATTTTGCTTGAGCTCGACCGTCACCTCGCCATCGGAAAAGCGCCCGACATCGGCTGCGCCCAGCAGGGTGCCAAGGTGACCGGCAATTTCATTGGCCAACACCGGATTGGCATTGCCGGTAAACAGCATGAAATCGGGACGCGAGGAGTGTGATGGCTGCATGTGCATTCCAGCGATCAGAAAACAGGCCTGAACGGTTCAATAAATTTGGCAGGGGAGGAAGGACTCGAACCCTCGCATGCCGGAATCAAAATCCGGTGCCTTAACCAACTTGGCGACTCCCCTACACAGGCTGATTGTCTTGCGACAACCCACCGATCAACTGTCGCTGGGTGCCCATCCCGTAAGGGGGTGAACAGCCAAATTACAGCATCGCCGCCCCTGCCAGTGGTCAGGAAAGCCGTCAGGAACACGATCCCCCGTCAAATGAGCGAAAACCGCGCTGCCTGAACCTGTCATGCGGCCTTGAAGGCCTTGAGCCGAAAACCAGGAAAGAACTTCCTGGACATCGGGGCACAACGCAGTGGCCACAGGTTGCAGATCATTGCGGCCAAAGCCAAAGGGGTCTGCTGCAAAGTCCAATATTGTAGCAGGCTTTGTGTCGCGGCAGAGTCCTTCGCTGGCAAAAATCCGGACTGTTTCCAGCCCCGCCGGGGGCTTGATCACCAAAAAGTGGGCCTGGGGCAGCTCAAGGGGCGACAGCTGCTCGCCAATGCCCTGCACCCAGGCGTTACGTCCGCCAATGAAAAAAGGCACATCAGCCCCCAGCGCCAAGCCAATGCTTGCCAGGGCGCTGCGCGTCAGCCCCAGACCCCACAGCCGGTTGAGCGCCAGCAGGCAAGTGGCGGCATCGGAGGAGCCACCGCCCAGACCGGCCTGAGCGGGGATGGATTTTTCAACTCCGATATGGGCACCCAGGGTGCAACCTGTGGCCGATTGAAGGGCCCGGGCTGCGCGGACGATCAGGTCGTTGGCGGGCAATGCAAGACCGAGGTCTTCGCGGCTGATGTGGCCATCTTCTCGAATCTCGAAATGCAGGGTGTCACACCAGTCGATCAGCATGAAAGCCGATTGCAGCAAGTGGTAGCCATCGGGACGGCGTCCGGTGACATGCAAAAAGAGATTGAGCTTGGCCGGAGCCGGCACATCTTGCAGAACACGCATGGTCGCGATTATCGGGTCAGCGGTCGAGTACGATGCGCAGAAAGGTTACGGGCGCGGGCGCCATGCGCTGTGCAGAAATCCGGCCTTCGGCGTGTTGGGCCAGGTCGATTTGCCAACCGGGGGCATCCGCAGGCTGGCCGGCCAACCACTGGAACAGGGCCGGGAGCGGCAGCTCGGTGCCGGTGAGCTCATAGACCAGCGCATCTAGCGACGGTCGGGTCAGCAAATCCTGTCCCCGCTGCAGCTGAGCTCGCTGCCGGGACCACTGTAAACGCGCCAGGTGATGGCCGAAAGGGCTCAACACGTTGAGCTCGCCCGATTCGGGCGAGCCCGTGAGCTCGAAACTGGCTGTGAAGTTCACCCTCGGATCGGACTGCACTTGCAGCAAAAGACGTCCGCTCCAGAACGCCTTCCGATCATCGCCCGAAAGCCGCACAGTCTGGGCGCAACCGGACACGAGTGCACCTGCAAAAGCGAACAGCCACAAACGCCGCGCCGGACCTGTGGGCGAGTGCCTGCCCATCATGGGCGGACCTGAAGGCGCTGCAGAGTCTCCTGCAAGGTGGTGTTGCGCTCGTTGAGGTCCATGCCCTGGCGCCAGATTTTTCGCGCCTCGTCCTGGCGACCTGCCTGCCAAAGCACTTCGCCCAAATGGGCTGCAATTTCTGCGTCAGGCCTCGCCTTGAAAGCCGACTCCAGCAAGTCGATGGCCTCGCTGATACGTCCTTGACGGAAAGCCACCCATCCCAGACTGTCGCGAATGAACGGATCACGCGGGGCCAAATTCACGGCTTTCTCGATCAGCGCTCGAGCTTCACCCAGTCGGACATTGCGGTCTGCAAGCGAATAGCCCAGTGCGTTGTAGGCTTGCGGATCCGAGGGTCGCACGGCAATCACCTGGCGCAAGGACTGTTCCATTTCGTCGAAGCGCCCCAGTTTTTCGCAAACCAGTGCGATCTCGTTGAGAAGCTGTGGGTCGTCGGGCTGTTGCGTCAAAGCGGTACGTAACAGCGAATGTGCCTCCATGAAAGCCTGCTGTTCGCGCAACCACTGGGACTGAAGCATCAATTTCTGCCGACTTTCTTCGGCGTTAAGGGCGGGCACGGACTGCAAGACCTCGCGCGCTTTTTGCGCCTGGCCTTGTAAGACAAGAAGATCAGCCTTTCGCAATGCGACGCGCATTGCTGGCGCATCGGCTGGCAGTTTTTCAAGCCATTGGGAGGCCAGGGCTGCGTTGCGCTGACCGATGGCAATCTGTGCCAGGGCCAGCAGGGCATCGGTGCGTGCACCCGAATCGGGCGCAGCACCCGGGCGGCCCTCGGTCAGAGACCAGAAGCGTTGGAGGTCCTGTTCGGCGGCGGCTTGCTGGCCTTTCTCCAATTTAATCAGGCCCAGCAACAGCCACAGAGGCGCATGCTCCGGGAAACGACTGCCCAGCTGTTCCAGCTGTTCACGCGCACGCGCAGTTTCATACAGGGCCAGCAAGGCCCGAGCATAACCCGTGGCAAGCTCAGGGTCCTCCAGGGTCGGCACAGCCTTGTCCAGCAAGCGCAACAGGCGGGGGTCTCCGCTTCCGAGCAGGCTCATGGCCAGCACCAGAGGACCCGTTGCGCGAGGACTGGCGGCGTGGCCCTGCAATGCCGCTTCAGTGGCGGCGGCCATTTGTCCGCTGTCACGTTTCATCCGGCCAATGGTGGTCCATGCCGCCGAGGCCGTATCGGCCTGTCGCAGGAAGGCTTGCAAAGCGGCCTCGACAGTCTGGGCCGCCATCGCCTTGTCCGGGACCCGGGCAAAAATTCTCGGCACCGAAGCGATGGCGCCAGGCTGTTCGGTCAGCGGCAGGGCAGCGATCGAAGCAGTCAGGGTCTTGCCGGCATCCTCGACTTTGCCCAGCGCCAGCTGAATCTGCAGTAAGTACCTCAGGGGCTCGAGTGACTGGGGCAAATCCTCGCGCCAAGCCTGGGCTGCCTGCATGGCAGCATCGCCTGAGCGGTTTTGCAGGGCGATGTTGACGGCCCGCTGGTAAAGTTCAGGATCGCGCGTTCTGCGTGCCGCATCCAAAATGATGGAGAAACCGGCCCCAGCAGAACCCTGTCGAACCTGCAATTCGCCAATCAGCAACTGGTAAAACAGCGTGGCGTCCAGGGCAGAACGCTCCGGTGGGCTTTGCTGCGCAAGCGTCAGGCCACAAACAGTCCCGGCCAGCAGGCTGACCATGGCGGCACGAATCCTGAATTTCATCGAACGATCATAATCGACCGCTTTCCATCTGGTGGATACAGGTCTTTCCCGCCATGCCCGAATTGCCCGAGGTTGAAGTCACCCGCCTAAGTTTTGCTGACCGCATCACAGGCGCACGCATCGCCCACCTGCACCTGGGCAAGCCTTTGCGCTGGCCCCTGGGCGCTGAAACCGGACTGCTGGTGGGCCAGCGCATCCATGCCGTGCGACGTCGCGGAAAATACCTGCTGCTCGATCTGGACCAAGGCGTTTTGCTGCTGCACCTGGGCATGTCGGGCAGTCTCAACTTTGCGCCGGTGCAGCCTCAGGCTGGGGTGCATGATCACATGGACCTGGAGACCGATCGGGGGGTATTGCGGCTGCACGATCCGCGTAGATTCGGAGCCGTGGTGTGGTCTGCCGCCGAAACCGTCGATCCGGCACGCAAACTGCTGGGCGGCCTGGGTGTCGAGCCTCTTGGGGAGGATTTCGAGCCACGCACCTTTCACGCCCAACTGCGCCAGCGGCGGGCTCCCATCAAGCAAGTGTTGCTGGCGGGCGATGTGGTGGTGGGGGTGGGCAATATCTATGCCAGTGAAGCCCTTTTTCATGCAGGAATCCGCCCGACCACACGGGCCAGCAGGCTCTCGGCCCCGAGAGTGCAGCGTCTGCACACCGCCATAAGACAGGTCCTCAGGCGCGCATTGCAACAGGGGGGCAGCAGCTTGCGTGACTTTGTCAGTGCCAGTGGCCAAAGCGGCTACTTCCAGCTGGAAACGGCCGTCTATGGCCGTGCCGGTTTGCCCTGCAGAGTATGCGGCCAACTGGTGCGGTCGATGGTGCAGGGTCAGCGAAGCACTTTTTATTGCGCAACATGCCAGAAACCCTGATCGATTGGGCTCATGCAATCGCGCAACCCATGGTGCTGTGGCAGCGCAGCCATGGGCGTCACGATCTGCCTTGGCAGGGGACCCGCGACCCCTACCGTGTCTGGCTCTCCGAGATCATGCTGCAGCAGACACAGGTGCGAACAGTGCTCGCCTACTATCCGCGCTTTCTTGAGCGATTTCCCGATGTGCATGCTCTGGCCGAGGCCTCGCAGGACGAGGTCATGGGTTTGTGGAGCGGCCTGGGTTACTACAGCCGGGCGCGTAACCTTCACCGCTGTGCGCAGGTCGTGGTTTCCCAATGGGGTGGAGTGTTTCCTCGCCGGGCGGCCGAACTTGAGACGCTGCCAGGGATTGGCCGATCGACTGCGGCAGCGATCGCGGCATTCTGTTTTGACGAGCGCGCCGCCATTCTGGATGGCAACGTCAAGCGGGTGCTCAGCCGTGTTCTGGGCTTTGGTGAAGACCTGTCGAAGTCCCGGCATGAAGAGCAGTTGTGGACCCGTGCGCAGCAATTGTTGCCGCAGAGCGCCGCCGACATGCCCGCCTACACTCAGGCCTTGATGGATTTAGGGGCCACTTTGTGCTTGCCGCGGCGCACGCACTGTCAGGCGTGTCCGGTGCGATCGGTGTGTGTGGCACATGCTCACAATCGAACACTGGATTTTCCCGTCAAGACCCGCAAGCTCCGGCGCACCACCGAATCGTTATGGCTGCTGTTGGCGCAGGATTCGAAGGACAGGGTCTGGTTGCACAAGCGCCCGTCACGCGGCATCTGGGCCGGACTTTATTGCCTGCCGGCGTTCGGCAATGAGGCCGATTTGCGGGCTTCATGGCCCGAGGGGCGATGGATCCGTGATCTGCCCGTGCGCATCCATGCCCTGACCCACAAGGACCTGCATCTGCACGTGGCGCACTACCAGGGGTTGAAGAACAGCCCACCCATTGGGGATGGACAATGGGCGCGGGTCCAAGAGTGGCAAACTCTGGGGCTGCCTGCCCCTGTGCGAGCCGTGCTGACCGGGGATTGAACCCGTGCGCTTTCAAAGGCTGTTTCAGGCGCTGGCGTCAAGCTCCCGGTGACGGCGCAGGGTCAGCCAGCGACCCGAGAAGGCCTGGGCCAGCATTTCCACCAGATAAACCGAACGATGCTGCCCGCCCGTGCAGCCGATGGCGACCGTCACGTAGCTGCGGTGGTCCTGTTCGATGGCGCCAATCCAGTCTTCAAGGAAAGTGTAGATGTCCTGCTGCATGCGCGAGACCGCCTCGAATTGCCGCAGATAGGACTGCACGCCGGTATCGCGTCCGCTCAGTGCACGCAGTTCCGCCTCGTAATGGGGGTTGGGCAGCATACGCACATCGAACACAAAGTCGGCATCCATAGGGACGCCGCGCTTGAAGGCAAACGACTCAAACACCAAGGTCAGACGGGCCAAAGGCGCTCCGGCCAGTGTTTTCACATAGGTTTGCAATTGGGCCGACCGCAGCAGGCTGGTGTCGATCACATGGGCCTGCTCGCGTAACTGGGACAGCAGCTCGCGCTCGTATTCGATGGTCTCCACCAGGGCCTTGTCACTGATCGGCTTGTCCGATCCCGACAGGGGGTGTTTGCGGCGTGATTCCGAATAACGGCGCAGCAAGGTATCGGAGGTGGCGTCCAGAAATACCGAGCGCACCGGAATGCCCATTTGCCGCAATTGGGCCAGCTGGGAGGGCAAAAGATGCAAGGACGAGGCACTGCGCACATCGATAGCGATGGCTAGCCGCTGCTCGTTTTGCTTGTCCTCAAGTTTGACGAAGTCAATCAGTAACTCAGGTGGCAGATTGTCTACGCAGTAGCAGCCGGTGTCTTCAAGGGCACGCAGGGCTACGGACTTGCCCGAACCCGACATCCCGGTGATCAGGATGATGTCCATGTTCAGACCCGCGCAATGGCCGGGGTGGTCCGGTCCAGCATTTCCCGGGCATGGGCCAGACTTGTCGTCGAGAGGGTCTCTCCGCCCAGCATGCGCGCAATCTCGCGCACACGGTCCTGGTCCCTTACCGACTCAACCCGGCTGCCGACCTGACCGGCGCGCATTTGCTTGCTCACCAGCAGATGATGATCGGCGCAGGCGGCCACCTGGGGCAGGTGGGTCACTGCCAAGACCTGTCGGTGCTGGCCCAGTTGGTGCATCAGGCGCCCCACCGTTTCGGCAACCGCTCCACCCACACCGGCATCTACCTCGTCAAAAATCAGCGTGCCTGCCTCGCCCAGTTCGCTTGTGGTGACCGCAATGGCCAAGGCGATGCGAGAGAGTTCCCCTCCCGAGGCCACTTTAACGACCGGACGGGGCGTGCTGCCGGCATGTCCAGACACCAAAAACACCACGTCTTCCAGGCCACCTGCAGCCGGCTGCTCCAGGGTTTGCAGGCTAACCTCGAACCGTCCGCCCTGCATGCCCAGCTGTTGCATGGATTGGGTGACGGCAGCAGCCAGTCGCGGTGCTGCGTTCTGGCGCTGCTGGCTGACGCTGCGTGCGTGCTGGAGCCAGGCAGCATGGGTTGCCTGCTCAGCCAGCCGCAAGCCCTCCAGATCGGCAGCTGCGTCCAGACGATCGCGTTCGGCACGCCAGCCGGCAAGCACGTCGGGCAATTGTTCGGGTGGACGCTTGTAACGACGCGCCAGGCTCAGCCAAAGGCCAAGCCTTTCGTCCAGCTCCGCGAGACCCTGCGGGTCCAGATCGGTCTTGCGCAGATAGGCCTGCAGGTCATGCGCCACATCTTCGGCCTGAGCCTGGGCCGAGGCCAGCAGGTCGGCCAGAGTCAGGAATTCCGGTTCGACGCGGGCCAGGTCACGCAGCGCCTGGGCAGCGCGTGCCAGCAAGGGTGCAGCACCCGGCTGATCGTCACCTTCGAGCCATTGGGCCGCCTGCTGAGCGGTTTCGATCAGCCTCTGGGCATTGGAGAGCCGGCTGTGCCGGACATTGAGGTCTTCCCATTCGCCAGAGAGTGGGGAGAGTTTTTGCAGCTCGGCAATTTGCCAGTCCAGCCTCTCGCGCTCGCGCGCCAGAGAGTCCTGTGAGGCCAGAGCCTCTTCCAGGGCTTGTCGGCTTTGGCGCCAGCGATGCCAATCGGCCAGCAGCGGGGCCAGCGAGATGCCAGCATAGGCATCGAGCAGATCGCGTACTGCTTGTGCCCGGGTCAGACTTTGCCAGGCATGCTGACCGTGGATGTCCAGCAACAGATCACCGACTTCACGCAATTGACCGGCAGTGGCTGCGCTGCCATTGATCCAGGCTCGACTTTTGCCTTGCAGATCGAGGGTCCGGCGCAACAAAATGCTGCTGTCCGCACTGAACCCGGCCTCGGTCAACCAGTTGCGCACGCGGGCGCTGGTATCGAATTCGGCACTCAGTTCGCAACGGCTCGCCCCTTCGCGGATGACCCCGGTATCTGCCCGGGCGCCCAGCACCAGCTGGAGGGCGTCGATCAAAATGGATTTGCCTGCCCCGGTTTCTCCGGTGAGCACGGTGAAGCCCGAAGCCAGCTCGAGTTCGAGCTGGTGCACGATCACAAAGTCTTTCAACCCGATACGTGTCAGGGCCATGGTTCAGGCGCCTCCTTCGTTCCAGTGCATTTTCTTGCGCAAGGTGTCGAAATAGTTCCAGCCCTCGGGGTGCAGAAAGCGCGCCTGATGCTGTGAGCGCCGCACGATGATGCGGTCACCAATCATCAGCGAGGCCAGGGACTGCATGTCGAAGTTGGCACTGGCGTAGCGGCCGGCCACGATTTCAATGCCGATCTCGGCGCTGTCGGGCAACACAATCGGACGGTTGGAGAGGGTGTGCGGTGCAATCGGGGCCATGACCCACCCCCCGAGGGCAGGATGCATCAAGGGACCGCCCGCCGAGAGCGAATAGGCGGTCGAGCCGGTGGGGGTGGCAATGATCAAGCCGTCGGCGCGCTGGTTGGCCACAAAGTGGCCGTTAACGTCCACCCTGAGCTCGACCATGCCGGCCGTGCCGCCGCGGTACACCACCACATCGTTGAGGGCCAGGGCGTCGAACACACAGTCCTGGCCACGCTCGACGCGGGCATGCAGCAACTGACGGCATTCCTCCTGGTGACGGCCCGTCAGCATTGGGCCCAGCAACTCCTGGTAGGACTGCAGGGGAATGTCGGTGATGAAACCCAGCCGCCCCTGGTTGATCCCGATCAGCGGCAACTGATAACGCGCTACCTGCCGCCCGACGCCAAGCATGGTGCCGTCACCCCCGATCACCAGCCCGAGATCGCATTCTGTCCCGATGGTCGGCACATCCAGGGTGGGATACAGGTGCAAGCCCATATGCAGTGCGGTGTCTTTCTCGATCACGACATCGCAGCCGCGGCGCGCCAGGAACTGGGCTACGTCATCAAGCACCTGGCGCGAATGCTCCAGCGCCGGTCCCTGTACATTGGCATGGGTCTTGCCAAACAGGGCGACATGTCGAAATACGGACTTCATAGCGCAAATTACATCATTAAAATGGTTTGAACATGCTAGATGATCGTGCCAAGTTGTTGCTGAAGGCTTTGGTCGAGCGTTACATCGCTGACGGTCAGCCCGTGGGCTCACGCACCCTGTCAAAAGCCTCCGGCCTGGAGCTTTCGCCGGCGACCATCCGCAATGTCATGTCCGACCTGGAGGAGCTGGGCCTGATTGCCAGCCCGCACACCTCGGCTGGCCGTGTGCCTACGGCCCGCGGCTACCGCTTGTTTGTCGATACCATGCTCACCGTCCAGCGCGACAGTCTGGACACGCCGGCCCTGGTGCCTGATCAGCCCCAGAAAGTGATTGCCAGCGCCGCCCAGCTGTTGTCGAGCCTGTCGCATTTCGTCGGTGTGGTCATGGCTCCGCGACGCTCCTCGGTGTTCCGGCACATCGAATTCCTCAGGCTCTCTGAGCGGCGATTGTTGGTGATCATCGTCTCTCCAGAAGGCGATGTGCAAAACCGCATCTTGTTCACCGACAGCGAATACACCCAAAGCCAGCTCATCGAGGCGGCCAACTATCTCAACACCCATTTTGCGGGCATGGCCATCGAGCAGATCCGCAGCCGCTTGCAGCAGGACCTCATGCGCCTGCAGGGCGAAATTGCAACTCTGATGCAGGCCGCCGTCCAGGTCAGCTCCGAGGCGCTGCACCAGGAGGAAAACGAGGTCATCATCTCCGGCGAGCGCAACCTGCTGGCGGTCAGCGATTTTTCCAGTGACATGGGCAACCTGCGCCGGGCCTTTGACCTCTTCGAACAGAAAAGCCAGCTGATGCGGCTGCTGGACATCTCCAGCCAGGCCGAAGGCGTGCGTATATTCATTGGCGGTGAAAGCCAGGTGGTGCCGATGCAGGAACTGTCGGTGGTCAGTGCCCCCTATGAGGTCGACGGCCAGGTGGTCGGCACGCTGGGCGTGATCGGGCCGACCCGCATGCCCTACGACCGGATGATCCAGATCGTGGACATCACATCACGTCTGGTGAGCAACGCATTGAGCCAGGGCAAATGATGCTGCACTGCTGTTCCTGCTGGCGCCCATGACCGACCCCCTGGCCCGGGCGCGGACGCATTTTCACGAGGGTCTCGGCCATGCCGAACGCGAAGAATGGCAGGCCGCCCGCGCCGCATTCGAGGCGGCCCTGCAGTGGGCACCCGAGCGACCCTCCGTGCTCCTCAATCTGGGCATTGCCGAAATCAGGCTGGGGCAAGCAGCTGCGGCCCTGCCTCGACTGCAGGCAGCCTCCATGGCCGACCCGGACATGCCTGACGTCTGGCTGGCCCTGGCCTGGGCACATTACGCCATGGGTCAGTGGCAGCAGGCGCTTGACAGTGGAGAAAAGGCGCAGTGCCTGAAGGACATGCCCCTGGCGGCGCAACTGCGCCATGCCCAATGCCTGTCACGGCTGGGCCGAGTCGATGAGGCTCTGGCGGCGTTTGCCCGTGTTCAGGAGCAGGCCCCTCAGTTGCACGAGCCCTGGACCGAGCAAGGTGATCTGTATCGATCGAAGGGCGAGCGTACCAGGGCCCGTTCCTGCTACGAGCAGGCCCTGGCTCTGGGGGGCGACCCGGCGCTGCACCGGTACTACCTTTCGGCGCTGGCGGGCGATGCCCAATCGGCGCCATTGGCCCCCCTGCACTATGTGCGCAGCCTGTTTGACCAGTATGCCGACGATTTCGAGCAGCATCTGGTGCAGCAGCTGGGCTATCAGGGTCACCGGGTGCTGGTGCAGCAGGTGCTTGCCATCGCCCCTGGCCGCTTTGTCCATACGCTCGACATGGGTTGTGGGACCGGTTTGTGCGGCCAGTTGCTGCGTCCGCATACGGACCGTCTGACCGGCATCGATCTGTCGCCCGCCATGGTGGCCAAGGCGACAGAAAGCGGCATTTACGACGAATTGCAGGTTGTCGACGCCACCACTTACCTGAGCGCCATCACGAGCACTTTCGATCTGATCGTGGCCGCCGATGTGTTCATCTATATCGGTGCGCTCGAAACGGTGTTTGCGGCGCTGCGTCCGCGACTGATGCATGGAGGACGGCTGGCCTTCACGCTCGAAGAGCCACCGCCAGGGCGCGACATGGTCCTGACCCCGGAGCTTCGATATGCACACTCCGAGGCTTACATGGTTCACCTGGCCCGCCAGCATGGCCTGCGGCTGACAGCGAGCCAGCGCAGCCCCTTGCGCTTCGACCAGCGCCAGCCGGTGTGGGGGCGGTATATGGTGTTGCAGGCCCCAGGCGCGGCGTGAGCAAACGCTTCAGAAACAGGGTGAACAGCGAAACTGACAGACAGGATGGCGCCGTTACAATCAACTAGTATTTGTTTCGGCAAATTGTCCCCGGGGCGTTAGCTCAGTTGGTCAGAGCAGAGGACTCATAATCCTTTGGTCGCTGGTTCGAGCCCAGCACGCCCTACCAGCATTTCCAA
>CAYMMK010000017.1:0-34859 GCA_964391575.1 uncultured Limnohabitans sp.
TGCAGCGCCGCGTAGGGGTTGCCGGCCAATTCTTGGCCTTTGCGGCTGTCGTAGTTGGTGTACCAGACCAGGCCCCGCGCGTCGAAGGCCTTGATCAGTACCACCCGCGTGCTGGGCCGCAGATCGCTGCCCACGGTGGCCAGCGTCATGGCATTGGGTTCGGGCAGTTCGGCCTTGAGCGCCTGGTCCAGCCACTGGGTGAATTGCAGCAGCGGGTCGGCCTGCGAGGCCTGTTCGCTCAGTTCGGCTTTTTCGTAGCTTTTGCGCAGGTCGGCGATGTTCATGCACCGAGTATAGGAGGGCAGGCAGCAGGTGTTGGAGACGACGCCGGCGCCAGACGCAGCAGGGCGGCCAGGGCCCGATCCTCGATGCCGTGGGCCTGCAGGGCGGCGTAGGTTTCGCGGGCGTAGTCGAGCGTGGTGCCAAATCGTCCGCGCGAGTGGGCAAAGATTTCGCGGTAAGTGTGCTCGCTGAGCGTGCCGGTGTGGCTGGGGTGCTGGCGCGCGAGGGTGAAGGCCAGCGCGCGGACCGGCCCTTGCGGGGTGGGGCAGGGCAGCCAGCGTGGGGTGTAGACCTGCAGCGGCATTTCGCGGGCCCACAGGCGCGTGAGGGTCGGCTGCGCGTCGGCGGCGGCAATGCGCCACACCAGACCCTGGCAGCTGCCTCCGGGCAACAGTGCAAACACCAGGCCGGGCCGCTGCGCCGTGCCGCGGTTGATCCGGCTCCACATTTTCAGGGCCCGGTGCCAGCCATGCACCCGCGTGCGGTGCTGCTCGAGCGCCTGGAATTCGGGCCGCCAGATGAGCGAGGCGTAACCGAACACCCACAGGTCCTGTCCCGGCACCAGCTGTTGGCGCAACTGCGCCAGACCGCACGGATCCGCAGGAGTGGGGAGGCAAGGTGTGGACTGCACGCCAGACTTTCAGGCACAACTGGACGTATTGTCTGCCATGCGCCGGCCCATGCGTCACAACAACCAGCAGCCAGTCCCGCACGGCCGGGGCCACGGGCGCGGCGGCACGACAGCTTTTGGTACCCACTCTGTAACCCCGCCCACCTCACAAGCGAAGCGAGTGCGGTTACCATCATCGATGTAATTAAGTTACAACCGGTCCCGGTTCACTGCCATGCCTCTTCACCCCCTGCTTGTCGATGTGACAACCCGCATCCAGGCGCGCAGCCGCCCGCTGCGTGAAGCCTATCTGCAGCAACTGCAGACCTTTGCCGGGCGCGCGCCCGGTGCCCGTCGCCTGGGCTGCGCCAATGTGGCGCACGCTTTTGCCGCCATGCCCGAGGACGACAAGCGCAAGGCCAGCGGCCTGGGCGGCATTGCGCTCGTGCAGGAAAGGTCCCTGAACATCGGCATCGTCAATGCCTACAACGACATGCTCTCGGCCCATGCCCCGCTGCAGCACTACCCCGACCTGATCAAGGACGAGGCGCGCCTGCAGGGCGCCACGGCCCAGGTGGCGGGCGGCGTACCGGCCATGTGCGACGGTGTCACCCAGGGCACCCCGGGCATGGAGCTGAGCCTGTTTTCGCGCGACGTCATCGCCATGGCCACCGCGGTCTCGCTCAGCCACGATGTGTTTGATGCGGCGCTGATGCTCGGCGTGTGCGACAAGATCGTGCCTGGCCTGCTGATCGGCGCGCTGCAGTTCGGCCACCTGCCGACCGTGTTCGTACCGGCTGGCCCCATGAGCAGCGGTCTGTCCAACACCGAAAAAGCCAGGGTGCGCGAACAAGCGGCGCAGGGTCGGGTCGGGCGCGAGGCCCTGCTGGCCGCAGAGTCGGCGGCCTACCACGGCCCGGGCACCTGCACCTTCTACGGTACGGCCAACAGCAACCAGATGCTGCTCGAGGCGATGGGCCTGCATGTGCCGGGCACGGCCTTCATTCACCCCGGCGAGGGTCTGCGCCTGGCACTGACCCGCGAAGCCGTGCGCACCGTCCTGACCCAGGCCCGGCCGATCGGCCAGGTGGTCGACGAACGCAGCATCGTCAATGCCATGGTCGCCCTGCTGGCCACTGGCGGCTCGACCAACCACCTGATCCACTGGGTCGCGGTGGCGCGTGCTGCCGGCGTGCTCATCGACTGGGACGACTTTGCCGCACTGTCGCAGGCGGTGCCGCTGCTGGCCCGTGTGTACCCCAATGGCAGTGCCGATGTGAACCAGTTCCAGGCCGCCGGTGGCCCGGGCTATGTGATCCGGGAATTGCTCGATGCCGGCCTGATGCATCCGGATGTGCTGACCGTGCGCGCAGGGGGCCTGCGCGAATTCACCCGCATCCCTGCAGGCGATGCCGCCGGGCTGCGCTGGCAGGATCCGGGCCCCAGCCGCGACGAAACGGTGCTGCGCCCTGCTGCGCGGCCATTCAGCGCCACCGGGGGCTTGCGTTTGCTGCAAGGCAACCTGGGGCGCAGCGTGATCAAGGTCTCGGCGGTGCCCGAGGACCGTCACATCATCGAGGCTGCGGCCCGCGTGTTCGATTCCCAGGAAGCCCTGCTGGACGCATTCAAGGCCGGCGAGCTCGAGCGCGATGTGGTCTGCGTGGTGCGCTGGCAGGGGCCGCAGGCCAATGGGATGCCGGAACTGCACAAGCTCACGCCGCCGCTGGCCGTCTTGCAGGGCAAGGGTTTCAAGGTGGCGCTGGTGACCGACGGCCGCATGAGTGGCGCCTCGGGCAAGGTGCCCGCGGCCATCCACGTCTCGCCCGAGGCCGCAGCCGGTGGACCGCTGGCCCGGGTGCAAGACGGCGACCGCATCCGCCTGGACGCCGTCGATGGCACCCTACAGGTGCTGGTTGGCGACGCTGAATGGGCCGCCCGCCCGCTGGCCCCGATGCCCGAGACCCTGCGTGCCGCCAACGCGGTGGGCATGGGCCGCGAACTGTTTGCCAACCTGCGCCGCAATGCGCTCAAGGCCGAAGAAGGAGCCTGCACATGGCTATGACAAATTTCCAGAAACTCTCTGCCTGGCAGGTCATGCAGGATGCGCCGGTGATCCCGGTGATCGTGCTGCACGACGTTGCCCACGCCGTGCCCATGGCCCGTGCCCTGGTGGCCGGCGGCATCCGCATGCTCGAGGTGACGCTGCGCACGCCGCAGGCGCTCGCCTGCATGCAGGCAATCGCCCGGGAAGTCCCCGGCGCAGTGGTCGGCGCGGGCACCGTGCGCAGCCCGGCCGATGCCGCCGCTGCTGCGAAAGCCGGCGCGCAGTTTGCTGTCAGCCCCGGCTACACCCGTGCGCTGGGTCAGGCCTGCCGTGACCAGGGGCTGCCGCTCCTGCCCGGCGTGGCCACGGGCAGCGAAATCATGCAGGCGCAGGAAGACGGTTACACCGAGCTCAAGTTCTTCCCGGCCCTTCAGGCGGGCGGCGCTGCCATGCTCAAGGCCTGGGCGGGCCCCTTCTTCGATGTGAAGTTCTGCCCCACCGGGGGGGTCACGCCCGCCAACGCCGCCGAATTTCTGGCCCTGCCCAACGTGGCCTGTGTGGGCGGCTCCTGGCTGGTGCCCGCCGATGCTCTGGCGCAAGGCGACTGGACGCGTATCGAGGCGCTGGCGCGAGAAGCAGCGCAGATGGCACGGCCCCACATGAAGTCCTGAGCGCCCATGCGGCTGACTTAACATCGGGGCCATGAACACACGCAAACTTGGCCCCTTTGACGTCAGCCCCATCGGCCTGGGCTGCATGAATCTCAGCCATGCCTATGGCCCGCCCGTTGCGCCCGAGCAAGGCGAACGGTTGTTGCTGGCCGCGCTGGATGCCGGCGTGACCCACTTCGACACCGCGGCCCTGTATGGCTTTGGCGCCAATGAAACCCTGGTCGGCCGCGTGTTGTCGCCCCACCGGCAAAAGTTCACACTGGCCAGCAAGTGCGGCATGCAGGGAGTGGACCCGGGGGATGGACAGAAAGTGCGCGTCATCGATGGCCGGCCCGCCACCTTGCGCCAGACCTGCGAAGACGCCTTGCGCCGGCTGCAGACCGAGGTGATCGACCTGTACTACCTTCACCGCTGGGACAAACAGGTGCCGATCGAAGAAAGCGTCGGGGCTCTGGGCGACCTGGTCCGTGCGGGCAAGATCCGATCGATCGGCCTGTCGGAGGTGTCGGCCACGACCCTGCGCCGCGCCCATGCCGAACACCCGATTGCCGCCTTGCAGACCGAATACTCGCTGTGGACCCGCAACCCCGAAATCGCCGTACTCCAAGCCTGCCGCGAGCTCGGGGTGAGTTTTGTCGCCTTCAGCCCGGTGGCACGTGGATTCCTGTGCGGCCTGCCGCTGGAGCCCGCCGGTTTCGATGCCAAGGATATCCGTCGCAGCATGCCGCGTTTTGCCCCAGAGCACATGGCGGCCAACCAGCGCCTGCTGCCCGCCTACCAGGCCCTGGCACAAGAGGCCGGATGCAGCCCCGCACAGCTGGCCCTGGCCTGGCTGCTGCACCAGGGTCCTGACATCCTGCCCATCCCGGGCACCACCTCGGTGGCCCACCTGCACGACAACCTGGGCGCTCCAGAGGTTCGGCTCAGCCCCGAACTGATCGCCAGGCTCGACGACCTGATTCACACCCGTACTGTCTCGGGCAACCGTTACAGCGAACAGGCCAACCGAGAGGTCGATACCGAGGTGTTTTAAGTGATGCCCAAGCCCGGCTTCAGCGCGGCAGCTGTTGACCGCCCCCTTCCGGCCGGAACATCCGAAACCGCTGTGCCGGACCAATGCTGAAGTAGTCGGCCGGTCCGCCGCCACGCAGCACAATGTCTGCAGCCGCAGTGTCGAAGACGCCGTCGACCAGCAGGCGATCGTCGATGTGCACGCCCACCACTTCACCCAGTACCAGCCAGGTGTCGATGGGCTGTCCGGCGGCGCTGTGAAGCTGCACGATCTGGGTGCGGCGGCATTCCAGGCTGACCGGGCTGCCCAGCACGCGCGGCACCTGCACGCAGCGCGAGGGTTCAGGCGTGAGTCCGGCCAGCGCAAATTCGTCGACATCCGGGGCCACCGGCGCGCAGGTCTGGTTCATGGCCTCGGCCTGGGCCCGGGTGACCAGATTCCAGACAAATTCGCCGGTGGTCTCGATATTGGCCAGTGTGTCCTTGCGGCCGATGCTGGCAAAGCCGATCACCGGGGGCACGTAATTGAAGGCGTTGAAAAAGCTGTAGGGGGCCAGATTGAGCACGCCCTGGGCGCTGCGGCTGGATATCCAGCCGATCGGCCGGGGGCCGACGATGGCGTTGAAGGGGTCATGCCGCAGGCGGTGCCCCTGGTGGGGTTCATAGAAATGGGTCATGGGGTCGGAGTCCTCAGGCTTCGTGGCGTGCGTCCTGCTCAAAGCTGGCGCCATGCAAGGTGTCGCGGGCGGTCATCCAGTGCCGGTAGACCGTCTGGAAGTCGGCGGTGATCCGGGCCAGGGGCATGTCGTCGAAGGTGCCGCGCTGGGCCACATATTCCATGTGCCGCTGACCGGCCTTGTCATAGGGGTGGTAGAGGGAATCCTGCTCGCCGTCAAATTCAAGCGGCAGCAGGCCAAAGCGTTCGCACAGCCCGATGTTGAAGGCCGGTGTAGCCTTGACCCAGTGGCCGTGCAGCCACAGGTCGGTGTAGCCGTGCCAGATAAAGATGTCGGTCTGCATGGTCTGGCGCAGCCGCTCGGTGCTCAGGTGATTGCGCACATCGGCGTAGCCCAGCCGCGCATGCAGTCCGGCAGCCCGGCACACAGCCGCGAGCAAGGCCGCTTTGGGAACGCACCAGCCATGGCCTTGCACCAAGGCGGTGCTGGCGCGCATGCCGGCCTCGCTCAGGTCGATCCGGTAGGGGTCATAGCGCACTTCATCACGCACCGCCCGGTACAGCGCCACTGCGCGTTCTCGGTCGCTGCCGCCGGGGTCGTGGGCGCGCACAAAGTCCCGGATGGCCGGGTGGTCACTGTCGATCAGCGCCGTGGCGCGCAGGGTGTGTTCGGTAGGCAGGTCGTTCATGCGTCAGAGGCGGGCCAGGGGCGGTGATAGAGTCGATTGCAGACAAGGAGCATGCCGGATGGACAGTGTGCAGCATTGGGGCGCCGCCCGGGTGTATCTGGGCGACAGGTCGGGCAAGTACCCCGATGGCAACCAGGTCATTGTGCAGGGCACCGAGCTGCGTGTGGCCTTTGACACACCGCAGGTGGCCAACCGCATCGGCGCGGATTTCGACGAGGTTGATCTGGTCATCCTGGGTCATGTGCACGAGGACCACATGGCCGGGTTGCACCGGGTCCCCGCCGCCCGTGTGCAGGTGCACCAGGCCGATCTGGCCGCGGCGCAATCCTGGGACGGCCTGAGCCGTCACTACGGCTATCCCCCGCCGGTGCTCGAGGCCTTGCACCGCATGATCGAGGCCGAATTTCATTACCACCCACGCCCCGACGCCAGTGGCTATGCTGACGGCGCGGTCTGGGACCTGGGGGGCGGGGTGCGCATCCGCGCCCACCACCTGCCCGGACACACCTCGGGCCATTGCGCCCTGGTGGTGGAGAGCGAAGGTCTGGCGTTCATTGGTGACATCGACCTGAGCGGATTCGGCCCCTACTATGGCGACGCCACTTCGAATCTGGCGCTGTTTCGCCGCAGCCTGCAGGCGGTGGCCGACATTGAAGCCCGGGTCTGGGTGACTTCGCATCACCGTGCCGTAGTGACCGAGCGCACGCAGTTTCTGTCGGATCTGCGCCGCTTTGCCAGCAAGATCGACGAGCGCTCGGACAAGCTGCTGGACTATCTGCACGAGGGTCCGCAAAGTCTTGAGCAACTGGTCGCACGGCGAGTGATGTATCCACCGGGCTTTGAGCTGCCCTATGTCGAGAGCGCAGAGCGCACCACCATCGGCATGCATCTGGAGGAACTGTCCCGGGCCGGGCTTGTGATGCAGGGCCCAGACGGGCTGTGGGCCCGGGTTTGAGGCTAGAATTCGCCGACCGATCGGTTGGTCAATGCCGGTCCAGCCCGCCCGCCTGTCATTGTGAGATGCCTGAAGACGCGGCCATCCCCGGATAGCCGCCGCCCTGCGGTCCTTGCCATGAGCGGGTTTTTCCTGAAAGCCGTGACATGTCCGCAGTTCTCCAAAGTTTCATCGCCGGCCGCTGGGTCGGTCAACAAGCCGCCCAGCCGCTTCGCAGTGCCATCGATGGCGCCCCTGTCGCCCAAACCCATCGTGAGGCCATCGATTTTGGCGATGCGGTGCACTACGCACGCACCGTGGGCCTGCCCAACCTGCTCAAGCTGGACTTTCAGGAACGCGCCCAGCGCCTGAAGGCTCTGGCCAAGTACCTGGGCGAGCACAAGGAAACGCTGTACGCGATTTCAGCCCACACCGGCGCCACACGCGCCGACAGCTGGGTCGACATCGAAGGCGGCGCAGGCACGCTGTTCGCCTACTCGAGCATGGGCAGCAACGAGTTGCCCAGCGGCAACCTGATCCACGAGGGCCCGGCTTTTCCGCTGGGCAAGAAGGGGGGCTTCGCGGGCACGCACATCCTGGTGCCGCGTGGCGGTATCGCGGTGCACATCAACGCCTTCAACTTCCCCATCTGGGGCCTCTTGGAAAAATTCGCCCCCAGCTTCCTGGCGGGCATGCCCTGCATTGGCAAACCGGCCACGGCGACCAGCTACCTGACCGAGGCCATGGTGCGGCTGGTCGAGCAATCGGGCATCCTGCCTGCGGGCAGCCTGCAGCTGGTGATCGGCGCTACCGGTGACCTGCTCGACCGCCTCAACGGCCAGGACGTGGTGACCTTCACCGGCTCGGCCGACACTGCTGCCAGGCTGCGGGTGCACCCGAATGTGGTGCGCCACAGCATTCCCTTCAACGCCGAAGCCGACTCGCTCAACTGCGCCATCCTCGCGCCCGATGTGACGCCCGATGACGAAGAATTCGACCTGTTCGTCAAGGAAGTGGCGCGCGAGATGACCGTCAAGGCGGGCCAGAAGTGCACCGCAATCCGCCGTGCCATCGTGCCGCGCCAGCACCTGGACGCGGTGGCCGAGCGCCTCAAGGCCCGTCTGGCCAAGGTGGTGGTGGGCGACCCGTCGATCGAGGGCGTGAAGATGGGCGCGCTGGCCTCTCACGCGCAGCAGGCCGATGTGGCCGAGCGCGTGGCCCTGCTGCGCCAGAGCACCGAGCTGGTGTTCGGTGGCGGTACCGATTTTCAACCCGTGGGGCAGGGCGTGGAAGGCGGTGCCTTCTTCCAGCCCACGCTGCTGCTGTGCGACAAGCCCTTGCAAACCGACAGCGTGCACGACGTGGAAGCCTTTGGCCCGGTCAGCACCCTGATGCCGTATGACGGCATCGAGGAAGCCCTGCAGCTGGCGGCCCGGGGCCAGGGCAGCCTGGTGGGCACGCTGGTCACGCAGGACCCGCAAACTGCTGCACGCATGATCCCGGTGGCAGCGGCCTTGCACGGTCGCCTGCACATCCTCGAGCGCGAGGCGGCGGTCGAATCCACCGGTCACGGCTCGCCATTGCCCCCGCTCAAGCACGGTGGCCCCGGCCGCGCAGGCGGTGGTGAGGAGCTGGGCGGCATCCGCGCCGTCAAGCACCTGATGCAACGCACCGCGCTGCAGGGCTCGCCCACCATGATCGCTGCCGTCACGGGCGAGTACATGCGTGGCGCCAAGCTGATCGAGACCGAGGTTCACCCCTTCCGCCGCCACTTCGATGACCTGCAGATCGGCGAGAGTCTGCTCACCCACCGCCGCACCGTGGGCGAGGCTGACATCGTGGCCTTTGGGGGCCTGTCGGGCGACTATTTCTACATGCACTTCGACGAAATTGCGGCCAAGGACTCGCCCTTTGGCAAGCGCATCGCGCACGGTTATTTCGTGCTGTCGGCAGCGGCTGGCCTGTTTGTCTCGCCTGCACCCGGCCCGGTGCTGGCCAACTACGGTCTGGACACGCTGCGTTTCGTCAAGCCGGTGGGCATTGGCGACACCATCCAGGCGCGCCTGACGGCCAAGCGCAAGATCGACCGCAACAAGAAAGATGCCAACGGTGTGGGTCAGGGCGTGGTCGCCTGGGATGTGGAGGTGACCAACCAGCTCGGTGAAGTGGTGGCCAGCTATGACATTCTGACCCTGGTGGCCAAGCGCGGCTGATGTTGACGGTCTGCTGCACAATGGCAGCATGCATGTGTACGACCGCTTTGTCCTTCCTTGGCTCATCGATCTGGCCTGCGGTTTGCCCATGGTGCAGGCACGCCGGCGCGAGTTGCTGCCGCAGGCCCACGGTCGTGTGCTGGAGATCGGCCTAGGCACCGGGCGCAACCTGCCGTTCTACGACCGACAGCGCATCACGCAACTGGTGGGCGTGGACCCGGCGGTGCATATGCACACCCTGGCCCGCCGGCGCAGCGCCCGCGCCGGTCTCGATGTCGAGCTGGTCGGGTTGTCGGCTGAGAAATTGCCCTTGCCCAGTGACAGCTTCGACACGGTGGTCTGCACCTACACCCTGTGCAGCATCGCCGACCCGGCGGCGGCCTTGTCCGAAGTGGCCCGGGTGCTCAAGCCTGGCGGACAGTTGATGTTTTGCGAACATGGCCTCTCGCCGCAGCCCTCGGTGGCGCGCTGGCAGGCCCGTATCGAGCCACTGTGGAAGGCCATGGTCGGCGGTTGCCACCTCACGCGCAATGTGCCCCGCCTGCTGCAACAGGCGGGCCTGTCTGCGGACTGCGCTCAGGGGTATATTCCTGGCCCCCGCCTGCTGGCCTACCATTTCTGGGGCCATGCCCGCAAGGCCTGAAATCCTCCCCAGGAGCTTTTGCGCATCCATTCACAGCCATGTCCCGAACTGATCTTGACTCGCGCTCCTCCCGCGGCCATCCAGGCCCGGGCTATGTGGACCGCAAACGCCTGGCCTGGCTGCTGTCGCTGGCGGTGCCCCTGGTGATTGCTGCCAGCCCGCTGCTGTGGATGTGGCAACCTGCCACCTGGAGCCTGTGGCTGCCGGTGGTCTTTTTCTACCTGATCTTTCCCCTCATCGACCTCTTGCTGGGCACCGACACCAGCAATCCGCCCGAATCGGCCGTGCCGGCCCTCGAGGCCGACACCTACTATCGCTCCATCACCTTTGCACTGGTGCCGCTGTTGTGGCTGGCCTTCATTTTCGGGGCCTGGTTCAGCCAGCATGCGATGCTCACACCCGGGGGGTTCGTGGCCCTGGTGCTCTCGAGCGGGGCCATTGGCGGCTTTTGCATCAACCTGGGCCATGAGCTCGGGCACAAAAACTCGCCCCTTGAACGCTGGCTGGCCCGCCTGATTCTCGCCCCTACCTGGTACGGGCACTTCACTATCGAGCACAACCGGGGGCATCACCGTGATGTGGCAACGCCGCTCGATCCGGCATCGGCCCGCATGGGCGAGTCCATCTGGCGCTTTGTCCTGCGCGAGATGCCGGGGGGCTTGCGCCGCGCCTGGCAACTGGAGCGCCAGCGTCTGGGCCAGCAGGGCTTGCCGGGCTGGAGCTGGCGCAACGAAATTCTGCAAACCGCCGCCATCAGCCTGGCCCTGTGGGTCGCGCTGGCGCTGTGGCTGGGTGCGTCCGTGCTGGTGTTCTTGCTGGCGGTTGCCCTGTGGGCCAATTTCCAGCTGACATCGGCCAACTACATCGAGCATTACGGTTTGCTGCGGCAAAAGACGTCCGACGGCCGCTATGAACGCTGCCAGCCACATCACTCCTGGAACAGCAACCATGTGTTTTCCAACTGGGCTACGTTTCATTTGCAGCGGCACTCGGACCACCATGCACATCCCTTGCGGCGCTACCAGTCGCTGCGCCACTGCGAGGAGGCGCCGCAATTGCCCAACGGCTACTTTGGCATGTTCCCCCTGGCCTACCTGACACCCCTGTGGTTTCGGGTCATGGACCGGCGTCTGGTGCAGGCGGTGGGCCGCAACCCCGACCGGATCCATTTCGAGCCCTCACGGCGGGCGCAACTGATGGCCCGCCACGGCCTCGTGGGCCTGGGGCAGCACGCATCCGCGCCCAGTGGTTCCCAATCGCCGCCATGAGGTCGCCCATTGCCGTGGTGGACGTGGATCGCTGCGAAACCTGGACGCGGTACCGTGCCGGTTTGTGCAACGATTGCGCGGCCAATTGCTGCACCATGCCCGTCGAGGTGCGCACGGCCGATCTGGTGCGACTGGGTTGGGTCGAAGCGTTCATGGTTGAACACGTGCCCGTCAGGCAATGGGCTCGGCAGCTTGAAAAATCCGGAAGGCTTGAGCGCTACAACGCCAGAACCGGTCTCTTTACCCTGGCCCGCCGCGCAGACGGCGATTGCGCACTGCTCGATCCATTGACGCGTCGCTGCACCGTCTACGCCATCCGGCCCGACCCCTGCCGCAAGCACCCACAGATCGGGCCACGCCCAGGCTACTGCCCTTACGGATCTTCCGATTTCGAACGCCGTTGAGCCGGCCAGCGCGGACAGGCTGCTGGCCGGAACGGGTGCTTACATCGAATCGATGAAGCTGCGCAGCTTGTCGCTGCGGCTGGGGTGCTTGAGTTTGCGCAGGGCCTTGGCTTCGATCTGCCGGATGCGCTCGCGCGTCACATCGAACTGTTTACCCACTTCCTCGAGCGTGTGGTCGGTCGACATCTCGATGCCAAAGCGCATCCGCAGCACCTTGGCCTCGCGTGGCGTGAGGCTGTCGAGAATGTCCTTGACCACATCGCGCAAACCCGCCTGCATGGCCGCATCGATGGGGGCTGTGTTGGTGCTGTCTTCGATGAAGTCGCCCAGGTGGCTGTCGTCGTCGTCACCGATGGGTGTTTCCATCGAGATCGGCTCCTTGGCGATCTTCATGATCTTGCGGATCTTGTCCTCGGGAATCTCCATTTTTTCGGCCAGGATGGAAGCATCGGGCTCGAAGCCGAACTCCTGCAGGTGCTGGCGCGAGATGCGGTTCATCTTGTTGATGGTCTCGATCATGTGCACCGGGATGCGGATGGTACGCGCCTGGTCCGCAATCGAGCGCGTGATGGCCTGGCGGATCCACCAGGTGGCATAGGTCGAAAATTTGTAGCCGCGGCGGTATTCGAACTTGTCCACCGCTTTCATCAGGCCGATGTTGCCCTCCTGGATCAGGTCGAGGAACTGCAGCCCGCGGTTGGTGTACTTCTTGGCAATGGAAATGACCAGGCGAAGGTTGGCTTCGATCATTTCCTTTTTGGCGTCACGGCTGGCCCGCTCGCCCGCATTCATGCGCTTGTTGATGTCCTTGAGCTCATCAAGTGGCACCACCACCTTGGCCTGCAGGTCGATCAGCTTTTGCTGGATGTCCTGCACCGGCGGGATGTTACGTCCCATCACGGCCGCCCAGGCTTTGCTGGAGGCGGCCTGTTTTTCGACCCATTTGAGGTTCAAAAGGTGCGATGTCACCCGGTTGCCGTTCCTGTCGCGGCCACTGAATTCGGTCACGAACTGCTCTTGCGGGTAGCCACACTTGTCAACGATGATACGGCGCAACTCGCGCTCTTTCTTTCGCACATCGTCGACCTGGTCGCGCACCATGTCGCAAAGTTTTTCGATGGTCTTGGCCGTGAAGCGAATCGTCATCAGCTCGGCCGACAGGGCCGACTGGGCCTTGAAGTATTCGGCGGTGCCCCAGCCTTCCTTGTCGTAGGCCTTGTGCACCTTCTCGAACAGCGTTGCTATGCGATCAAAACGCTCGAGGGCCTGGTTCTTAAGTTCTTCAAGCTTTTTGGTCAGGGCCTTGGAGCCGCCCTTGCCGTCATCGTCGTCGGCCTCGTCAAATTCGTCAAAGTCTTCTTCGGCCACATAGTCGTCGGCCTCGTCAGTGTTTGAGAAGCCGTCCACGACGGTGGAGATCACCACCTTGCCTTCGCGGATATCCGAAGCCATACGAAGGATTTCAGCAATGGTGGCCGGCGAGGCGCTGATGGCCTCCATCATGTCCATCAGCCCCCCCTCGATGCGCTTGGCGATCTCGATTTCACCTTCGCGCGTGAGCAGCTCCACGGTACCCATCTCGCGCATGTACATGCGCACCGGATCGGTGGTGCGGCCGAATTCGCTGTCCACAGTGGACAGGGCGGCTTCAGCCGCTTCTTCGGCTTCCTCTTCGGTGGAGCCGGTGGGAGCGTTGTCAGTGATGATCAGGGTCTCGGCGTCGGGTGTCTGCTCGTACACCGCCACACCCAGGTCGTTGAGGGTAGCGATCACCACTTCCAGGGTTTCCGCATCGACCAGCTTGTCGGGCAGATGGTCGTTGATTTCAGCGTGGGTCAGGTAGCCGCGCGTCTTGCCCAGCTTGATCAAGGTTTTCAGGCGCTGGCGGCGCTTGTTCATTTCCTCTTCGCTCAGGACCGTTTCGTCCAGGCCAAATTCCTTCATCAAGGCCCGTTCCTTGGCCTTGCTGATTTTCATGCGCAGGGGCTTGACCTTTTCGGTGCCTTCAGCGGGTGCTTCGGGCTCCATGCCAAGCTCGGCCTCGATATCGCCCAGATCTTCATCCAGTCTGACGTCGCCGGCCTTGTCGGATTTTTTCGCTCCACGATGGGGGACGGTTTTGGCCGACGCCTGCTTGGAGGCCAGTTTTTTGCCTTCGGGCTGTGCAGGCTTGCTCTTGTTCTTGTCAGTTTTATTGGATTTGTCGGTTTCCTCGGCCCTCACTTTGGGCGGCGTCCGTTTTACAGGAGCTACGGCTTTGGTGGCGGTTTTTTTGGCGGGCAAGGGTGCAGCTTTCTTGTCAGGCTTGGTGGATTTCGCGCGGGCCGGGGCGGCTGCTTTCGCGGCGGCTTTCGCCGCGAGTTTGGCAGCCGTTTTGGCAGGCGCAGATTTCACGGCCGCTTTGGTTTTGGCGGTGGTTTTGGTGGCAACCTGGATGGACTTCTTCGGCTTTTGAGCGGGCATGGATCAACCTCGGGACATCAAAAAACGGACACGACAAACAGACACCGTCGGCGCCAAAACTGCCGGCGCGGGCTTGGACGGGGGAGGCAGGCGGCCCACCCGGAGGGGGACGCAGCTGCGGACGGCAAGGGGGAGGGCGATCATTTGGGGTGCAGTCCTTGCGATGGGGTGGCCTGCCCGCATGGGGGCGTTGCGCGGTTTGGCGGTGGCCGGTACGGAGGTGCTGCTGTCGCTCTTGCCAGAGGTCGAGGATTATACCCGAACAGGCATTGCTGTTGTTCGGCCTCAGGCCGGGTTGCGTTGGGCGCTTTTGGGCCGGAAAGCCTTGCAGACCTCGCTGCGGGTCTCCAGGTAAGGGCCGCCGATCAGGTCCACGCAATAGGGAACGGCGGCAAAGATGCCGTGCACCCGGGGCTGACCCAGCTCGTCTTTGACGCCCTCGAGCGTCTCGGCGATCGACTTGGGCTGGCCTGGCAGGTTGATGATCAGGCTGCACCCGCGGATCACCGCCACCTGGCGCGAGAGGATGGCGGTGGGCACGAATTGCAGGCTGATCTGGCGCATCTGTTCGCCAAAGCCGGGCATTGTCCTGTCGGCGACGGCCAGCGTGGCTTCCGGGGTGACATCGCGCGGCGCGGGGCCGGTTCCGCCGGTGGTCAGCACCAGGCTGCAGCCGGCGTCGACCAGCTCGATCAGGGTGGCGCTGATGCGCTCCTTCTCGTCGGGGATCAGCCTTGATTCAAAGCTGACCGGGTTGAGCAGGGCCCGGGTCAGCCAGTCCTGCAGGGCGGGCAGGCCCTTGTCTTCATAGACGCCAGTACTGGCGCGATCACTGATCGAGACGATGCCGATTTTCACGGCATCGTGGGGGGGGGCGTCATGCATCGTGGGCCTCGCTGGCGTTGGCCGCGCTGGAGTCGGCCTGCTTAAGGGTCGCTTTGACCTGCTGGAAAATTTCGCGGTAGGCACGACCCTGGCGCGGCGCCAGCCCCTGAGACACAGCGGCCTTGTCGGCCGCAGGGGCATCCTTGCGGGCCTGGCGCACCAGCGCGCGCAATTGCTGGGTGTCGGTACCGGGGTGCAGGCCAATCCATTCCTGCACGGCTTCGTCACTTTCGATCAGGCGGTCGCGCCATTGCTCGGCCAGGTGCAGCTGGGCGGTGTCGTGGCTGTGGCCCAGGCGCTGCAGCTCCAGGGCATGCCGTACCGACTGGAGCGCGTCCGGGTCGAGCTGCCGCATGAGCTTGCCGACAAACTGCATCTGCCGGCGTTTGCCTTCGAAGTTGGTGATGCGCCGGGCATCGGCCAGGGCGTCGGCCAGCTTGTCGGGCAGGGGCAGGGGCTTGAACAGGTCGGCCCGCAGGTCCAGCAATTGCTCCCCCAGTTGCTGAAGCTCCTCGCTTTCGCGCTTGAGGTCCGTCTTGCTGGCGACTTGACCGCCTTTCATCGCGAGTTTGAGCTCCTGGTCAAGTTCGCTGCCTTCAGCCACGAACTGGCCTTTGACGAAATAACCTTTTTTGGGTTTGCGGGACATGGTGGGGACTTGCAAGGGCCAGGGCCCGGGTGAGGGTCTGGGCCAGTATCATAGACGGCTACCTGATGGAACCCTCTTTGTGAACCACGCCCACCTGCAAGCCCACAGCGGATTGAGCTTTAGCCGCGAATTCTTTGAAAACCTGGTCGACAGCGCCCTGCAGCACGCCAAAAAGCTGGGCGCCACCGATGCCGGTGCCGAGGCCTCCGAAGGCTGCGGACTGTCCGTATCGGTGCGCAAGGGGGAGCTGGAAAACGTCGAGCGCAACCGCGACAAATCCCTGGGGGTGACGGTCTACCTGGGCCATCGCCGTGGCAACGCCAGCACCTCGGACTTCTCCCCGGCGGCCGTCGAGCGCACGGTTGAAGCCGCTTTTGACATTGCCCGCTTCACGGCGGAAGACCCCATGGCCGGTTTACCCGACGAGGGGGATATCGAAACCGAACCGCGCGAGCTCGACCTGTTTCATCCCTGGGACCTGACCAGCGAGCAGGCGGCCGAGCTGGCCCGCCAATGCGAAGCGGCAGCCCTGCAGACCAGCCGGCGCATCACCAACAGCGAGGGCGCTGCCGTATCGGCCCAGCACAGCCATTTCTTCAGCGCCCACACGCACGGCTTTCGCGGCGGCTACGCCAGCTCGCGCCACAGCATTTCGGTGGCGCCCATCGCGTCCTTGCCCGGCCGCAATGCCGAAATGCAGCGTGACGCCTGGTACTCGTCCATGCGCGATCCGGCCGCACTGGCTGGCCCGGCGGCTATCGGCCGTTACGCCGCCGAGCGCGCACTCTCGCGCCTGGGGGCCCGCAAGATTGCCACCATCGAATGCCCGGTGCTGTTCGAGTCTCCGGTGGCGGCCGGTTTACTGGGGGGCTTTGTGCAGGCGGTCAGCGGCGGCGCCCTCTACCGCAAAAGCAGCTTTCTGCTGGACTGTTTGGGCCAGCAGGTGTTTCCCCGGCACATCCGCATCCATGAAGACCCGTTTGTCATTGGCGGCAAGGGCAGCTCCCCGTTTGACGACGAAGGGGTGCGGTCCGTCCCGCGCGATGTGGTGGCCGACGGGCGCGTGCAGGGCTATTTCCTGTCGAGCTATTCGGCCCGCAAGCTGGGCATGCGTACCACCGGAAATGCCGGGGGCTCGCACAACCTCACACTCACATCGCGTCTGACAAAACCTGGCGACGACCTCGACGAGATGCTGCGCAAGCTGGGCACCGGCCTGTTCGTGATCGAGCTGATGGGTCAGGGCGTGAACTACGTCACCGGCGACTACTCGCGGGGCGCCAGCGGCTTCTGGGTGGAAAACGGGCAGATTGCCTATCCGGTGCATGAAATCACCATCGCTGGCAACCTCAAGGACATGTTCATGGGCATCGAGGCCGTGGGTGCAGACGTCTACAACCTGGGCGCCAAAAGCATCGGCTCGGTGTTGGTCAACCGCATGAAGGTGGCGGGCAGCTAGGCCCCGTGCGCGCGGAGCTGCTGGCCGCGCTGGCTGCCCTGTGCTGGGCGGTGGGCAGTCTCTTTTCTGCTGCGGCTTCCAGCCGCATGGGTGCATTTGCCTTCACCCGCTGGCGCCTGATGTTTGCCACCCTGATGCTGTGGGCGCTGTCGGCCTGGACGGGTCAGTGGCACAGCCTCGATGCCGCAGCTGTGGTCTGGCTGGGCCTTTCAGGCTTTATCGGCATTTTTGTCGGCGACACCGCCCTGTTTGCCTGCATGAACCGGCTGGGGCCGCGGCGCTGCGGGCTGCTGTTTGCCACCCATGCCCTGTTCTCGGCCGCTCTGGCCTGGGTGTTTCTGGGCGAGAGCCTGTGGGGCTGGACACTGGTGGGCAGCACGGTGCTGGTCAGCGGGGTGATGGCGGCCATTGCCTGGGGACGGCGGGGCGACGAGACCCACGATTGGGAACGTACCCGTGGCCAGTTGCGCACCGGCGTTGCCCTGGGTTTGCTGGCGGCCCTGGGACAGTCGGTGGCCACCTTGATGATCAAGCCCCTGATGAGCACCGGCGTGGATGCGGTGTCGGCCTCGGCCGTGCGCACTTCGGTGGCCCTGGGGGCCCATCTGGTCCTGTTATGGGCCGGCTGGCCACTGGCAAGAATGCAGCAGCCGCTGGATGCCCGCACGTTCTGGAACACCGCCGCCAGTGCATGGATCGCCATGGCTTTGGGGATGACGCTGATCTTGTGGGCCTTGCGTGACGGGCAGGCCAACCTGGTGGGCATTTTTTCCTCGATCACCCCGGTGCTGCTGCTGCCCTTGCTGTGGGGGGTGTACCGGCGGCGTCCCGCCTCGGGGGCCTGGGTCGGCGCGGCGCTGGTGGTGGCAGGCTCGGCCCTGATCGTGCTGGGCTGAGCCGCTTCAGCCGGCCAGCGCTGCCTTCACCGCCGCCGACACTTCACCCATGTCGGCCTTGCCGGCCAGCCGTGTTTTGACCGCGCCCATCACCTTGCCCATGTCGCCCGGGCCCGCCTTGCGGCCCTGTGCCTGGCTCCATTCGGCCACGATGGCACCGACTTCGGCAGCCACTTCTTCGGCCGACAGGCGGGCCGGCAGGTAGGCCTGCAGTACTGCCATTTCGGCTTTTTCCTTGTCGGCCAGGTCCTGCCGGTTGGCGCTTTCAAAGGCAGCGATCGAGTCCTTGCGCTGCTTGATCAGTTTGTCAACCACCGCCACCACCTCGGCATCACCGAGCGTGATGCGCTCGTCGACTTCCTTTTGCTTGAGGGCCGCCTGCAACAGGCGGATGGTGCCCAGACGCGGCATATCCTTGGCGCGCATGGCGGTTTTCATGTCTTCGGTGATCTGGTCTTTGAGGCTCATGGTGCGGGTCCGGTCAATGATGGCGTGACAAAAGGCAAGGGCACAAAAAGCAAAGCCCGCCTGAGCGTGCTCAGCGGCGGGCTTGGCGCTCAGGGCCAGCGCCCTGTCAGGAAGCCGATCAGTACAGCTTTTTGGGCAGTTGCATGCTGCGCACACGCTTGTAGTGGCGCTTGACGGCGGCGGCCTTCTTGCGCTTGCGCTCGGTGGTGGGCTTCTCATAGAACTCGCGTGCGCGCAAGTCGGTCAGCAGGCCGAGTTTCTCGATGGTGCGCTTGAAGCGACGCAGGGCGACGTCAAACGGCTCGTTTTCTTTCACGCGGATGGTGGTCATGGACTCAAAAATTTCCAGAATGTGCCGGTCGCAAGTGCAGGGAAGATCGGGCCCTGAACCCCGACACCGGCGAATTCCCCGTCACAGAACTGGTATTGGCAGACGGGGTTTTGCCAGCAAAGACGCGCATTATAGCTTTTTCGGCTGCCCGAGCACGCTCCCGGCCCGTGGCGGCGCGCGCAGGTCAGCCCGGGAGCGGGCGCTGGGCCAGGGCCAGGGCGCAAGCGTGTGCGCTGGCCCACGCCCACTGGAAGTTGTAGCCCCCCAGCCAGCCGGTCACATCCACCACCTCGCCAATGAAGTACAGGCCTGGCTGCCTGGACTCCATGGTTTGCGACGACAGCTCGCGGGTGTCCACGCCGCCCAGGGTGACTTCGGCCTTTTTGTAGCCCTCGCTGCCGGTGGGCACCAGGCGCCATTGCGAGAGGGCCTGGGCCAGCCGGGCCAGGCCCTTGTCGGACACCTCGGCCACCGGACGCTGCAAATCCGGCGCGAGATGAGGGTTGCCGCACCAGGCTTCGGCCAACCGGGCGGGCACCCACTGGGCCAGCTCGTTGAGCAGCAGCTTGCGCGAACGCAACTTGGCCAGCCTCAGATGTTCGGCCAGGTCAACGTCGGGCGCCAGGTTCAGATGGATGGGGGCACCCCCTTGCCAATAGCTCGATATTTGCAGCACCGCAGGGCCGGACAGGCCCCGGTGGGTAAAGAGCAGGTCCTCGTCAAAGTGCATGCGGGATTTTTTTTCGCCGGTCTCGATGGTCACGGGCAGGGACAGGCCGGCCAGCCGGGCATAGGGGCCCCAGTCCTCGCCGTCGAAGGTCAGTGGCACCAGGCCCGGGCGGCGTTCGACCAGCCGCAGGCCGAATTGGCGGGCCAGGTCGTAGCCCCAGCCGGTGGCGCCGATCTTGGGAATCGACAGCCCGCCGGTGGCCACCACCAGCGCCCGGGCTTGCACCCGGCCGCGGTCGGTGTCGAGTTGGTACCCGCCATTGCTGTGATGCACGGCCCCAACCTCGCAGGGCTGCCAGCGGGTCACGCCCCCCGCATCGCACTCGGCCAGCAACATGCGGATGATGTCTTCTGCTGACTGATCGCAAAACAGCTGGCCCTTGTGCTTTTCATGAAAGCCGATGCCATGCCGTGCCACCAGCGCGATGAAGTCCTGCGGGGTGTAGCGCGAAAGCGCCGAGCGGCAAAAGTGCGGGTTCTGGCTGAGGAAATGCCTGTGCGGTGCCGTGGGGTCGAGATTGCGGTTGGTGAAGTTGCAGCGCCCCCCGCCCGAAATGCGGATTTTTTCGGCCACCTTCTCGCTGTGGTCAATCACCAGCACCTTCAGGCCGCGTTGCCCGGCCACGCCCGCACAAAACAGGCCGGCAGCACCGGCACCCACAATCACTGCATCCCATGGGTTCATGCGGAGGAGTTTAAGGGGGCTGCATCACCCCATGCCCGGCCGGCGATGGGCTCACAACGGCTGGCGCAATGACCCGCCGGGCTGGCCTGGGTCGATTCAGGCGGCCCGGCGCGCCGTCTCTTGCTGCGCCCAGGCACGAGCGCCTTGCACCACGTCGCCCACCACGATGATGCTGGGGCTTTGCAGGCCTTCACGGGCCACGGTGTCTTGCAACTGGCCCAGCGAGGTGAGAGCCTGGCGCTGCTGCGGCAGGCTGGCGTTCTGCACGATGGCCACCGGGGTGCTGGCGGGCAGGCCCTGCAGCAGACCGCTCTGGATCACCGGCAAGCTGCTCACACCCATGTAGATCACCAGGGTCAGCCGCGCCTGACGGGCGCTCTGCGAGAGTGCGGCCCAGTCGGTGCCGGCATCACCCGGTTTGGCATGGCCAGTGACAAAGACCACCCCGTGGGCATGGTCTCGGTGGGTCAGCGGTGCGCCCAGACTGCTCAGTCCGGCCAAGCCCGAGGTGATGCCGTTGACAACCTCGACCTCGATGCCTTCGGCCCGCAGGTGCTCCACCTCTTCGCCGCCGCGACCGAAGATGAACGGGTCGCCACCTTTGAGGCGCACCACGCACTCGCCTTCGTGCACCGCCTGCACCATCAGTTTGTGAATGAAGGCCTGCGGTGTGCTTTGGCAGCCGCCGCGTTTGCCCACATGCACGATGCGCGCAGAGGGCAGGGCGTGTTCAAGCACGGCCGGGTTGACCAGGTCGTCCACGAACAGGACCGTGGCGCGGGCAATCGCTTTGACCGCCTTGAGGGTCAACAGTTCCGGGTCGCCGGGGCCGGCGCCGACCAGGGTGCAGCGGGGAACGCAGGGGCAAGACATGGGGGATCGAAATCGCAATGGCCCGCATTGTGCGGTCTGCCCAGGCCCGCACCAAATACAGATTCGAAATATGCTCAATGATGCCCCGCCCGGGCCGCTCGCGGGCCTTTTCCAGCCGTTGGGCCTGTCAGGCCGGTTCCATGCCGTGCTGGCGTTTGAGCGCGTCGCAGGCGGGCGATTGCCAGAAGGCCAGCAGCTCGCGCATGGCCTGGACCTCACCGCAGGTGGCGGCCACCGATCCGCAAAAGGTGGTGATGATCTCGACCGCCCGGGGCAGGCTGCCCACGATGGTGATGCCCTGAATGCCCAGCATTTCGCTGCGCTGCTGAAACCCCAGCGCCACCTCGCCACGGGCAAGCATCGCGCCGACCGGCACCCCCGGGCGGGCCTGCACCAGGCGTGGAGCAATGTCCCGGGCAATGCCCCAGGTCTCGAACAGCCGGACCAGTTGCACCCCGCTGGGGCCGGTCGAATACCCCAGGCTCGGGGCGGCCACAATCGCCGCCTTGAGCGCCGCTTCGCTGGAGATGTCGGGCACGGGCGTTCCGGCGGGCACGGCCACCGCAACGTCCGAACGTACCAGATCGGCCCGGCTGCCCGGGAGCACCCGACCGCCGGCGATCAGCGCATCGATGGCCTCGCCAGCCAGCACCACACCGTCAAAAGCCTCACCGGCCTGGACCCGCCGGGCCGCATCCACCCCGCCCACCGACTCGATATCGATGCGCACACCCGGTGTTTCGTCCATGGACAAGGCTGCCAGATCGGCCAGCAAGGAACGGGTGGCCATGGAAGAGATCAGACGCAAAGTGCTCATGCCGCAGTGCCCAGTCAGACGCAGGAGGCCCCTGCAGGAAAATGCAGGCCGACCGCCAGGGTTCATGCCGGCCATTATGGCCATCGGCGAGGACGCCCCCCATGCGCCCCGTAAACTACCTGTTATGCGAATTCTGGGCATTGAATCGTCCTGTGACGAAACCGGTGTGGCGCTGGTCGAGTGCGCGGCCCAGGGGTGGCCACGCCTGCTTGGCCACGCCTTGCACAGCCAGATCGCGATGCACCAGGCCTACGGGGGTGTGGTGCCCGAGCTGGCCAGCCGCGACCACATCCGCCGCGTCTTGCCCCTGATCCGCGAAGTCATGGCGGGAGCGGCCCTGAACCTGGCCGATCTGGACGCAGTGGCCTTCACCCGCGGGCCGGGTCTGGCCGGAGCCTTGCTGGTGGGCTCGGGCGTGGCCTGCGCACTGGCCGCCGCACTGGGCAGGCCGGTCATGGGCATTCACCACCTTGAAGGCCATCTGCTGTCGCCCTTCCTCAGCCAGGATCCACCCGAATTCCCCTTCATGGCCCTGCTGGTGTCGGGCGGGCATACCCAGCTCATGCGGGTCGACGCGGTGGGCCGTTACGAACTTCTGGGCGAGACCATCGATGACGCCGCCGGCGAGGCGTTCGACAAATCGGCCAAGCTCATAGGGCTGCCCTACCCAGGCGGGGCGGGCCTTTCGCGGCTGGCCGAGCAGGGCAACCCTGCGGCCTACAAGCTGCCCCGTCCGCTGATGCACAGCGGTGATCTGGATTTTTCGTTTGCCGGCCTGAAGACCGCGGTGCTGACCCAGTGCCGCAAGATCGGCCCGGCCGCGCACACCGAGGGCGCGCCCGAGCGGGCTGATCTGGCGGCTGCCACCCAGGCGGCCATTGTGGACGTGTTGACCCACAAGGCCCTGCGGGCGCTGAAGGACAGCGGCCTGAGGCGGCTGGTGGTGGCCGGGGGCGTGGGGGCCAACCGGCAGCTTCGCCAGCAGCTGCAAGCCCAATGCGCGCGCGCCGGTGTGCGCGTGCATTACCCCGAACTGCATCTGTGTACCGACAACGGCGCCATGATTGCTATGGCAGCAGCCATGCGATGGCAAGCGGGCTTGGGCGGGCTGGAGCACCGCTACGCTTTTGATGTGCGGCCACGCTGGGCCCTGCACGAGCGGACAGCCTGAGTCTGCAAGGCGCTACACTGCGCCCTTTTTTTGCAGACCGCTGGTTTTTTTGAACATGCATTCACCATTGAATCGCCGCGCCGCGCTTGCCGGCCTGCTGGGCAGCGCCTGCTGGCCCTTGCACACTGAAGCGCAGTCGTCCGTGTCCATCCGGCTGGCCCTGATCGAGGGTCTCTCAGGGCCCTTTGCCAATACCGGCGAGGCCGTCCTGCGCAACCTGACCTGGGCCATCGAGCGTGTCAATGCCCGGGGTGGCGTGCGTACCGCCCAGGGCCGGCGCCTGCTCAGTCTGCGCCACCATGACAGCAAGGGCCAGAACGAAGAGGCCCTGTCGGCCCTGCGTGCGGCCATTGACGATGGTGTGCAGGTGGTGTTGCAGGGCAATTCGTCGGCCAATGCGCTGGCCCTGAGCGACGCCATCAGCAAGCACAACGAGCGCGAGCCTGGCCGGCGCGTGCTGTTTCTGAACTACTCGGCGGTCGATCCGGCCCTGACCAACGAGCGCTGCAGCTTCTGGCACTTTCGCTTCGATGCCCATGCCGATATGCGCATGACGGCCCTGATGCAGGTGCTGCAGGAGGACCGCCAGACCGCTTCGGTCTACCTGATCGGGCAGGATTACAGCTTCGGCCAGGCGGTGTTGCGCGAGGCGCGCCGCCAGCTGCAGGAGCGCCGCCCCGATGTGCAGGTGATGGGGGAGGAATTGCACCCGCTTGGCCGCATCAAGGATTTTTTGCCCTACGCCACCAAAATCCGCACCAGCGGTGCGCAGGCGGTCATCACCGGCAACTGGGGCAACGACCTGAGCCTGCTGGTCAAGGCGGCGCGCGAGGCTGGCTTCGAGGGCAAGTTCTACACCTTTTATGGCAACGCGCTGGGAGTGCCGGCAGCCATTGGCGAGGCCGGCGTGGGGCGCGTGCTGGCGGTGGCCGAATGGCTGCCCAATCAGCCCGGGCGCGAGAGCGAGGCCTTCTACCGCGCTTTCCGGGCACGGTTTCCACGCCCGCAAGACGACTACCTGCACCTGCGCATGCAGATGATGATCGAAGCCCTGGCCCAGTCCATCGAGCGCGCCACCACCGCCGAAGCCTTGCCACTGGCGCTGGCGCTGGAAAGGGCCCAAGTCACCCTGGCCGGACAGACCGGCACCATGCGGGCGCAAGACCACCAGTTTCAGCAAGCGCTGGTGGTGGGGCTGATGCAGCGCCAGGGAGACGCCGGCGTGCCCTTTGACGTCGAGGGCTCGGGCTACGGCTTTCGGGTCATCCGGCAACTCACGTCCGAACAGGCCCGCATGCCGCACAGCTGTGCGATGCAGCGATTCAAACTCCCCCCGCAGTCATGAAGTCTGTTGCACAAAATGTGACAGCCTACGGCCACACAGTTTTTAAGTGATTTTGAATGTGGATCCAACAGGATTTGTCCGCGTACCATACTGAGACTCTTGGGACGACGTATCCCCAATCAATACCTTCATTTCTAGGCAGTGAGTATGAACAGTGGCATTCGGTTTCAAAAGTCTCCCTTATTGTTGGGTGTTCTTGTCACCGTCTTGTTGGCGGCATGTGGTGGTGGCGGATCCGGGACATCGGAACCGTTCAAAGCGGTGCCAACATCAGGTGAACTGGCCCAAATATGCTCACCGGACAACCCTTACTTGCGCGATGCCAGCGCCCCCACCCGCCAGGGTTCCCTGACAGACGAACGTTCCTGGATTCGGGCTTACATGAACGAACGCTATCTTTGGTACCGGGACATGCCCGCCCTCGATGCCTCACTTGCACGTTACAACCTGACCGACAGCGCTGGAAGGCCTTTGGTCGTGTCCTCGCTGGTCAATTTCTTTCAAGACTCCCGAACACAGAATCTGACGGCCTCTGGCAGTCGAGTTGACAAATTCAGTTTCATGATCGACAGCATGAGCTGGAACAATTTTTCATCTGGGCAGCAGATGGGTTATGGCTGGTTGCTCAAGACCGAGACAGCAGGGGCCACGAGCCGTTACTTTGTGGCCTATGTCTATCCATCCAGCCAAAGCGGCTGGGCTCAGAATCAGGGGGTCATGCGCGGTGATGAAATTATCAGCATCGATGGATACACCCCTCAGGACGCCGACAACTCGCGGTTCAGGGCAGCTTTATCGCCAACTCAGGTCGGTACCCATGAATTTGTTTTTTCACGTAACGGCCAAATTCTGCGTAAATCCTTGCGTGCGCAGAGTGTCGAAGTCCCGCAGGCCGAGCACAGGGTTGTGAATCACAACGGGATCCAGTGGGGGTATCTTGTGTTCAACAGCCATGTTCGCTCCGCTGAGCCCGCCCTATTGGCAGCCATTCAGGATTTCCGGCAACGGGGTATCGATGAGCTGGTGGTCGATTTGCGCTACAACGGTGGGGGCTATCTCGCCATTGCCAGTGGCCTGGCTCGCGCCGTGGCCGGCACTGCCCGTACCGAGGGACAGGTATTTGAGACCACGCGCTTTAATGACAAGCGCGTTGACAAGAATTTTTCAATGCCTTTTTATGCCACAGCCCTATTTTCCAGCGACACTTATCGGACTCTGGATCTGCCCCGGGTTTATGTCCTGACCAGCCCTCAGACCTGCTCTGCCAGCGAGTCTTTCATCAACGGATTGCGTGGCATTGATGTCCAGGTGGTGCAAATTGGGGGAACCAGCTGTGGCAAGCCTTACGGTTTTTATCCGCAGGACAATTGCGGGATAACCTACGCCGCCATGGAATTTGAGGGGGTCAACGCAAAGGGCCTTGGTGGGTTTTCTGATGGAATGACTCCCCTTTGCGCAGCGCGCGATGCATTGGAGTTTCCTCTGGCTGACCCCAAGGAGTCCATGTTTGCCGCAGCCCTGGCCCACCGTGCAGGGCTGCCTTGTCCTTCTGTGGCTGCAGCCGGCATGCTGGGTAGTGCTGGAACCGGTGGGGCTGGCGGGGTTGCTTACCAAGAATTGTTGATCCCAGAGTGGCAGCGCAACAAGATCATCACCCGCCCTTGAGGCCAAGCTCAGGGGGATAGAACAATCTCAGGCGGGCTTGCACAGACGCTGGGCATAGCGCCGGATGGGCGCGTTTTCGTCGATCGGTTGTCGCAGGTGGAACTTTTCTTCGCGCAGGCTGATGGTGCCCTTGAGCATGCGGTCGGTGTAGTAGGTCATTTCCAGCACGATGGCTTCCTGGGCCTTGCAGTCCATCTCGATCACCGCCAGTGTGGAGCGGTAGGCCTTGCCATCGTAGGTGGACTGCTCCTTGCGGTAGTCGCGCAGGCTTTTGAACCGGACCACGGCGCCTTCGCGACGGATCGAGCGGCTGTCCACCATGAAGTCGCCCTCGGGGTTGGGAACAACCACCTGCCACAGGGGTTCGGCAGCCAGGGCGGCGGGCAATGCCGCCAGGCCCATCCACAACGCAATCCGTTTGTTCATGGCGGGACTCTACACCAGCGCATTCCCAAGTGGTGCGCTCAGGAGCGCCGGGCCACCCAGTAGGCGGCACCCTGGGGGCCGTAAATTTCTTCATGCGGCACTTCGCGCTCCAAGCTGAAACCGTCGCCGGCGGTCAGCACCTGGCGTTGCCCCCGCACAATGAGCTGCATGTGGCCCTCGACCAGGACCGCGCGGGCATCGAAGGGGTGGGTGTGGGTGTCGGCCACGGCGTGGGGCGCCCAGCGCCTGAGCAGCGGCTCTTCAAAGCCGTCGGCCAGCGCCTGGCGTCGAAATTCGTGAAGATGGGCGGGCAGGGCGGAGGTGGCTTCGGGCTGCGACATGACGGTCTCCAGGGTCAATACTGAGTCGGGGGCAAATCGATCTGCATGCCGTCCATGCGGGGTTCCAGAACGATCTGGCAGGCCAGTCGGCTGCCAGGCTGGCGGGTGCTGGCGGCGTAATCGAGCATGCTGTCTTCGTCGGGCGACAGGGGGGGCAGCTGGCCGAGCCAAGGCTGGCGCACCATCACATGGCAGGTGGCGCAGGTCAGCGTACCGCCGCAATCGGCGGCAATGCCTTCGATACCGGCGGCCAGACCGGCACGCATCAGGCTCTGGCCGGCCTTGGCCTGCACGGGGATGGCCGCTTCGGGATCGGCATGCTCGAAAAATTCGACTGTGACAAGGGACATGATTCAGATGCGGTTGAAGTATTCGCGTCGTTCGAATTCCAGCGTGTCTTCGGCGGCTGCATGACGCGCCTGCTCGCTGGCCCGTATGCGGCCATAGTAGTCGAGAAAACCTTGCGAAAAGCCGGCGCGCAGTACAGGGTCGTCCAGCAGGGCCTGCAGGGCATCGGCAGGACGGGTGGGCAGGGTGTGACCGTCTGGCTGGTGCTCGCCGTAGGGATTCGTGGTGGCCTGTGGCGGGACCCGGCGGGCATCGATTCCCGACAGGCCCGCGTAAATCTGGGACGCCATGTACAGGTACGGATTGGCCGCCGGTTCGCCAAGCCGGTTCTCGATGCGTGTGGCCCGATCACCCGGCCCGCCGATGACGCGCAGCATGGCGCCGCGGTTGTCATGGCCCCACAGAATGTGCTGGGGGGCCAGGGCATGGGGGCGAAAGCGGCCGAGCCCGTTGACGGTGGGGGTGCACAGCAGTGTCATGCCCCGGGCATGCGAGAGCAGCCCGGCCAGGTAGGCACAACCAATCTCCGAGAGCCAGTGGCCGGCCTGCAGGGGGCTGCTGCCCTCCAGCGGCGCGGGACGGGCAAAGCTGTTCGCGCCCGTGGCGAGCTGGTCAAGCGACTGGTGCAGGTGCCAGCCGCTGGACATGATGTGTGCAAAGGGCGGCCGGCACATGAAGGTGGCGTGGTAGCCTTCACGCCGCAGGGCCTGGCGCACGGCACTGCGGAAGATGACCATGTTGTCGGCGGCTTGCAGGGCGTCGGTGACATCGAACACCGCCTCGACCTGGCTGGGCCCGAGTTCAATCTCCAGCGACAGCAGGGGCAGGCCCAGCGCCTCGGCGGTCCGCTGAACAATGCGCAGCGGTGCTTCAGCCTGGTCGAACAGGGCTTCCGAGAGCAGGTTGTAGCCGGGATGGATCAGCTCGACTTCGGGGGCCGGCCCGGGCCAGGCGGCCAGGCGGGGATCCCGATCGGCCGGCCGATCGCCAGGCAGCAGTTTGTAGATGTGGAACTCCACCTCGAGCCCGCAGCGAAGGCCCAGACCGCGCTCGGCCAGCCGGGCCAGGGCGCGCTGCAATTGCCAGCGGGTGTCGAAACCGGCCACCTGTCCATCGGCCAGCAGCGGCTGGCATTGCAGCCAGCCGGTTCGATCGGCCCAGGGCAGGATCCTGAAGCTGTTCGGGTCGGGCATCAGCAGCACATTGCCGGCATGGCCCAGACCGTGCAGCTCGGCAGCGGTTTCGGCCTCAAACACTCGATAAACCGTACGGTCAGAGGTGTCCTTGAGCAGCAAGGTGCTGACCATGCTGACGCCGCTGTCCAGGGCACGGATGGCCGCTTCGGCGCTGAGCGTCTTGCCGCGCAGCATGCCGTGGGTGTCGCACCAAGACAGGCGCACCAGCTCCAGTCCGCTGCTGCGGATCAGCGAGGCCACCCGCCGAGGATCGTCCGGGTGTTCAGGTTTCATGGCGGGCCTCAGGGGCTGCAGGGGCGGACCAGGGGGCGGCCTCGCGCCGGGTGTTCAGGGTGCGCTCGCACCAGCCGGGCCAGTCATCGGCCGGCGCAATGCCGTCCAGGGTGTCCGGTCCATGCTGGTGTCGGGCCACTTCGGCCTGGGCCAGGCCGGGGGCAATGCCGCCGGCCTGCACCTCGTCGATCGCCCGGAGCAGCATCCGCCGGTGGTTCATGATGGCCTTGTCGCTGGTGCCCAGATGCTCGCGTGTGCGGTCCTGGATGGGGCCCATGCTCTCGCACGCCCACTGGTCATGGACGTTGATGTCGTTTTCGCCCATTCCCAGATAAGTCCGGTGGGTCTGTTCTTCGGGGTCAAAGCCCCACTGGTTGTGCCGGCCAGCTTTGGGGACATAGTCGGGCAAATCGATGGCCTGAAGTCGCTGTGCGCGCATGGCATTCTTCTCGACCGGCGCGGCAAAACTGGTGAAGATCGAGTACCAGTAGGTGTGGGTGTCGTCCACCGGCAGGTGGATCTGCGTGATGGTCATGGTCTCCGACAGGGGGATCACGAAGGTATGGGGAAAAATCGCGTGGGTGATGCGCACATGGGTGTGCTGGGCATTCATCGACCGCAGGGCCGTCAGACGCAGGCCCAAAGCCGTGTTTTCGACGCTGATGTGCGGCTGATCGAACTCGCGCAGGATGCGGCTCATCGGCCAGCGTTCGCCGCCAAGCTCGCCCGCACTGGCACTGCGGAATTGTTTGCCGTAACTCTCGTCCAGTGGCGCATCGTGAAAGAAACGGTGCAGGTAGGACGCATGGGCCGGGTCGATGCCGACCTCGAAGGCCTGCAGCCAGTTGCAGCGCCACAGCCCCTTGAAGGCAAAGGTGTGGGTGGCGGGGGCATCCAGACAGTCCAGACGCGGAAAGTGCGCGGGCGTGCTGTCGGCCGGGCCCAGCCAGGCAAACACCACCCCGCTGCGTACCGTCAGCGGATAGCTGCGCTGGCGCACATGCTGACACAGAGTGCTGCCGGCCGGCTCGGCCGGGGTTTCAATGCATTGGCCGCTGGAGTCAAATTTCCAGCCATGAAAGGGGCAGCGCAGTCCATCGCCTTCGTTACGGGCGTAGGCCAGGTCGGCACCCCGGTGCGGGCAGTCCCGATCGAGCAGGCTGAACCGCCCCTGTGCGTCGCGCCAGAGCACCAGGTCCTGCCCCAGAACCCGCACGGCCTTGACCGCACGCACGGCCATGCGGGGGTCGAGCGCCGGATCAAACTCGTCGAGCAGGGCCACCGGCTGCCAGTACTGACGCATCAACTGACCACAGGCAGTGCCCGGTCCGATGCGGGTGAGGCGTTCGTTGATCGCGGATTTCATGCGAGCAGGCTTTTTTTACGTCTGGCCCCAGCCGCCGTGGGGCGCCAAGCTTGTCGCGGGGTCTGACGCCGGCGCATGCTCAGACCTCCGACAGGGCCGCGGCACTGAGCCCGCGCTGGACCAGCAGGGGTTCGACCCGGGGAGGCCGGCCCATCAGCGCCTGGAAGGCCTGCATGGGTTCGACCGCATTGCCCTGGGTGAAGATGTGGCGCTTGAGGCGCCCGGCCAGGTCAGGATCGAACAGGTTGCCGCTTTGCACAAAGGCCTGAAAGGCATCGGCTTCGAGCACTTCGGCCCACAGGTAGACATAGTAGGCCGAGGCATACCCGTCACCCGCAAACAGATGAAGGAAATGCGGCAGGCGATGTCTCAGGCCGATGGCCGGGGGCATGCCGATCTGCGTCAGCATGTCCTGCTCGAACGCGGCAGGGTCCAGGTCTTCGGGCCGGGTGTTTTCGTGCAGCGCCAGGTCGACCAGCGCGCTGGAGACATATTCCACAGTGGCAAAGCCCTGGTTGAATCGGCTGGCCCGCAGGATCTTCTCGATCAGGGCCTCGGGCATGGGCTCGCCACTGAGGTGATGGCGCGCAAACTGCTGCAGGATCTGGGGCTGCAGCAGCCAGTTTTCCATGATTTGTGAAGGGAACTCGACAAAATCGCGCAAGACTTGGGTGCCCGCGAGCCGGGGGTAGCGGCACTGCGAGAGCAATCCGTGCAGGCCGTGGCCGAACTCGTGGAACAGGGTGCGTGCATCGTCAAGGCTGAGCAGGGCCGGTTCGCCTTGCGGCGGAGCAGAGAAATTGTTGTTGTTGATGACCAGCGGGCGCACCGGACTGTCGAGGTCGGACTGGCCGCGAAACACGCTCATCCAGGCGCCCGAGCGCTTGTTGTTGCGGGCAAAGTTGTCGCTGATGAACACCCCCACATGCTGACCCTGTGCATCGCGCACTTCCCAGGCCTGCAGGGCTTCGGTGTAGCGGGGGGCGTTCGCCAGGGGCTCGAAGCGCAGACCGAACAATTGCCCGGCCACATGGAACATGGCCTCCGTCAGTCGAGAGAGTTGCAAGTAGGGCTTGACCTGAGACTCCTCGAGTGCGTAGCGGTCCCGGCGCACCTGTTCGGCCCAGTAGTGCCAGTCCCAGGCGTGCAATTGCGCCGGCGGGTCGTCGGGCTGGCGCTGGCGGGCGAGGGCCAGCATGTCGTTGTATTCCTCTTGCGCACGCCGGCGGGCAGGTTCCCAGACGGTCATCAGCAGCTTGCGGGCAGCTGCAGGGCTGCCGGCCATGGTGTCAGCCAGAGCTTTTTCGGCGCTGTTCGCATAGCCCAGCAATCGCGCCTGCTCCAGCCGCAGCTGCAGAATCTGGCGGATCAGCGGCAGGTTGTTGTGTTCGGCCAGTCGCTCGCCGCGTTGGCACCAGGCCTGCCACAGGGATTGGCGCAGGGCCCGGTTTTCGCTGAAGGTCATGAAGGGCATCAGCGAGGAGCGCGAGAGGGTGATCACATGGGCCTGCGGATCGGTGTGTCCGCGAGCCAGGGCGGCGGCACGCGCCGTGGCCCGAACAAAGTCGGGCAGGCCTTGCAGTTCCTCGTCCTGAGTCAGCACCTTCACGAAGGCGCCTTCGTCGGCCAGAACATTCTGTGAAAAACGCGTGTAGCAGCCGGCCAGTTCTTCAGCAATGGCTGCCAGCCGATCGCGTTGCGGGCCCTGCAGGTGGGCGCCGGCCTGGCGAAAGTCCAGGTGGTAGCGCTCGAGCACGCGCAGGCTTTGCGAATCCAGACCCAACTGCTGACGCTGCTCATGGAGATCGTCAATGCGGGCATACAGCCGGCTGTCGAGCAGGATGCGGCTGTGGTGAGCCGCCAGACGGGGGGCCATTTCCCGCTCGATGGCCTGCAACTGGGCGTTGGTGTGCGACGCGGTCAGGTTGTCAAAGACCCGGCTTATACGATCCAGTCGCACGCCACAGCGCTCCAGCGCCACGATGGTGTTGTCAAAAGTGGGCGGTGCTTCTTGCCGGGCCACCCGATCGACTTCTTCCCAGTGTTCCTGCATGGCCTGTTCAAAGGCGGGCAGGTAGTGGGCCGGCTCGATCTGTTCGAAGGGCGGCAGCCCAAAAGGGGTCTGCCAGTCACTCAGGAGCGGGTTGGTCATGGTGTCCTTGCGGTCTTGCATTGTTGTCACATGCCTTTGAAAAGTCCGGAGTGGCTGCGGCTGACAGCGAGCTTGTGTGTGCAGCCTCGCAGTGTCAGCCATAAACCGCCCCGGTCGTCGCGCGAGACATGGTCGATGGCTTGGGCATTGACCAGGGTCGAGCGGTGAATCTGCCAGAACAGCCGGGGATCGAGTTCAGTCACCAGTTCCTTGATGGGTTTACGGATGAGAAATTCATGGTCCAGGGTGCGAACAGCAGTGTATTTTTCATCGCTGTGGAAGAAAAGGATGTCACCCACGGGAATCAGCCGCAAGGTGTTGCCCTGGCTGGCCTGGATGCGCTGCAGATAGCCCCCACCGCCACCGGCCAGTTGCCGGGCCAAGGGGGCCAGCAGGGTGTGCAAGGCTGTTGCAGCCTCCGAGGCCCGGGCGGGAGCTGCCTCGCCCAAGGCATGCTGGCGTTGAAGTCGCTCTGCGGTCCGTGCCAGTCGGTCGGGTTGGGCGGGTTTGAGGACATAGTCCACAGCCCCTTGCTCGAAGGCGTTGATGGCGTACTGGTCATACGCCGTCACGAACACCAGCGCCGGTGGGGGCGGACCGCCTTCGGCGGCATGTTTGAGCAGTGCCTGCGCCGCGTCGATACCATTGAGCCCGGGCATGCGGATGTCCAGAAAAGCCACATCGGGGCGCAGTGTCTGCACCATCTCCACCGCTTCGAGTCCGTTGCGGGCTTCGCCCACGATTTGAAGTGCGGGCCAGGCCTGTGACAGTGCCAGGCGCAATTGTTCGCGCATCAAACGTTCGTCATCGGCGATCAGGGCCGAGGGGCTGGCGGGGGTCGTCATGCAATACTCGTGGCCGGGGGGGTCTGTGCAAGGCGGTAGGGCAGTTTCAAGCGCGCCAGGGTGCCGCCCTCCGCTCGGGCCTGCACCTCCAGGGCGGCCTGATTGCCGTAATGCAGTTGCAGCCGTTCGCGGATATTGTGCAGGCCGGTGCCGCGGCTCGACAGGCTGGAGGTGGCGGCGAACCCGTTGAGCCCGGCGCCGTTGTCGCTCACCTCAAGCACCAACTGACCATCGCGCACCTGGGCACCGACTTCAATGAAGCCCCCGGCCGGCTGAGGTTCCAGCCCATGCTGAATGGCGTTTTCCACCAGGGTCTGGAGCATCAGCGGAGGCAGTTCTGCACTCAGCAATCCCTCGGGCACGGACAGACGGACGTCCAGACGCTCTTCCATCCGGATTTTCTGGATCGCCAGGTAGGGGCGCACCATGTCCATTTCACGCCCCAGGGGCGCCAACGGACGTTCGATGGCTTCGCGCAACTGTGGCATGGAGGCGCGAAGCAGGTCGATCAGATGCTGTTGCATTTTTTGGGCCCGATCGGGGTCGGTCTGGATCAGGTGCTCGATCGAGGCCAGCGTGTTGAACAGGAAATGAGGCTCGATCTGGGCCTGCATGGTGGCGATTCGTGCCTCCACCAATTGCCGCCGCAATTGCTCGGCTTCGGCCAGAGCGCTGGCCGCCCGCGCTGCTGCGGTGGCCTCGCTGGCCTGCTGCTCGGCCTGTATCTGGGCCTTGTAGGCAATCTTGAGGATCATCGACGCCAGGATGAACAGGATGACCGCATCCATCAGCAACTCGCCCGGCACGAAAGGGTGGGTGATCTCGAAGAAGTTATCTTCGACATCATGCGTCTCATGGGTGTCCGGATCTGGGGCTTGTGGCTCTGCCCCTTTGCCGCTGGATGGGGTGGAAGCAGCAGAGACACTGGCCTCGGATGCGGCATCTTGCGGCTTGTCCGTGGTATCGATCTGGACACCCTTCTCGTTGATCACCACCACCGTGCGGGTGCTTGAAACTCCCTGCGGCTGAGAGTTGCCCTCTGAAGCCCTGGGCCCCTCCTGGCTGGTGATCTTCACCACCTTGACCGGCTTGTCACGGAGATCGATGGACAAAAAAGGCTGGCCGGCCAGAATGCCGGCGCAAATCAGCAACAGCAGCGCCAGCACAAAAAAACGTTTCCAGCTGATGTCCACCAGCCAGCGGGCATAGGCATGGAAGGCGCTGGTCAGGGCCTTGAAACGGGCGGGCTTTGAGGCCGGGGTCTGTGGTGTGTTCATGGTGGGTCAGTGTGGGTACAAGGCCTGAACACTATCGGCCCGTGGGCGTTGGAGCATCGGGTTTGCGACAAACGGTGATTTTCGGGGCCTGAAAGGCCATGAACAGGCCGACCAGACAAGGGTTTTCCATGAACACGGGCCGGTCCTGGGCTGCAGCATGGCTCATGGACATCCTGGCCTGCATCAGCGTTCTCGACAGCGGTACGCCAATTGGAGTAAGCTCACAAGCTTTCCCCGCAAGTTGTTGAGCACATGGAGAATTCTCTCCCCCAGATTCCTGCCAAGCGCTATTTCACCATCGGTGAGGTTGGTGAGTTGTGCGGCGTCAAGCCCCATGTCCTGCGCTACTGGGAGCAAGAGTTCACACAACTGCGACCCGTCAAGCGCCGTGGCAACCGCAGGTATTACCAGCACCATGAGGTGCTGATGATTCGGCGTATCCGCGATCTGCTCTACGACCAGGGCTTCACCATCAGCGGCGCCCGCAACCAGTTGCAGGAACTTCGCGCAGAAACACGTAACGCGGTTTACCAGCCTGCAGGTCTTTCGTTTGCTGCGCCGTCAGAGGTGCCCTCCACGCACCAAGAGTCTGCGCCCTGGAGTCTGGCTGAGGGTGACGGAGCGGAAGGCTTGCGACTGGAGCTGATGCAGATTCGCTCACTGCTGCTGACCGAGTGATTTGAACAGGCGCTATAATTCAAAGCTTGTCGGCGTGTAGCGCAGCCTGGTAGCGCACTTGCATGGGGTGCAAGGG
>CAYMMK010000018.1:0-33305 GCA_964391575.1 uncultured Limnohabitans sp.
ACGGCGGCCAGCAGCTCTCGGGCGGCGAGCAGCAGATGCTCACCATCGGCCGCGCTCTCATGACCAATCCGGATGTGCTCATCCTGGACGAGGCCACCGAAGGCCTGGCCCCGCTGATTGCCCGCGAGATCTGGCGCATCTGCAGCGTCATCAAGGCCAGCGGCATCAGCGCGATCATTGTTGACAAGAACTGGAAACACGTCACCCAGGTCACCGACCGCAACGTCATCCTCGTCAAGGGCGAGGTGGTGTACGAAGGCAGCTCGCAGGCGCTGCATGCCGACCCGGCGGTGCTCGAGCAGTACCTGGGCGTTTAAAGCAGGGGCCTCAACTCCCGCGCAGCCTCCAGCAGCAGCGGCAGCCACTTGCGCTGCACGGCCACCTCGGACAGTTGATCGGCCGTGCCCACAACATTGAGTGCCGCCAGGGTCTGGCCCTGCTGCGTCCTCAGGGGTACGGCCAGCGCATGAATACCCAATTCATGCGCCTCCCGGGCCAGGGAAAAATCCTGGCTGCGGACCCGGTCGATCAGTGCCATGAATGCCTGGGGGTCCACTTCGGTATGGGGGGTGATGCGCGGCAGCACACGGTCCATGAGCCAGGCCTGGAATTGAACCCTGGGCATCTGTGACAGCAACATCCGTCCGGTGGACGTGGCATGCGCGGGCAGGCGCGCACCCAGATGCAGTCCGTACGCCAGCTGACGCACCGGTTCAGCCGAGCCGGCACTGCGCGCGACGATCACCACCTCCTGACCTTCCATGATCACAGCCGAAAACGCGGCCTGGGTGTGTGCGGCCAGCCGGTTGAGGGTCGGCTGCAGAATCCGGGGCAGCCTTGAAGAAGCCATGTAACTGCCCGCTAGGCGAAGCACCCTCGGGGTCAGCCAATAGTGCGATCCATCGCTTTCCAGGTAGCCCAGTTCGGCCAGAGTCAGCAGATAGCGACGGGCTGCCGCGCGGGTGATGCCGGTGCGTTGTGCGGCCAGGGTGGCATTGAGCCGCTGCCGCTCGGTGTCAAAGGCCTCGAGCACCGCCAGACCCTTGGCCAGGCCTTCGATGTAGTCCGCTTTCGAAATCGTCATCGGTTGCCTTTTGGAAGTCCTGCGCCCGGCCTTTAAGCGATCGAGTCCGGCAGGAAATGTGCGATTGTCGCACACCAACTCTGATGATCGCGCAACAGCATTCATGGTCGAACCCCTGTCGAGCCCTCGGTGCTTAAGCTCAAAGGACTTCCTGAACGAATGATCTCCATGATTGCCACACACCGAACCCAGGTCGCCATCGTCGGCGCCGGCCCATCAGGCTTGCTGCTCGGCCAGCTGCTGTTCAAGGCCGGCATCGATGCCGTCATTGTCGAGCGCCAAAGCGCAGAGCATGTGCGTTCGCGCATCCGGGCCGGGGTGCTTGAGCAAGTCAGCATCGACCTGCTCGATGAGGCCGGTGTGGGCCAGCGCATGCACCGCGAGGGTCTGGTGCACACTGGTTTCGACCTGCTGTTCAAGGGCGAGCGTCACCGCATCGATCTGCAGCAGCTCGCTGGCGGTCAACATGTGATGGTCTACGGCCAGACCGAGCTGACGCGCGATCTGATGGACGCCCGGCAGGCCAGCGGACTGACCACGCTTTATGAAGCCCAGCAGGTGCAGATTCATGACTATGACTCTGCACGGCCCCGCGTGACCTGCGAACACGCCGGAAAGTCGCACATCATCGAATGCGATTTCATTGCCGGCTGTGACGGCTTTCATGGCGTGTGCCGCGCCAGCGTGCCCCGCGACCGGATCATGGAATTCGAGAAGGTGTACCCCTTCGGCTGGCTTGGCCTGCTGGCCGACACCCCACCGGTCCACCATGAACTCATCTACGTCAACAGCCCGCGCGGCTTTGCGCTGTGTTCGCAGCGCAGCACCACCCGCAGTCGCTACTACCTGCAGGTCCCGCTGACCGACAAGGTCGAGCAATGGAGCGACGAGGCCTTCTGGCAGGAGTTACGCCTTCGGCTGGACCCGCAGGCCCGTGACCATCTGGTCACCGGCCCCAGCCTGGAAAAAAGCATTGCGCCCTTGCGCAGTTTCGTGACCGAGCCGATGCGCTTTGGCCGCTTGTTTCTGGCCGGAGATGCGGCCCACATCGTGCCCCCGACCGGGGCCAAGGGGCTGAACCTGGCGGCCAGCGATGTGAAGTACCTGGCCGGCGCCCTGATCGAACACTACCAGGAACGTTCCAATGCAGGCATTGACCACTATTCCGACCGCTGCCTGCGCCGCATCTGGCGGGCCGAGCGTTTCAGCTGGTGGTTCACCAGCCTGATGCACCACTTCCCGGAAAACGGCGCCATTGGCCAGAAGCTGCAGGAGGCCGAGCTGGACTACCTGATCCACAGCGAATCGGGTGCCCGTACGGTGGCCGAAAACTACGTTGGCCTGCCGCTGTCCTTTGGCGAGGCCTGACCCTCTGGTGCCTGTTGCCCGCAGGCGTCACCCGGGTACCCCCTTCTACAATCAGAGGCACCATGAGTCCATCCAAAGCCCTGCGCGGCACGCGCATCGTCAGTCTGGCCTTGAACCTGCCTGGGCCGGCTGCGCTTCGGCGACTGGCCGACATGGGGGCCCGATGCACCAAGGTCAACCCGCCTGCCGGCGACCCCATGGCGCACTACACCCCCCACGGCTACGCCCAGCTGCATGCCGGCGTTCGCGAAGTGACGCTTGACCTCAAAAGTGTCCGGGGCCAGGGCGCACTGCATGCCCTGCTGGCGCGCAGCGACATCCTGCTGACCTCGTTTCGCCCCTCAGCCTTGCGCAAGCTCGGCCTGGGCTGGCATGCCCTGCACCGCCGCCACCCAGGCTTGAGCCTGATCGAGGTGGTGGGCGCCCCTGGGCCTCTGGCTGAAATTCCAGGGCATGACCTGACCTACCAGGCTGAAGTGGGGCTGGTGCCGGGCCTGGACTTGCCGGCCAGCCTGTTCGCCGACATGGGTGGCGCGCTGATGGCCAGTGAAGCCGCACTGCAGGCCGCCCTGTTGCAAAAGGCCACCGGCAGGGGCAGTCGCCTGGAAGTGGCCCTGAGCACAGCCGCAGCCTGGCTGGCTTTGCCCCGCCAGTGGGCCATGACCACCCCCGATGGAGCTGTTGGCGGCGCCCATGCGGGCTACCGCATCTACCCCTGCAAGGATGGCCGTGTGGCGGTGGCGGCGCTTGAGCCCCATTTTGCCCAGCGGCTGTGTGAGGCGGCCGGGGTCAGCATCGAGCATCCGGTGCGCGACCTGATGCAGCCCCGGGTCCATGAGGCCCTGTCCGCTTTCATGGCCAGCCGCACCCGTGCCCAGCTTGACCGGCTGGCCCAGCAGCGCGATCTGCCACTGATGAGCCTGCCCATGGCGGCATGAGCGCCCGGACAAGGACAAGGGCCCACAAACCCCCGGAAAAACATTTTGAACGCCTCTCGCAATAAAAGATTACAATTCGTCAGTTGCTGAGATTTGCTTACCCTTTCAGCAACTCAGGTCTGACAAGGGCAGCGGCACCCCCCACACCGCACACCCCACCGGCCCGGATGCACCGGGCCCCCATGGTGGTCAACTTATCTCCCCAGGCAAGCCCTACACCGGAGTGGTGATTGACGCCACCCCGAGACTGCCCATGCTGCCCGGCGCATTTGCGCGCAGCATGAATTCAAGCCCTTATGGCATGCAGCCTCAGACTGCACCTGTTATCCGTTGAACATGTCCTGCTACCACCGGCCCTTCAGTGCCGGCAAATACCTGATCACTCCGCTGTCGCGCCAAAGCGCCAGCGGCCACTACACCGCCTCGGTTTCGATCCGCAGCGGTCACGGCAGCGCCTCTCACGATCGCGTCTATACCTTCACAGCGGCATTTGACAGCCGCGAGCACGCCCTGCTGCATGCTGCAGCCCAGGGCCGCCACTGGCTGTGCCAGCCCCGGGCCTTCGCCTGACCTACCTCAAGGAGCCTTGATGGCCAAAGAAGAACTGATTGAAATGCAAGGTATGGTCGATGAAGTCCTGCCCGATTCCCGTTTTCGGGTGACCCTGGACAACGGGCACACTCTGATCGCCTACACCGGCGGCAAGATGCGTAAGCATCACATCCGCATTCTGGCCGGTGACAAGGTTTCGCTGGAACTCTCGCCCTACGACCTGGGCAAGGGACGCATCACCTTCCGTCACCTCGATCCCCGCGCAGCGCGCCCGGCCACGCCGGCACGCCGCCCCAACCGTTGAGACAGTCGCCATCCGGCTGCTGTCATTCCCCCCGCGCCAAGCCCCCTGCGGTCGGGCGCCTTTCAAGAAAGGCTCGAACATGAGCAACAAACTGTACGTCGGCAACCTCTCCTACTCGGTGCGCGACGATGACCTTCAACAACACTTCTCGGCCTTTGGCACCGTGCAATCGGCCAAGGTCATGATGGAGCGCGACACCGGTCGTTCCAAAGGCTTCGGCTTTGTGGAAATGGGCTCGGCTGCCGAAGCCCAGGCCGCCATCGATGCCCTGCACGGACAGAACTTCGGTGGCCGTGACCTGACCGTCAACCTGGCCCGTCCCATGGAGCCCCGCGCACCGCGCAGCGGCGGCTTCGGCGGTGGCAACGGGGGCGGTGGCTACGGTGCCGGTCGACGCAGCTATTGAGCGTGTACCCGCAGGTCCCTGCGGGACCCGGCACACCCCAAGCGGCCTGCGGGCCGCTTTTTTTTGCTGCGGCCATCGACCGGCTGACGTTTAGAGCGCCAACACGATCCGCGTCCCCTGGGCCCGCGAGCAGCAGGCCATCATGCGCTGCTGGCTGGCCCGCTCGACGCGGGTGAGCACCTTGTCACGGTGATCGATTTGCCCTTGCAGCACCTGAACCTCGCAGGTCCCACACAGGCCTTCGTTGCAGTCACAGGGCACGTCCACTCCCGCCGCCTGCAAGGCCTGCAACAGGGTCTGGTCAGGACGCACCGCCACTGTCAAGCCCGAGTCCTGCAGCACGGCCTCGAAGCCCTGTTCCCGGTCCGGATCCAGCACCGGGCTGCCGGCGCTGAAGTGCTCGAAATGCAACACCCCCGGTGGCCAGCCTTCGGCCAGGGTCTGCAGCTCCTCGATCATGCGGGCCGGTCCACAGGCATACACCCGGGTGCCCTGGTCCACCGACGCCAGCAGGGCAGGCAGATGCATGCGCCGGCCCTGGTCGCCCACATGCAAGTGCAGCCGTGGGCCGTGGTCGCGCTGCAATCGCCCGCGCAGGGCCATTCTGTCCGTACTGCGGCCCGCGTAATGAATCTGGTAATCGCGGCCCAACGCCTTGAGCCGGTCGGCCATGGCAATGATCGGGGTGATGCCAATGCCTGCGGCCAGCAACAGGGTCTGCCGGGCCGACTCATCCAGCCTGAACAGGTTCTTGGGTCCGGCCAGGGCCAGAACATCACCGACCTGCAATTCATCGCAGAAATGGCGTGATCCGCCACGGCCTTGCACTTCACGCTGGATCACCAGTTCGTAGGCAGGGCTGTCTGCAGGCCCCGCCAGCGAATATTTGCGCCGCCAGCCCCCCGAGATGACATCCACATGGGCACCCGCACTCCAGGTCGGCAACGCACCGCCTTGCGGATCGGCCAGCACCAGACGCACCAGCCCCTCGCCCTCGGGCACGCGAGCACGCACGACCACCCGACGGGCAATGCCGTCACGCGCCGGTGGTCCGATCTGAAAGCGGGCCAGGGCGGGCGCGGCATGGCCCGGCTGACGCTCGGGGTTGCGCGCCGGATCCCACTGCACCCACAACGCATCGGGGCCGCGAAAAGAGGTGTTGGAGAGAAAGCCAAACTGCTGCCCAGGCACCAGCTCAAGATGGGGCAGCCGGCGCACGAACTCTTCGAGAAAGACGCGCATCTGCATCCGGCCAATGTTCTTGCCCATGCACTGGTGGGCACCATAGCCGAACGTCAGGTGTTCGACCGCATTTTCACGGAACAGGTCCACCTGCTCCGGGTTTTCAAAATGGTCCGGATCGGCATTGGCCGAGGCCATCACCAGCAGCAACCGGCCGCCGCACGGAATGTCCACTGCGCCGACCCGGGTGTCGGCGGTGGCCACTCGGCGCCAGGCGATGATCGAGCCTGCGACACGCAGGCACTCCTCGACCGCATTGGGAATCAGGGCCGGATTGGCGCATATCTCCTGCCAGGCCTTGCGGTGGGTCAGCAAGGTCATGAAGGCATTGGCGGTGGCATTGGAAGTGGTCTCGTGCGCCGCAGCCAGTATCGCCATCATCATCGAGCGCAGATACGATTCGGTGACGATTTGCGGGTGCAAGCGGTGCTGACGGATGCTGTCGTACATCCAGCCCTCGCCATCCGGGCAGGCCATCATGTCATCAAGAATTTTCTGCGCCGTCTGCCAGAAGCGGCCCACGTCGTGGGCAATGGACAGTTGCTCGTCGGGTGTGGGACGTCCCCAGGTGTTCAGAGTATGGGCCACCGCGAACTCGCGCAGCTGCTGCGCCCCCTCTTCGGGCACGCCCAGAAAGCGCAGAGCCACTGCAAGCGGGATCTCGTAGAACATGGCCTGCACCAGATCGACCCGGCCGGTATCGATGAACCGGTCCATGTACTGCTGCGCCATCGAACGCACCACCGGTTCGAAGCGGATCAGGTTCTCGGGCAGGAAGGCGTCCATCAAAAGACGCCGGCGGGCCATGTGGTCGGGCTCGTCCTCGTTGACCATCGTGCGGTTCATGGCAAAGCCATAGGACTGCAGGATTTCAAGCACCTGCGCCGTGGCGGGCGTCACCTTCTCGAGGGCCACCGAAGGTGAAAACAGCAGGTTGTCACGAAACACCGCTTTCACATCTTCGTAACGGGTGACCACCCAGTAGCCCAGCTCCGGGCTGAAGAAGACCGGTTCATCCTCACGGGCCCAGCGAAGACAGGATGCCGGGTCCTGAAGGTATGCCGGCTTAAAGGGATTGAATGCGGCCGCGCGTGTCGACACCGGGCATCCGGTGGGGGACGTCTGGCGAGCAGGATCGTGGGGGCAAACCATGGGTCAATTCATTGAGCCAGATGACTATCTCACAAATCAATGCGTCAGGTTCCAGACATGCACCGCCTGGAGAGCGGACCGAAAGCATTCAAATACCCACAGGCCCTCAGGACAGTCCATCATTCCTGCATGAAGGTCTTGCAAACAATCGCCTGAAATGCCTGTCATGAGTTCAGCTGCGACCATGCTTTGTCCAGCCGCTTGATACTCACCGGCTGCGGCGTGCGCAGTTCCTGCGCAAAGAAGCTCACGCGCAGTTCTTCCAGCAGCCAGCGGAATTCGAGCATGCGGGCGTCTTGCGCGCCTTTGCGGTCGGCCACCAGGCGCCAGTAGCGTTGTTCTTGCGCCTTCAGCTCGGTCAGGCGCTGGGCGTCGCGGGCGGGGTCGGCGCGGACTTTGTCCAGGCGCAGGGCGATGGCTTTCAGGTAGCGCGCAAAGTGCTGCAGCTGCGGCCACGGGGTGGCGGCGATGAAATGTTTGGGGATGAGGCGCTGCAGCTGCTGGGTGCAGTCTGCGGTGGCCTCGGACGCGTTTTTGGTGTCCTTGATCTTGCGGGCGGCGGTGGCGTACTCGGCCAGGATCACGCCCGCCAGGCGGGCGACTTCGTTGGCGATCAAAGTCAGTCGGCCCCGACCCTCTTCCACGCGTTTTTTGAAGGCGACCTCGTCGGCGGGCAGCGGGTCTTGCAAGAAGGCGCGGTCGATGGCCACGTCGATGATCTGGTTCTTGAGTTCGTCGGTGGTGCCCAGGCCCATGTACGCGACCGACATTTTTTGCAGGTCGGGGATGTTCTTTTCGAGGTACTTGAGCGCGTCCCTGATCTGCAGCGCGAACAGGCGGCGCAGGCCCTGGCGGTGTTTGGCAGCGGCAACTTCAGGTTCGTCGAAGACTTCGATGGTGACCGCATCGCCAGCGTCGACCAGGGCGGGGAAGCCGATCAGGGTCTGGCCGGACTTGCGGATTTCCATGAGTTCGGGGAGTTCGCCGAAGGACCAGGTGGTGTGACGTTGGTCAGCTTTCTGCGCTTGTGCCGGTGCAGTCGACTGCCGGGGGGCAGCGGACTCCTCATGGCTGTCACAAATCGTCGCCCGCTGCCCCCCGGCAGCCGCCTCCACCTGCGTCTTCGCAACAGATGCTGTGCCCAACTGGGGTTTGAGTTGCGCCAGCGCCTGGAAGGCGCCGCGGGCTTTGCTGCCCCAGTCGGCTTTGAGGGCGCCGAGGTTGCGGCCCATGCCGAGTTGGCGCCCGTGTTCGTCGACCACGCGCAGGTTCATGAACAGGTGCGGGCTGAGCATGTCGAGCTTGAAGTCGGCGCGCTTGACATCCAGGCTGGTCTCGTCACGCACTTTTTTCAGCAGCACATCGGTCAGCGAGGCGGCGCCGAAGACTTCGGTGGCGCTCAGCTCGTCGGCCAGGCGTGCCGCACTTTCGGGCAGGGGAACGAAGCGGCTGCGCGGTTTTTGCGGCAGGCTTTTGAGCAGGGCCTGGATCTTGTCCTTGAGCATGCCGGGCACCAGCCATTCGCAGCGCTCTTCGCTCACCTGGTTGAGCACAAACAGCGGCACGGTGACGGTCACGCCATCGCGGCTGTCGCCCGGCTCGTGCAGGTAGTTGGCGGCGCAGTCCACGCCGCCCAGGCGCACGGTTTTCGGGAAGGCCTGTGTGGTGACGCCTGCGGCCTCGTGGCGCATCAGCTCTTCGCGCGTAAGGTGCAGGAACTTCGGGTTGGTGCGCGATTGTTCGCGCCACCACGGCTCCATCAGTCGGCCGTTGTAGATGTCCTGCGGGATCTGCGCGTCGTAATAGGCGTAGATCAGCTCGTCGTCCACCAGCACGTCCTGGCGGCGCGATTTGTGTTCCAGCTCTTCGACCTTGGCGACCATGCGCAGGTTGGCGGCCAGGAATGGGAGTTTGGTTTCCCACTGCCCTGCGACCAGGCCTTCGCGGATGAAGATGTCGCGGGCGCCATGCAGGTCGATGGTGCCGTAGGGTTTGCGGCGGCCGTTGTAGACCATCAGGCCGTACAGCGTGGCGCGCTCGTAGGCCACAGCCTCGGCAGATTTTTTTTCCCAGTGCGGGTCGAGCAGCTGCTTCTTCAAAAGGTGCGCGCCGACCTCTTCAAGCCACTGCGGCTCGATGTTCGCAATGCCCCGGCCAAACAGGCGCGTGGTCTCGACCAGTTCAGACACCACGATCCAGCGCCCAGGTTTCTTTTTGAGGTGGGCGCCCGGATGGCGGTGGAACTTGATGCCGCGAGCGCCCAGGTACACGTCTTCGTCTTCGAGCTTGCAGCCGATGTTGCCCAAGAGACCCGCGAGCATGGACTTGTGCAGCTGCTCGTAGCTGGCAGGCTGGGTATTGAGCTTCCAGCCATGCTCGGCCACCACGGTGTGAAGCTGGCTGTGCGTGTCGCGCCATTCGCGCACCCGGCGCACGTTGATGAAGTTCTGGCGCAACAGCTGCTCGTATTGGCGGTTGCTGAGTTTGTGGGTCGGTGGGGGACAGAAATCGGGGTCAGAGCCCGAGTTTCGCTGCGCGAAATCGGGATCCGACCCCGATTTCCGCGATTTCCGGGCAGCCGTCCCGATGGATTGGTGGTGTTCGCCGCCCCTTGCGTCATGGATCCAGTGCCACAGGCGCACGTAGCCGCTGAATTCGCTTTTCTCCTCATCGAACTTGGCGTGCTGCTGGTCGGCCTGGGCTTGCTGGTCCAACGGGCGGTCACGCACGTCTTGCACGCTCAGGGCGCTGGCGATGATCAGCACCTCATCCAAGGCGTTGCGGTGACGCGCTTCCAGGATCATGCGGCCCACGCGGGGGTCGAGTGGCAGGCGCGAGAGTTCCTGGCCGATCGGCGTGAGTTCGTTGGCTTCGTCCACCGCGCCCAGTTCGGCCAGCAGCTGGTAGCCGTCGGTGATGGCGCGTTTGCTGGGTGCCTCGATGAACGGAAAATCGTCCACCTGCCCCAGGTGCAGGCTTTTCATGCGCAGGATCACGCCCGCGAGCGACGAACGCAGGATTTCCGGGTCGGTGAAGCGCGGGCGGGCGCTGAAGTCCTTTTCGTCGTACAGGCGGATGCAGATGCCGTTGGCCACGCGCCCGCAGCGACCGGCCCGCTGGTTGGCCGCCGCCTGGCTCACGGGTTCAACGAGCAGCTGCTCGACTTTACTGCGCAGGCTGTAGCGCTTGACACGGGCAGTCCCCGCGTCGATGACGTAACGGATGCCAGGTACGGTGAGGGAGGTTTCGGCCACGTTAGTGGCCAGCACGATGCGGCGGCCGTTGGACGCTTCAAACACCCGGTCCTGCTCGGCCTGGCTCAGGCGGGCAAACAGCGGCAGCACATCGGCGTTGCGTGTCCAGGCATGGTGCGCGAGGTGCTTGCGCAGGTGGTCGGCAGCTTCGCGGATTTCGCGCTCGCCGGGCAGGAACACCAGGATGTCTCCCGAAGCATTGCCCTGCCAGAGTTCATCGACCGCATCGGCAATGGCGTCGTTGAGGTCGTAGTCGCGCGACTCTTCAAAGGGGCGGTAGCGTTGCTCCACCGGGAAGGTGCGGCCCGAGACCATGATCACAGGCGCCGGAACAAGGCCCCCACGCTCGCCCACTTCATGAGGCTCACTGCCCCCCGAGGGAGCTGAGCCCGGCTTACTTTCAAAGTGACGCGCAAAACGGTCGGCGTCGATGGTGGCCGAGGTGACGATGACCTTGAGGTCCGGGCGGCGCGGCAGGATCTGCTTGAGGTAGCCCAGCAGAAAGTCGATGTTCAGGCTGCGCTCGTGCGCCTCATCGATGATGATCGTGTCATACGCCTGCAGCAGCGGGTCGGTCTGCGTCTCGGCCAGCAAGATGCCGTCGGTCATCAGCTTGACCGACGCGTTCTTGGAGAGGCGGTCCTGAAAGCGCACCTTGTAGCCGACCACCTCGCCCAGCGGGGTCTTCAATTCCTCGGCAATGCGCTTGGCGACACTGCTGGCAGCGATTCGGCGAGGCTGGGTGTGGCCGATCAGTCTGGGCTTGTCGCCGGGCTTGGCGTTGGCTTTACCGCGACCCATGGCCAGCGCAATCTTGGGCAGCTGCGTGGTCTTGCCCGAGCCGGTTTCACCGCAGACGATGATGACCTGGTGCTGAGCCAGCGCGTCCATGATCTCCTGGCGTTTGCCGGAGACAGGCAGGCTGTCGGGGAAGTCAATCTGGAGCAGGCTGGCGAACAAGACGGAAAACTCTGTAAAAATCGCTCAAAAAGCGGCCTCCGAATTATCCCCGCTACCACCTGCCCCCAAGCCAACACCCATGTCCACTGTCTTCAACTTCACCTTTGTGCCCTGGTTCCGGTCGGTGGCGCCCTACATCCATATGCACCGGGGCAAGACCTTTGTGGTGGGGGTGGCCGGCGAGGCCATTGCAGCGGGCAAGCTGCAGAACATTGTCCAGGACCTGGCCCTGATCCAGAGCATGGGGGTGAAAATTGTGCTGGTGCATGGCTTTCGTCCCCAGGTCAACGAGCAACTGGCCGCCAAGGGCCATGCGCCCCGGTACTCCCATGGGATGCGCATCACCGACAGCGTGGCCCTGGACTGCGCGCAGGAAGCTGCCGGGCAACTGCGCTACGAGATCGAAGCCGCATTCAGCCAGGGCCTTCCCAACACACCGATGGCAGGCTCGACAGTGCGTGTGATTTCGGGCAACTTCATCACCGCCCGACCGGTGGGCATTCTGGACGGCGTGGATTTCATGCACTCGGGGCTGGTGCGCAAGGTGGATGTCCTGGGCATCACCCGCTCGCTCGAGATGGGCGCCATGGTGCTGCTCTCGCCCTTCGGTTTTTCACCCACCGGCGAGGCCTTCAACCTGACCATGGAAGAGGTTGCCACCAGCGTGGCGATCGAGTTGCAGGCCGACAAATTGTTGTTCCTGACCGAGGTGCCCGGCATCCGGATCGACCCTCAGGCCCCAGCCAGCGACGACAACCCGATCGACACCGAGCTGCCGCTGGCAGCGGCCAAAAAACTGCTCGGTGACTCCCCCAACCCGACCCATCCCAGCGATCTGGCCTTTTACCTTCAGCATTGTGTCAAGGCCTGCGAAGAAGGTGTGGAGCGCAGCCATATCCTGCCCTTTGCCGTGGACGGTGCCCTGCTGCTGGAGGTGTATGTGCACGATGGCATTGGCACCATGGTGGTGGATGAAAAACTCGAGGAATTGCGCGAAGCCACGTCCGATGACGTGGGCGGCATCCTGCAGTTGATCGAACCTTTCGAGAAGGACGGTACCCTGGTCAAACGCGACCGCACCGAAATCGAGCGGGACATCGACCACTACACCATCATTGAACACGATGGTGTGATCTTTGCTTGCGCCGCCCTCTACCCCTACCCCGAAGCCAAAACTGCCGAGATGGCTGCCCTCACGGTTTCTCCGCAGGCCCAAGGCCAGGGCGATGGCGAGAAGGTGCTCAAGCGCATCGAGCATCGCGCCCGCGCCATGGGTCTCAAAAGCATTTTTGTGCTGACGACCCGCACCATGCACTGGTTCATCAAAAGGGGCTTCGAACACATGGACCCGGATTGGCTGCCCGAGGCCCGCAAGCGCAAGTACAACTGGGACCGCAAGAGCCAGGTGCTGGTCAAGAAACTCTGACGCCGATCGCCTCACTGCGCATGTGAGGCTGAACCGGGCCGCCGGTCGCGTCGATACCGGTCCATTTCAGCGCTGGCGCCAGGCTTGCCACCCCAAAGCCAGCCCTGCCAACACGAAACCGGCAAAAAACACAAACGACCAGTTGGCCAGCGAGGCCCCCAGGAACGTCCAGTCGATCTTGGTGCAGTCGCCGCTGCCCTTGAAAATCATCGGGATGGCACGACCAATAGGGAAGTTTTCGATCATCCCGTAAAAGTCGCGCCCACAGCTGACCACCTCGGGGGGATACCACTGCAGCCAGCTTTGGCGGGCTGCCACAAAGGCGCCAAAGACCGCGCTGGCCGCCACCAGAACGGTGCTGATCAGGGCGCCCGCGCGGCTGCGCCAGAGCCAGCCCAGCAAAGACAACACCGCTACAGCGATCAAGGCGTATCGCTGGACGATGCACATCGGGCAGGGCTCCAGGCCCATGCCATGCTGCAAGTACATGCCAAAGCCGAGCATGGCCACACAGGTCAGCGCCATCAAACCCAGAATGTGATGCACGCGAAATGACCTTCCGAACAGGTTCACATGGGGAAAAGAGTGTGTATCGAACACAAATTAACCTGTCATCAAATGAACTCTTGGATCCACCGTGCGATTTTGCCGCATGCCATTTGTGCAGCAAGGGCTGAAGGGTGTGGAGCCCCACATACAGCACTTCACAAAAACTCCTGCAGAGCCAAAGAGCCTGAACTTGAGAAGATCACAATCAAACGATTTGTGCAGTGGTTTCGAAGCCTAAGCGTGGTCCGCGAGGGTAAATTCCGGCCGTATCTGCCACACCCATATTGAGGAGGAAGTTGGCCTTGAAACGACCATCCGGGAAAAAGGCTTCATTCACCATCTGGGGATTGAAGCCGGACATGGCACCACAGTCGAGACCCAGAGCACGCGCAGCCAGGATCAGGTAGGCCCCCTGGAGGCTGCTGTTTCGAAACGCAGCCGGCTCAACCATGGCGGGGTTTGCATTGAAAACGGCCTTGGCATCATAGCCTGGGAATTGTGCGGGCAGGTGTTCGTGAAATTGGCTGTCGTACGCCACGATGACCGTCACAGCTGCACTTTGCACCTGAGGCACATTGCCGGGCGAGAGCGCCGGCAGCAGTTTGGCTTTGGCTTGCTCGCTCTTAACGAACACAAAACGCGCCGGCTGGGCATTGAAAGCGGTAGGCCCCCACTTGAGAAGTTCGTAGAGTTGGCGAATGGTTTCATCAGAGACAGCTTCGGGTTTGAAAGCATGGACCGTGCGGGCTTGGCGGAATAGCTGGTCCAGCGCGGCATCGTTCAAGGGGCGTTGAGTCATGGAGCATCCTAGGGAGTTGTAGCGAACAGCGGATCAAGCGGCAGAGGTGCCAGAGGGGTGGCATCGGTCACCGGGCAGAGTTAATGCAATCCACAGCATGCAACACAATATTATGGCCAACCCCAGGTAGGCACTGAGGAAGCCTTGCAACTCCCCCCCGCCCAGATCTGCCCAGGCACTGATGCAGGCGGTGGCGCTGAGTGTGCCCACTGCGGTGGCAATGTTGATCAGGCCCTGGGCTGCACCACGAGCTGTCGGCGCAGCTTCTGCCAATGCAATCGAACGCAGGGCCCCGCCAACAATCACACCCAGTCCCAGCCCCAGCGGGATGCTGGCCAGCACGAAGCCAAGCCAGCCGGAAACCGTCCACAGCACCCCCACATAACCCATCGAGAGCAAGCCAAAGCCCAGGGCGATCAGCCTTCGCGGCCCCTGCCGGTTGAGGGACCGCCCTGCCCCCATGGAGCCGACCATCGAGCCCAGCACCAGGGGCAGCAAGGCCAGACCCGCCTGCGCCGGGGTCAGGCCGTAGGCCAGGGTGGTCAGGGAGGTCAGAAAGGCCACCCCGCCCATGCCCAGTCCCCCGCCCACCGTCAGCAGGTAGGCCAGCACCAGGCGTTTGCTTGCAAACAGTTGCAGGGGCACCACCGGATGCTGTTGGCCGCGTTCATGCCGGACCAGGGCCAGCACCCACAGCGGCACCGTGGCCAGCAGCCAGGGCCATATCAGCAGGCCCAGCCAGTCGTCAAGCACACGGTTAATCCCCAGCGCCAGACTCGCAAGCAGGCCCACCACCAGTGCGATCCCGACGCTGTCCAGTGCACCCCCAGGGGGATGGTCCGGCAGGCGTGCAGGCAGTCTGCGCAGTCCGAAATACGCCACAGCCAGGGCCAGCGGCAGATTGATCAGAAAGATCCAGCGCCAGTCGGCCAGCAGCAGCATCCCGGCGGCCAGTGGAGGTCCAATGACAAAGGCCATGCCATAGACCGCCCCCACCAGGCCCAGTGCCCGGCCCTGCGCCTGGCGCGGCAGCACATCGCCGATAGTGGCGCTGGCCGTCGGGATGATGCCCCCACTGCCCACGCCCTGAACGGCCCGCCCGAGCAACAACATCCAGAAGCTCGAGGCCAAGGCAACCAGCAGCGAGCCGAGGGCAAAGGTGAGCACGCTCAGCACAAACACCGTTCTGCGCCCCCAGCGGTCTCCTAGACTCGACAGCACAGCCGTGGCCGGCAAGGAGCACAGGATAAAGACCAGGGTGACCAGACCGACCTGCCGGTTGTCCACACCAAACACCGTCTTGAGCGCCGGTATGGCGGGGCCGATGACGGAGGTGTCAAGGGCTCCCAGAAACACGCCGGCATAGAGAACCGGCATCAGGCGTTGACGGGCAAGGTCGTCCATTGAGAGGCTGATCAGCCGTCGACAAAGGCCCGCTCGATGACGAAAGCGCCGGGCGTGCTGGTATTGCCCTCCTGAAGACCCTGCGCCTCGCACATGGCCTTGAGGTCACGCAGCATGGCCGAACTGCCGCAGATCATGACCCGGTCGTGGGCAGGGTCCAGGCCCGGCAGGCCCAGATCGGTAAACAACTGACCGCTTTGCATGAGGTCGGTGATGCGCCCCTGGTGGTGGTAAGGCTCACGGGTCACCGTGGGGTAGTACAGCAACTGACGTGCGATCATCTCGCCCAAAAATTCGTGCTGTGGAAGTTCGCGGCTGATGTAGTCGTGGTAAGCAAGTTCATGGACTTGGCGCACGCCATGCACCAGGATTACTTTTTCAAAGCGTTCATAGGTCTGCGGATCGCGGACCACACTCATGAATGGCGCCAGTCCCGTGCCGGTCGACAGCAGGTACAGGTGCTTGCCCGGCAACAGGTAGTCGATCACCAGGGTGCCGGTGGGTTTCTTGCCGACGATCACCGTATCGCCGACCTGGATGTGCTGCAGACGGGATGTGAGCGGACCGTCGGGGACCTTGATGCTCAGGAACTCCAGATGCTCCTCGTAATTGGCACTTGCAATCGAATAGGCGCGTAACAGGGGTTTGCCGTTGTCGCCGCGCAGCCCGATCATGGTGAAGTGACCATTGGAAAACCGCAGCGACGGATCCCGGGTGGTGGTGAAGCTGAACAGACGATCGGTCCAGTGGTGAACGCTCAGCACGCGTTCTTCAAGAAATGCACTCATGAGACTCGGTGGGCTGTCGGGGCGGTTCAAACCCCGATGAGCCAGTGGGAAGCAGAAGGTTGCTACAGTTGTGGGTGGTGAAGCAGCCAGACTGTCCTGGAACAGTGCTGGCGGGGTCGCATTGTCCCGCGACCAGCTTCCAACCGGAAATACAAAGATTTTATAGGCGTATGACCGGGGGTTCTTAACTATTTCAAGGCACACACCATGGCACGCACTGTTCAATGCATCAAGCTCGGCACCGAAGCCGAAGGTCTGGACTTCCCGCCCTACCCCGGTGAGCTGGGCAAACGCATCTTTGAAAGCGTCAGCAAACAGGCCTGGGCCGACTGGCTCAAACACCAGACCATGCTGGTCAACGAAAACCGGCTCAATCTGGCCGATCAGCGTGCCCGTCAGTACCTGGCCCGGCAGATGGAAAAGCACTTTTTCGGCGAGGGCGCCGACCAGGCGCAGGGCTACGTCCCGCCTGCCCAGGCCTGACCGCCTGCTGTGAGTTCCCCCATCAGCTGGGGGCCCGACGGCACACCCCGCAGCGCCCTGTTTGACGATGTCTACCGCAGCCGCAGCTTGCAGGGCCAAGACCAGGGCTTGAGTCAGGCCCAGCAGGTCTTCTTGCAAGGTTGCAGCCTGTGGTCATCTGCGGATGAGCCTCTGGCCTGGCAAGGCCATCGCCAGTGGCATGTGCTGGAGACCGGATTTGGCCTGGGCCTGGGTTTTCTGGCCACCTGGCATGCATGGCAGCAGGACGCGCACAGACCCGACCGGCTTTTTTTCACCTCGGTGGAAGCCTGGCCGGTCACGCCACAGGACATCATGCGCAGCGTCCAGGCCTGGCCGCCCCTGCAGGCTTTGGCGTCCGAGCTGGCCGCGCGATGGCGCGGCCTGCTGCCCGGCGTTCACCGTCTGGTCTTTGAGCAGGGCCGAGTCCATCTGACCCTGTGTATCGGCCCGGTGCAGGCGATGCTGCGCGAGGTCGACGTGGCTGCCGACAGCATTTTTCTCGATGGCTTCAGCCCGGCAGTGAACCCGGAAATGTGGTCCCGGGACACCCTGCAGGCCGTGGCCCGCCTGTGCCGCCCGGGCTCCCGGCTGGCCAGCTGGTGCGTGCGGCGCAGCGTGCGCGAGGCACTGGCGCTGTGTGGCTTCAGTGTGACCAGGGCCGAGGGTTTGCCGCCCAAAGCCCATCGGCTCGAAGCCATTTTCCAACCCACATGGACGACGCGCGCTCGCAGACGTGTCCCGCTTTCTGCCGGGCAAAGCCGAGCGGCGCTGGTGCTCGGTGCGGGGCTCTCGGGCTCCGCAGTGGCCTGCAGCCTGGCGCGTCGCGGCTGGTCGGTCACGGTGCTCGACGCCGGCGATGGCGTGGGCGCAGGCGCTTCCGGGCTTCCGGTGGGCCTGGCGGTGCCGCATGTCTCCCCCGATGACAGCGTGCTGTCGCGCATCACCCGCGCGGGTGTGCGCGCCACATTGCAGCGCTGCACCCAATTGCTGCAGGCTGGAACCGATTGGGACCCCTGTGGCGTGCTGGAACACCTGGTGGAAGGCAAACACCGCCTGCCCGCCGGACCGGCATGGCCTGAAGCCGGGCATGCCTGGAGCACCCCGGCCCGGCCAGAGCACCTGGTGGACGCCCGGTTGCCTGCGCAGACCCAGGCGCTGTGGCACGCCATGGCTGCCTGGATCCGGCCGGTCGCTCTGGTCTCGGCCCAGCTCGCCACGCCAGGCATCCAGGTCCGCTGGCAAGCCCGGGTCCAACGCCTGCGCGCCTGCGAAGAGGGCTGGCAAACCCTCGATGAGGCGGGCCGGGTGCTGGCCCAGGCGCCCCAATTGATCGTGGCCGGCGGGTACGACACGCTGGCCTTGATGCAGGGCCTGTCAGTCACAGCCAGCAGCGATGCGTCGGGGGTCGCGCTGCCGCTGCATGCGCTGCGCGGTCAAATCAGCATGGGGGCTCTGGGCGATGTGCCTGAGGATTGGCAGCAGCAGCTGCCACGGATTCCGGTCAACGGGCACGGCAGTTTGATCGCCGGCGTGCCTTTGCCCGCCCCCCGGGCCGGTGTGCCGGGCTGGTATGCCGGTTCGACTTTCGAGCGGGAATGCAGCGAGGCCGTCCTGCGTCCGCAAGACCATGACGCCAACCAGGCACGTGTGGCCCGCTTGCTGCCGGCGCTCAGTGAGGTCATGGCCCAGGCCTTTGCGACAGGGCATGTGCAGGGCTGGGCCGGCGTGCGCTGCACGCTGCCCGACCGCCTGCCGGTCGTCGGGCCGGTGGACGGGGCGCGGTGGCCGGGTTTGCACGCATGCACCGGCATGGGTGCACGAGGCCTCAGCCTGGCCGTATTGTGCGGTGAATGGATGGCAGCCCAGCTCGAGGGCGAGCCCCTGCCCCTGTCGCCTTCCCTGGAGCGTCATTTGCGGGCTGACCGGTTTCGGACCGTCTGATCGGTTTGTCAGCCGGCTGCAGCTGTGCCATGATGGCCGCGGTGCATGTTCTCAGGAGCCCTGATGGTGATTTCCTCCTTGGTCCGCTACCTGCCCTGGCTGGTCACCGCGCCCGCGGCCTTGCTGCTCTGGCCCCTGGCGCCCTGGTTGTCCTTGCTGCTGGTGCTGCTGTTTGTGCTGGGTTGCCAGGACTTCCTGCAACAGCGACAGGCCGTGCGGCGCAACTACCCCCTCACGGGCCGATTGCGCTACGCGCTGGAATACATCCGGCCTGAAATCCGCCAGTATTTCCTGGAAGACGATGAACAAAAACTGCCCTTTTCGCGCAGCCAGCGGGCGATGGTCTATGCCCGATCGAAGGTCCAGAACGACAAGCGGGGCTTTGGCAGCATCAAGGACATGTACCACCCCGGCACCGAGTGGCTGGCCCACTCGGTACGCCCGGTGGCGGTCGATCCCCGGAGCCTGCGCGTCACGGTGGGGGCGGAACAATGCACCCAGCCCTACTCCATGTCTTTGCTCAATATCTCGGGCATGAGTTTTGGCGCCTTGTCGGCGCAGGCCATCAAGGCCCTCAACAAGGGGGCCGCCAAAGGGGGTTTTGCCCATGACACCGGCGAAGGCAGCATCTCCGTGCATCACCGCGAACACGGCGGTGATCTGGTCTGGCAAATCGCCTCTGGTTATTTTGGCTGCCGCACGCCCGAAGGTCTTTTCGATCCGCAACGGTTTGCCGAGCAGGCCCGGTCACCACAGGTCAAGATGATCGAAATCAAGCTCTCCCAGGGTGCCAAGCCCGGTCACGGCGGGGTGTTGCCACGGGCCAAGGTGAGCGCGGAAATTGCCGAGGCGCGCGGCGTGCCGGTGGGTCAGGACTGTGTCTCGCCGGCCCGGCACTCGGCTTTCTCAACCCCGCTGGAAATGCTGCAGTTCCTGGCCGAGCTGCGGCGGCTGTCGGGGGGCAAGCCAGTAGGCATCAAATTGTGTGTGGGCCATCCGGCTGAATGGTTTGCCATCGTCAAGGCCATGCTCCAGAGCGGTCACACCCCTGACTTCGTGGTCGTCGACGGCGCCGAGGGCGGGACCGGCGCGGCCCCCATCGAGTTTGCCGACCATGTGGGCATGCCCTTGCGCGACGGCCTGCGGCTTGTGCACAACACCCTGGTGGGCGCCGGTTTGCGAGACCGCATCCGCATTGGGGCCTCCGGCAAGGTGATCTCGGCCTTCGACATGGCCCGCTGCCTGGCCCTGGGCGCGGACTGGTGCAATGCGGCGCGAGGTTTCATGTTCGCATTGGGGTGCATCCAGTCGCGCAGCTGTCACACCGACCACTGCCCCACCGGAGTGGCCACCCAGGACCCGGTGCGCCAGCGGGCCGTGGTCGTCACCGACAAGGCCGAGCGGGTCTATTACTTTCACGCCAACACCTTGCACGCACTGGCTGACCTGCTGGGTGCGGCCGGACTGCAGCAGCCCTCGCAGATCACCCCGATGCATGTGATGCAACGTGACACCCAGGGACGGGCTCGGCCCCTGGCCGCGGTCATCGACACGCTGTCACCCGGCTGTCTGCTCACGGCCACAGACCATGCGGGTCAGTTGCCCTGGCCGTTTTCAATCGATTGGAGCCGTGCCCAGGCCCAATCTTGGGACGTCTCTGCCAGCGGGCAGGCTTGAACCAGGGTGCGTGAGAGGGGCCGCTGGGCCCGGCAAGGGAGTCAGCGCATGGCCTCGGCGGGCCGCCGGGCACGGACGTAGGCTTCATTGGGCAGGTAGTTCCTGCCGTCGGCATAGCGCCACTCCACCATGGTGCCCTTGTTGCCGCGCTGGTCGAGCTTGCCCACATAAGCACCCATCGTCGACTGGTGATCGATGGCGCGGAATTCAGCGGGGCCAAACGGGGTGCTGAATTTCAGCCCTCGAAAAGCTGTCACCAGTTTTTCATTGTCGGTGGAACGGGCTTTCTGGATGGCCGCGAAAATGGCCTGCATGGTGGCATACCCGACGACCGATCCGAGTTTCGGGTTTTCATTGAATCGCTTGTAGTAACTGGCCGCAAACGATGCATGGTCCTTGTTGTCCAGCTGGTCCCAGGGGTATCCGGTCACGATCCAGCCTTTGGGCGTCTCGTCCTTGAGCACTTCCAGGTACTCGGGCTCACCCGAGAGCAGCGAGACCACCGGTGTTCTAGGGAAAATCCCGCGCTGGTTGCCTTCGCGCACCAACCGGGCCAGATCGGCGCCAAAGGTGACATTGAAGATGGCCTCGGGCCGTGCCGCCATCGTGGCCGTGAGGGTGCTGCCAGCATCGATCTTGCCTTGCGCGGGCCACTGCTCGCTGACAAACTCCACATCCGGGCGTCTGGCCTTGAGCAACTCCTTGAAGCTGGCCACGGCACTTTGGCCATATTCATAGTTGGGCGCAATCGTGGCCCAGCGTCGGGCGGGCAGCTTGGCCGCCTCTTCCACCAGCATCGCCGATTGCATCCAGGTGCTCGGACGCAGGCGGAATGTATAGCGGTTGCCCTTGTCCCACACAATCGCATCGGTCAGCGGTTCGCTGGCCACAAACAGGCGCTTGTTCTTGCTGGCATGGTCGGCCAGGGCCAGCCCTACATTGGACAAAAAGCCACCCGCCAGGACATCGACTTTCTCCTTGGCTGTGAGCTCCACCGCATGACGCAAAGCCTCTTCAGGCTTGCCGGCGTCATCGCGTGCAATCACCTCAACCTTGCGGCCGAGCAATCCTCCCTGGGCGTTGATCTGCTCCACCGCCAGTTGCCAGCCTTGCCGGTAGGGCTGGGTGAATTGCGGAATCGCCGAGTAGCTGTTGATCTCGCCGATCCGGATCGGGTTCTGAGCCGAGACCCCCAATGCGCAAAAGACAAGGCCTGCAATGGCGAGGCGTTTCATGGAACCAGACTCCCTTGGAAAAAAGCTGACTGTAACAGCACCTTGAAAATCTGTCTCCAGGGTGACATTCCCGAGAGACGGACTGAACGTCAGCAGGTCTCTTATTCACATTTCTAATATATGACAAACAAAAAATTCGTTTGTTTTCGTATAAAGACTGCCTACATTAGCGGCCATGCTGGATTTCACCTTTGTCATTGCCGGTTTTGTGGTGGGCACCATCGTCGGCCTGACCGGGGTCGGAGGGGGTTCGCTCATGACCCCGTTGCTGATTGTCTTTTTTGGCGTCAAGCCCTACATGGCGGTCGGTACCGACCTGTTGTTTGCAGCGTTGACCAAAATGGGCGGCACGCTTTCATTTGCCCGCCAGCGCATCGTGCCCTGGCGTGCGGTGGGACTGCTGAGCCTGGGGAGCATTCCAGCCGCACTGGTCACTGTTGGCGCGCTGCGCTGGCTGGGACCGGCCGAACCCCGGGTTCAGTCCCTCATGACCACCACGCTCGGCGTGGCCCTTTTGCTCACCGCTGCAGCCATGCTGTTCAAGACCCTGCGCGGTCAACAGGTGCCTCGCGAACTCAAGCCCGGCGATGAAACTCGTGCCAGTACTCCCCGGCACTGGAGCCTGCCGGTGGTTTTTGGCGCCCTGATCGGCATCCTGGTGACATTGACTTCGGTGGGCGCCGGGGCCATTGGGGTGAGCGTTTTGCTGCTTCTGTACCCCCTGTTGCCTTTGCCGCGCATCGTCGCCGCCGACGTCGCGTATGCCGTTCCGCTGACGCTGGTGGCGGGCCTGGGTCATGCCTCACTGGGCTCGGTCGACTGGGCCCTGCTGGCCAAGCTGCTGGCAGGCTCCTTGCCTGGCATCTGGCTGGGCGCCCGACTCACCCGTCACACCCCTGACCGCGTGATCCGTTCTCTGCTGTCCGTGCTGCTCGCATGGGCTGGCGTCAAGCTGGTCCTGATCTGATTGGTTCCCTGCTTTTTTATGTACCCGTACACCGAATTCGACAAAGCCTTTGTGCGCGCCCGGGCCGCTGAACACCGTGACCAGTTGGGCCGCTGGCAAGCTGGCCTGCTCAGTGACGATCAGTTCCGCCCCTTGCGGCTGCAAAACGGCTGGTATGTCCAGCGCTACGCTCCCATGCTGCGCGTGGCCGTGCCCTATGGCGAGATCAATGCCTCCCAGCTCAAGGTGCTGGCCCGTATTGCCCGCGAATACGACACCCCTGACGCCGACTTGCTGGCCAAGGCCCAGGCAGCGCAGGACAAGCTGGCCGGCCTGGCGCCCCGGCTGCGCACCAACTACGGCCACTTCACCACGCGCCAGAACGTGCAGTTCAACTGGATTGCGCTGGAAAAGTCGGCGGATGTGATGGACCTGCTGGCCAGCGTCAACATGCACGGCATCCAGACCAGTGGCAACTGCATCCGCAACACCACCACGGACGAGCTGGCCGGTGTGGCCATCGACGAAGTGGTCGACCCGCGCCCCTACGCTGAACTGATCCGCCAGTGGAGCACGCTGCACCCCGAATTCGCCTACCTGCCTCGCAAGTTCAAGATTGCGATTACCGGTGCCGTGGAAGACCGTGCGGCCATTGGCTGGCATGACGTGGGCCTGAGGGTGCTCAAGAACGCCAGCGGTGAAGTCGGCTTCAAAGTGCTGGTGGGCGGAGGTATGGGGCGCACGCCCATCAACGGGGTGGTGATCCGCGAATTCCTGCCTTGGCAGGAGATCATGAACTACCTCGAAGCCGTGGTGCGGGTCTACAACCGCTGGGGTCGCCGCGACAACAAGTACAAGGCCCGCATCAAGATCCTGGTCAAGGCCGAAGGGCAGCGCTACTTCGACGAGGTCGAGACCGAGTACCGGGAAATCCTCGAGCGCGATGGCGGATTGCACACCCTGACTCACACGGAGCTCGAGCGCGTGAGGGCCGGCTTTGAACCCCCGACGCAGGACCTGCCTGAAAACACCGACGAATGGCTGGCCGAGGTCGAAGCTGCACTGGGCATCGAAGCGGCCAAATCCCCTGCCTTTGCCCGCTGGCTGACGCAAAACGTCAAGCCCCACCGCAACCCGCAGCTGCGTGCCGTTTCGCTGTCTTTCAAGCGTCCGGGTCATGCGCCGGGGGATGCCACGGCCGATCAGCTCGATGCCGCTGCTGTCCTGGTCGAGAAATATTCGGCCGGCGAAGCGCGCGTGTCGCACACACAAAATCTGTTGCTGCCCTGGGTCCGCCTGGACCAGCTGCATGCGCTGTGGCTGGAGGCCAGGGCGCTGGGTGTGGCCCAGCCCACTATCGGCCTGCTGACTGACATGATCGCCTGCCCCGGCGGCGACTATTGCGCCCTGGCCAATGCCCGTTCCATTCCCACGGCCAGCGCCATCCTCGAGCGCTACCAGGATCTCGACGAGCTTGAAGACCTGGGCCCCATCGACTTTCACATCAGCGGCTGCATCAACTCGTGTGGTCACCACCACTCGGGACACATTGGCATTCTGGGCGTGGACAAGGACGGTAAGGAGTGGTATCAGGTCACGCTGGGCGGATCGGACGGCAAGGACATCGCCGGCGCCGCCTCACCCGGCAAAGTGGTCGGGCCGTCCTTTTCCTCCTTCGAGGTGCCCGATGTGATCGAGGCCATCCTCGAGACTTACAGGCAACTGCGCAACGCCAAAGGCAACGGGCAACAGGAAGCCTTTATCGAAACCTTGCGCCGGGTCGGTCTCGAGCCTTTCAAGGCGGCAGCAAATGCCGCCCGCCATCCGGCTGCCGACACTCAAACCGTCTGAACGCCGGGGGAAAAGGATATGAAAATCATCACTGCAAATGAACACCAGGCCGTAAGCGGGCCCGGCGTGTTGGAACTGAGCAACGATGTGGACCCGCGTACCCTGCAACTCGAAGGCATCACCCGCATCGACCTGCAGTTCCCGGTCTTTACCGACGGCCGCGCCTACAGCCAGGCCTTTTTGCTGCGCCGCCGCCTGGGTTTTGCCGGTGAGTTGCGTGCCACCGGGGATGTATTGATCGACCAGCTGCTGCAGATGCAGCGCACCGGGTTTGATGTTGCCGTGCTGAAAGAAGGCGTCGATGTCAGTGCAGCCCGGCGCCAGCTGGAGCGCTACGCCGGCTTCTATCAGGGCTCGGCCGTCGACATCCACCCGCACTTTGCCAAGGCCCCGTGATGTCTTCCGGTCTGATTTCTTCACGCAGCACCCCGGCCAAAGCGACTGGACTGCATGCCAAGGCCAGCCCCGACTTTGCCGCAAAACTGGCACAGACCGAGGCGCTGCTGCAGCGCGCAGCCGGCGATTTCCAGCCCGTGTCCCAGGCTTCCAGCCTGGGCGCCGAAGACGTGATCATCACCCACATCATCAACCGCATGCGTCTGGACATCCCAGTCTTCGTGCTGGAAACCGGCGCGTTGCACAACGAAACGCAGGCATTGCTTGAACGCACCCTGGCGCTTTCGCGTGTACCGGTGACGGTCTACCGCCCCGAGCAGGAATCGGTGCTTCGGTTCATCCGCAAAGAGGGCCAGGATGCCATGTACAAGAGCATTGAGCTGCGCAAGGCATGCTGCAACATCCGCAAGATGGAACCACTGCGTCGCGCCCTCAAGGGTCAGAAGGCCTGGATCACGGGTCTGCGCCAGGAGCAGTCTTCAGCCCGCGCTGAAGTGCCGCTGCATGACGACAGCGAAGTGGCCAGTAAAGGCCTTCACAAGTTCAACCCGCTGGCGAAATGGACTTGGGGCGATGTCTGGCACTACATCGCCGGGCACGAAGTGGACTACAACCCGCTGCATGACCGGTTTTTCCCAAGCATTGGCTGTGCACCATGTACAAGGGCCATCAGCCTGGGCGAGGACTTTCGCGCCGGGCGCTGGTGGTGGGAGGACGAAACGGCCAAGGAATGCGGCCTGCATGTGAAAAAGTGAGAAAAGAATGAATGCCATGACCGAACCGTTGCACACCCTGAGCAACAGCCATCTGGATGCGCTGGAGGAGGAAACCATCTTCATCCTGCGGGAAGTTGCCGCCGCTTTCGAGCGCCCTGCCCTGCTGTTTTCCGGCGGCAAGGATTCGCTGGTCATGCTCAAATGCGCCGAAAAAGCCTTCGGTGCCGGCCGCCTGCCGTATCCACTGTTGATGATCGACACCGGACACAATTTCCCCGAAGTGACCGACTTCCGCGACTTTCGCGCCAGGGAGCTCGGCGCAGAACTGATTGTCAGGAGTGTCGAGGACTCGATGAAGCGAGGCACCGTGCGGCTGGCCCATCCCGGTGAGAGCCGCAATGTGCACCAGTCGGTCACCCTGCTGGAGGCGATCGAGGAGTTCCGCTTTGACGCGCTCATGGGCGGTGCCCGGAGAGACGAGGAAAAGGCCCGTGCCAAGGAGCGCATCTTTTCACACCGCGACAGCTTCGGCCAGTGGCAACCCAAGGCCCAGCGCCCCGAGCTGTGGACGCTGTTCAATACCCGTATCCATCCGGGCGAACATTTCCGGGTGTTCCCGATTTCCAACTGGACCGAGCTGGATGTATGGCAGTACATCGCCCGCGAAGGCATTGCGCTGCCCTCGATCTACTACACCCACCCACGCAAGGTGGTCGATCGCCGTGGACTTTTGGTCCCAGTGACCACGTTGACACCGCCCAGGGATGGCGAAGAAGTGGTGGTGCGCAACGTACGTTTTCGCACTGTGGGCGACATCACCTGCACCTGCCCGGTGGAGAGTGATGCGGCCACGCCCGAGCGCATCGTGATCGAGACGCTGGCAGCCGAAGTCAGCGAGCGCGGCGCAACCCGCATGGACGACAAAACGTCCGAAGCTTCAATGGAGAAGCGCAAAAAAGATGGTTACTTCTGAGCACGGATGACGCACACATGCACCACGAACACCCTTTCTCCGCCCTCAAGTTCATCACCTGCGGCTCGGTCGATGACGGCAAGAGTACGCTGATCGGCCGTCTGCTGGTGGACACCAAGGCCGTGCTGCAGGACCATCTGGCCGGAGTGCAGCGCTCGAGCCCAAACGGTCAGGAATACGACCTGGCCCTGTTGACCGATGGCCTGTCTGCAGAACGAGAGCAAGGCATCACGATTGATGTGGCCTACCGCTACTTCAGCACCGAAAGCCGCAAGTTCATCATCGGCGACGCCCCTGGGCACGAGCAATACACCCGCAACATGGTCACTGCCGCTTCAGGCGCCGACGCCGCCGTGGTGCTGGTCGATGCCCTCAAGCTCGACTGGGCCCACCCCGATCTGCAGCTTTTACCGCAAACCCGCCGCCACGCACTGTTGCTCAAACTGCTGCGCGTGCCATCCATTGTGATTGCCATCAACAAGCTCGACGCTGTGGCCGATCCGGCCCAGGCCTACAGGAATATCTCGGCCGCTCTGGCCAAATTCGCCAGCCAGGCAGGGATCACCGTCACCGCCATGGTGCCGATATCGGCTTTGAAAGGCTGGAACGTGGTGGACTCGGGAAACAACGGCCAATTCGGCTGGTGTGCTTACACAGGCCCGAGCCTGCTGGGCATCCTGCAAGACCTGCCGGTGTCGGCTGACGAGAACAATGTGTCCTTGAGTTTTCCGGTGCAATGGGTCGAAAAGTTTCACGATTCCCATGTGACCAGCCAAGGCCGAAGAGTGTTCTGGGGTCGCGTGGCCACGGGCACGGTGACGCCAGGACAGTCGGTCAGGGTCTTCCCGAGTGGCCAGACTGCCGTGGTCTCCCAAGTGCTGTCAGCGACGCGGCAGCTTCAACCCCAAGCCGCCGGACACAGCGCAGGCATTGTGCTGGACCGGGAAGTCGATGTCTCGCGTGGCGACTGGCTGCTGGCCGCGACAGCCTCAAAATCCCCTGTGCCCGAGGACCAGCGTCAGCTGGGCACCACTGTGGCCTGGATGGACGATGAACCCCTGGTACCCGGTCGGGTCTACTGGGCGTTGCATGGGCACCGCTGGGTCAAGGTCAAAGTCCAGCGTGTGGTCCACCGCCTGGATGTCAATACCCTGGCCGAGGAAGAAGCCGACGAGCTGGCTCCCAATGCCATCGGTCAAGTCACCCTGACGCTGCAGGAGCCGCTGCCGATCTTGCCTTTCGCGCAGTCGCGCGTGCTCGGTGCAATGGTGCTGGTGGACACGGCCAGTCACAAAACCGCCGGGGCTGTGATGGTTCACTGAAAACCTTGCCCCGAATTTGGGGATGCCCCGCAATCCAGCGCAGGGCCGGCTGCGTTCCCCGGGCCCCGGTAAAATAGATACTCCAGCGATTTCGCTACACGCCCCTTCCAGACCCATGACCCACGTAGTTTCCGAAAACTGTATTCGCTGCAAGTACACCGACTGTGTGGACGTCTGCCCGGTCGACTGCTTCCGTGAAGGCCCGAACTTCCTGACCATCGACCCGGACGAGTGCATCGACTGCGCCGTCTGCATCCCCGAATGCCCGGTCAATGCCATTTACGCCGAAGAAGATCTGCCGGCCGATCAGCAGCACATGACCGCCCTCAATGCCGAACTCGCCCGGCTGCCCAACTGGAAGAGCATCACCAAGCGCAAGACCCCTTTGCCCGATGCCGATGACTGGAAAGACAAGACCGGCAAACTGGGCGAGCTGATTCGCTGAGGGCACCATGACCTCCCCGATCGAGACCGATGCGCTGGTGATCGGGGCGGGCCCGGTGGGTCTTTTCCAGGCCTTCCAGCTCGGTCTGCAAGGCATTGCCTGCCACATCGTGGATGCCTTGCCCCATGTGGGCGGCCAGTGCGCAGAGCTCTACGCCGACAAACCTCTTTACGACATTCCCGGCATACCGGTCTGCACCGGCGCTGAACTTATCGAGCGCCTGCAACAGCAATTGGCGCCATTCAACCCCCCTTGCCACCTGGGGCAATTGGTGCAAAGCGTGCAGCCCGGTGCGCAAGGACGCTGGACGGTCGGCACCGACGCCGGCCTGGTCTGGTCGACCCCAACCCTGTTCATTGCCGCGGGTGTCGGCGCTTTTGTGCCCCGCCGCCTGCCCATCGACGGCCTGGCCCCCCTGATGAATCGGCAAGTCTGGTTTGCCTCTTCCCCCCTGCCCGATCTGACCGGCCATCATGTGCTGGTGACGGGCGATGGGGACAGCGCATTGCAGACCTGCCTGGATGCGGCAGAGCGGGCGGCCAGCGTGACCCTGATGCACCGGCGCCAGCAGTTCCACGCCGAGCCCCAACGGCTCGATCGTTTCTCGGCCTTGCTGGACGAAGGCCGGGTGCGGTTTGTCATCGGTCAGCCAACGGGCGTGAATACCGAGGGTGACAGGCTGGTGGCCCTGCGCCATCTCGACGCACAGGGCCAGGAGGTGGTGCTGGCTTGTGATCAACTGGTCATGGCGCTGGGCCTTTCGCCCAAGCTCGGCCCGGTGTCCCAGTGGGGCCTGGAGATTGAGCGCAAGCAATTGAGGGTCGACACCGAAACCTTTGCCACCTCGGCGCCGGGCATTTTTGCGGTGGGCGACATCAACACCTACCCGGGCAAGAAGAAGCTCATCCTGTGCGGTTTTCACGAGGCGACCCTGGCCGCATTCGGTGCCGCCACTTTGTTGTGGCCGGATGAAAAACCCTTGCTGCAGTACACCACCACATCGACCACGCTGCGCAGGCGATTGGGTCTGGTCTAAAATTTCACTGGCGTTGCACATGTGCAGCGCCATTCGCTAGGGGTGTTGGCACCTTTCAGGGTGCCGACTGAGAAAGTCCCTTTGAACCTGATTGAGGTAATCCTCGCGCAGGGAAGCTTGTTTCAGGATCGGTGTCCGCTTGCTGTGGCGCCACCCTCAGCCAGCCGACCTGCCATAGCGTTGAAGGAAACGTCATGGCACACCATTGCACCACACGGCCGCTACGCCGCCTTGGACCAGCCCTGGCGCTGGGACTTGCAGGCGCGGCCTGGGCCCAGACCCCGGAAATCGTCATCAGCAGCCCTGCGGCCCCGCAGATCAGCGGTTTTGCCGAAGTCCCGGCCCATCGGTCCCCTTTCAACATTGCAGCCTTCGACGCTCAAAGCCTGCGCGAAATCGGGGCCGGCCGCCTTTCGGATGCGCTGCGCCTGGATGCCAGCGTTTCAGACGCCTACAACTCGCCTGCCTACTGGGACATCCTGAGTGTGCGGGGATTCACCCTCGACAACCGCTACAACTTTCGTCGCGAAGGTTTACCCCTCTCGGCCGAAACCATGATCGCGTTGGGCAACAAGGAACGCATCGAATTGCTCAAGGGCACCAGCGGTATACAGGCCGGCACCAGCGCTCCGGGCGGGCTGGCTCACTATCTGGTCAAACGTCCACCGGTGCGCAGCGATGAGACTTTGCGTGAGCTGAGTCTGTCCCACCATACCGGCCAAGGTACGGGGGTAGCCATCGACCTGGGAGGACGCAGCGGGGAATACAGCCAATGGGGCTACCGGCTCAACCTCAGCCACGACACCCTCAACCCTTATATCCGCAACACCCGGGGACACCAGAATCTGCTGGCCCTGGCGATGGACTGGCGAGCAGGTGCAGACAGCCGCCTTGAATGGGAGATCGAACACAGCCTGCGCAGCCAGATCGGGGTCAACGGTCACAGCCTGCTGGGCGACCGTTTACCGGCCGTGGTTGACGGTCGCCGCAACCTGACCTGGCAAGACTGGGCCCAGCCCGGGGTCTTTCGCGGCACCACCGGCACGCTGCGCTGGCGCCAGAATCTTGCCAGCGGTTGGCTGTGGACATCCACTGCTGGCACCCAGCGTCTGCGCACTGACGACCGGCTGGTGTTCGCCTTCGGCTGCAGCAGCGAATCCCGCTGGGACCGCTTTTGCAGCGATGGCAGCATGGACGTGTACGACTACCGCAGTGAAAACGAGCGCCGACGGGTCGATGCCTTCAATTCCAGCCTGACCGGTCAGATGCAACTGTTAGGACTTCGGCATGAGTTCACGTTCAGCGCGCTGCGCTCACGCATGCTCGACCGTCCCGCACAGGCCCAGGCCTTCAACGGGATCGGGACCGGCTCGGTGCTGGCCGACTTTTCCCTGGCCCCTGACAGCCAGGCGCTTGAGCCCAATACCCGGCGCGACGAGCGGTCGCTGGAGTTGTCCCTGCAGGACCGCATGGTTCTGGGCCCTCGGCACAGCCTTTGGCTGGGCTTTCGCCACACCCGTCTGCAAAGATCCAGCGAACGGACCGATGGCAGCGGGGCTGTCGATGACCGGCGTGACTTCAGCACACCTTGGCTTGCACTGACCGGACAACTGAGCGCCCGCACCATGGCATTTGTCAGCTACGGCGAGGGGGTGGAACTGGATGTGGCGCCCAACCGAAGCCGGTATATCAATGCCGGCCAGGCGCTGCCCGCCTTGCGCAGTCGGCAAACGGAAATGGGCCTCAAGCACCAGGACCCGCGACTGCGCTGGCAGGTCAGCGTTTTTGACATTACCCGACCGCTGTCTGCCGATGCCGGCAGCTGCGATGAAGCGGCCAGTTGCACACGGGTGCGTGATGGTCACACGCGCAACCGGGGACTGGAAATCTCCGCCGCCACCACTGCGGGGGCATGGACGGCAGACCTGTCCGCGGCCTGGTTGCATTCCACGCGCGAGAGCGCATGGGTCAACCCGGCCGTCAACGGCCAGCGCAGCCTGAACCTGCCCCGCCACACGCTGCGCGCCCAGCTGCAGTACCTCTGGCCCGGGATGAACGGCCTGAGAAGCAGTCTGCGTGTGAGTCATGAAGGCTCGCGCCAGGTCACCATTGAGGAACCTCTGATGCTGCCTTCATGGACCACCCTGGATCTGAACACCCACCTGGACACCCGCTTCCTCGGACGCCCAACCCGCTGGACAGTGGGCGTTGACAATTTTTTGAACCGCCATTTCTGGCGGGAAAGCCCGCTGCAGTTCGGGCATCATTACCTCTACCCTGGGTCACCACGCACCTTGCGCGTGCACATGAGCACTGCCCTCTGAGCCCAAACAGGCACAGTCCCACAGTGCGTGCAAATGGGGGAGAAAAGTCGCTATAATTTTGGTTTGTTCCCCGATAGCTCAGTCGGTAGAGCGCCGGACTGTTAATCCGTAGGTCCCTGGTTCGAGCCCAGGTCGGGGAGCCACTAAAAACAAGGACTTAGCCTCGCAAGGAGCTAAGTCCTTTGTCTTTTCCAGGGCCCGGCTGGCCCCATTCTCAGGGTTTCGGGCCGGCAGCCGTGCAGCGCGGCCCGGGCTATATCGGGTTTTTGGGCCGACGCCTTTCCAAGCCCTGATCGGTGCCTGGCCTGCGCCGGCTTCATGTTCTTCAGAACCGTGAGCGCACGCCCGGACAGGACCGAAATGCCAGAGCCCACGCGTTTTGTAGGCGATCCATCGGAATTTGCTTGGAGGTAGCCAGTCGCACCGTGCCATCGGAGGAGATCAACTGCCTCGTTGAGCCGACCCAGCTTGGAAAAACCCGGAATGCTGTCATGTTCAGCTGGCGTACGTCGATCTGCCGACGCCCATCGGTCACCGTGCAGGTCTTGACCTCAACCCAGCGTTCTTGGGGATATCCAGTGACCTCGCCCGTCGTTGCAAAGTTGAAGACCTCCTCGAGCAAGGTTTTATTCCGCGCTGAATATTCTTGCCAACTGCGTTGCGCCTCCTGTACTTTCTCTGCAGCCAGGCGACGCCTTTGTTCGGCTTCGGCTTGTTCTTGTTGCTCCTTCTGTGCAGATGCCGCCATTCTGGCTTGAAGGAGGGTATCACCGCGGTCGAAGATACGCGCCAGCACAGGGTGGGCCTCTCTCCAGATCAACATGAGCGACAGGGTGGTCGAGTTCCAGTGGCTGAATTGGCCGCCGTTGTAGTCGAAATCGATGCAAGGCTTTCTGTTCGTCGCCTCTCTGAGCTCGACCAGGTTTCCTCGATCATCGACGGTTCGGCGCACCTGTTCGATGGGCTTGTGGCACTGAGCCGGCAGGTGGTGCAGGAAAAATTTTTTCAAGACCTCGTAAAGCTCGGGTTGCTCCATGTCTTTGCGATTCAAGCAGCTGGCGAGTCGCTCTTCTGCCTTCCTCAGTGCCTGCGGCTGTACCGCCAATCGGCCCCTCGGTATGCCTGCCTCCTCAAATTTCCTGGCAATCCACAGGTGCGATGCTTCAACGCCATCCCAGGTCACACTTGAACTGTCGCTGTCAAGAAGTCGGTAGGCATCAAGTGGCCGCCGAAAAATCGGGTGGCTGAGTAATTTGCAGATTTCCTCACTGCTGGCCAGCATGCCAACCGCGCGCATCTTCAGGTCGAATGTTTGCAGGGGTATGAGCAAGGGCTCCTCGGGCTGTCCCGGCTGAGCCGTCGAATTATTTGCGGCGAAGGTCAGACACAGGGCCGCCAGCCCGGCGATGAATCGATGACTGTGCGGTGGCGCTCGCATGTGATGGGCTCCCAAGAAAGCATCAATTCCGGGCCGACTTATAAACCTGAGCGTCTATTCTAGCGGGCTTGGAAGGAGGCAATCGTGCTCAGGCCTCTGGCCCCTCGATGGCGCTGCTGCGACTCTGAATCTTCCTTGCTTTAGATTGCGGGTCGGGGGTGGATGAATCGACCCGGAAACTGTAGACACCTCTGAGCCTCAAACCTGAGGCCTAATAGGAGGTGCCATGAGGCCAGGCCTGCCTGCAATCACCGTTCTTTCATCTTTCGAAGACC